>CAKTLG010000004.1 GCA_934572465.1 uncultured Oscillospiraceae bacterium
TCGCCGACGGAAACGACCTCGGCGGGGTTCTTGATGCGGCTCCAGCTCAGCTCGGAGATGTGGACCATGCCGTCCACGCCGCCGATGTCGACGAACACGCCATAGGAGGTCATGGACTTGACGACGCCGTCATAGTGCTTGCCGACCTCGATGCCCTCCCAAACGGCAGCCTGCGCAGCCTGACGGGCCTCGTTCAGAACGGACTTGATGGAGCCGACGACGCGGCGGCGGGCACGGTTGACCTCGGTCACGCGGAGCTGGACCTTCTGCTTGACCATCTGGCCAAGGTCGGAATCCTTGGGCAGACCGCTCTGGGAAGCGGGCACGAACACGCGCACGCCCTTGACAGAGACGACGACGCCGCCCTTGTTGACTTCGCTCACAGTACCCTCGAGAACGGTCTTGTTCTCGACGGCGCCCTCGATGTCTTCCCACAGCTTAACAGCGTCGAGACGCTTCTTGGAAAGGGTCGCATAGCCCTCCACGTCGTTGACGCGGACGACATAGGCTTCGATCTCGTCGCCGACCTTGACAACGTCCTCGGGCTTGACGTCGGGATCGCTGCTCAGCTCGGAAACGGGGATGTAGCCGGCCTGCTTGCAGCCGACATCGACCTGCACCTCGGTCGTGCCGACGGCAGTGACGATACCGGTCACCTTATCTCCTGTATTTAGAGTCTTGAAAGATTTTTCAAGCAGTTCTTCAAAGGATTCGCTGGTCTCAGGGGTGTTGTTGATGATTTCTTCCGTCATTGTTGTTAATACCTCCATAATGATACTCGCAGGAGTGGACGCACCGGCCGTCAGTCCCGCCGCACGGCATCCGGAGAAGAACTCCGGTGAGAGCTCGTCTGCGGACTCGATCTGTATGACCTTGCCGCAGTTCTCTCTGCAAATCTCGGTCAAATGCCTTGTGTTGGCGCTTCTGCGGTCACCCACGACCACCATCGCGTCGACCCTGGCGGAAAGCTCTGCCGCCTCAGTCTGACGCTTCTGCGTAGCATCGCATATTGTATCATTGATTTTCAGATTTGTACACTCTTTTTTTAGAATTTTCACGCAACTTTCCCAAAGCGCACGAATGCAGGTCGTCTGCGCGAGCACGATACTGGGTAAATTGGCAAATTCAGGGTGCTTTTCAAGGTGATCCGCAACTTCCTGCGCCGTTTCAAAGATCACCGCATCGCGGCACCAGCCCGCGATGCCCTGTACCTCGGGGTGCGCGCGCTCGCCGATGAGGATCACGCGCCGCCCGTCAAGCTCAGCCTGCTGCGTCAGCTTCCGGATGCGGTCGACATGCGGGCATACGGCGCTGACGATCTCCGCGCCCCGCGCGCGCAGCGCTTCGACCGTTTCGCGCGGTTCACCGTGGGCGCGCAGCAGCACCGTCTCGCCCGCGCGCGCCTCGGCCGGATCAGAGATCAGCCGCATCCCGTGCGCTTCCAGCTCACGCACGACCGACGCGTTGTGCACGACGCTGCCGAGCATCGCGCCGCCGCGCTCGTCCGCTGTTTTTTTCGCAAGAGCGACCGCGCGCTCCACGCCGTAGCAGAAGCCCGCGGTCTCCGCCAGTATCACCTTCACAGCGGCGCGCCTCCCACCTGCTGGCCGCCAAGCGCATAGGCCCTGCGCAGCATCTCGTCGGCGATGGCCTGCAGCTCCTCCGACGTGCCGCGCCGTCCGGTCACGCTCGGCACATACGGCTCGCCGAAGTAGATGCGCGTTTTATGGAACAGCTTTTTCTGCCCGTCGCAGAACACCGGAACGAGCGTCGCTCCCGTGCGCACACCGATCATGGCGATGCCGGCATGGGCGTGGGCGGGCAGCCCGTCGTGATAGCCGACACCGCCCCGGATGGTCGTCCCCTCGGGGAAAATGAGCAGGTTCTCTCCTCTGTGGATCACCTGCATCGCCGTCTTGACGGACTGGACGTCCTTCCCGTCCCGCTGGACGGGAAACGCGCCGAGCGTACGCAGGAGCCACCCGATCAGCGGATTTTCAAAAAGCTCCACCTTGGCCATAAAATGCATATGATAGTCGATCGGCAGGCACAGGGCGATGAGCACGGGGTCCAGATCGGTGGCGTGGTTTGGGCAGAGCAGCACACCGTTTTTCGGCAGCTCCTTCACACCCCTGATCTCCACACGGTAAAGCCAGAGCAGCACCCGTCCGAGCACCCACGCGATGGTATACAGTATCCTCATTTCAGCTTCTCCCGAATGATCTTCAGCAGCGCTTCCCTGCTCGCGTCGAAATCGAGCGCGGAGGTATCCACGCGCACCGCGTCGTCCGCGCAGCGCAGCGGAGCCGCCGCGCGGTTCATATCCTGCTCGTCGCGCTCGCTGATCTCGCGCAGCACGTCCTCATAGGGCTTGGGCGTGCCGCGCTGCGCAAGCTCAAGGCAGCGGCGGCGGGCGCGCTCCTCGGCCGAGGCCGTCAGGTAGATCTTCACGTCCGCGTCCGGCAGCACAACGGTGCCGATGTCGCGCCCATCCATGATGACGCTGCTTCGGCGCGCGGTGTCGCGCTGCATCTCCAGAAGGTAGGCGCGCACCGCCGGCATCGCTGACACATCGGAGGCGTACATCGAGATCTGCGGCAGGCGGATCTTCTCCGTCACGTCCTCCCCGTCGAGCCACATATGCTGCAGGCCGTCCGCGCCGTAGCTCATGCGGATCGCGAGCTGCGGCAGCAGCGGCGTGACCTGCCGCTCGTCCTTCGGGTCGAGACCGCGGGCAAAGACCGCGCAGCCGATCGTGCGGTAGATGGCGCCGGTATCGACATAGAGGATGCCAAGCTCTCTGGCGATGGCGCGCGCGAGCGTGCTCTTGCCCGCGCCGCTGGGACCGTCGATCGCAATGGAATAGTGTTCTTTCATGCTCTTTCCGTCATCTTTTCTGTAAAGTAATTTTATTTTACCGCTCTTGCAGATAAGTGGCTGCCGCTTCGCCCGCCGCCTTGCCGGTCGCCCACGCGATCTGAAGGTTATAGCCGCCCGTATAGGCGTCCACGTCGATCATCTCGCCGGCAAAATAGAGTCCCGCGACCTTCTTTGAGGCCATGGTCTTCGGATCGATCTCCCCGACCTTCACACCGCCAGAGGTGATGATCGCGTTCTCCACCGGCATGGGCGCGATCACATCGATCGACCAGCGCTTGAGCAGCGTGCGGATGGTCTCGCGCTGGGCGCGCGTGATATCATGCACCTTTTCACGCGGCGGGATGCCGGAGCGGTCGACGAACGCATCGATCAGTTTCTGCGGAAGCAGCGCGCCGAGCGCGTTGCAAAAGTCGCTGTTGGCGTATTTTTCAAAATCTGACAGCAGACGCCTGTCGAGCTGCTGCTCGTCGAGCGCGGGCTTGAGATCGATCTCCAGCCGGTACTGCTTTTTATCAAAGCGCCGCATATGCGCGCTCGCCGACAGGATGAGCGGCCCGCTCACGCCAAAGTGCGTGAACAGCAGCTCGCCAAAATCGGAATGGATCTTCTTTCCGCTCTCAAAGACCGTCAGCCCCACGTTGCGCAGGCTCAGGCCCTGCAGCGCGGCGCAGCCGTCGGCCCTCAGCGGCACGAGCGAGCCGCGCAGCGACGTGACCGTGTGGCCGAGCGCCTCCGCCATGCGGAAGCCGTCGCCCGTCGAGCCGGTCGCGGGATACGAGACCCCGCCCGTCGCCAGAACAGCGGCATCTGCGGGATATGTCCCCTTTTCGCCCCTCACGGCGGCGATATGCCCGTCCTCCGTCAGTACGTCGAGCGCGCGGTCGCGCACGAGCTTCACGCGCAGCCGCTTCAGCTCGCGCTCCAGCGCGGCAGTAACGTCGAACGAGCGGTCGGACACCGGAAACACGCGCTTTCCGCGCTCGACCTTGAGCGGCACGCCGAGCGCTTCAAAAAAACGCATGGCGTCGTACCCGTCAAAGCGGGAGAACGCGGAATACAAAAACCGCGGATTCTGCGGCACATGGGCAAGCAGCTCCTCGCAATTGCTCTCATTCGTCACATTGCAGCGCCCCTTGCCGGTGATGTTCACCTTCTTGCCAAGGCGCTCGTTCGGGTCGAGCAGCGTCACGGCCGCCCCGCCGCGCGCGGCGCAGATCGCCGCCATCATGCCGCCGGCGCCCCCGCCGACGACAACGAGCCGCTTATTCATCCTCGACCTTGCCGAAGATGCCGAAGCGCTCCCATACATGCTCGAGCTCGGAGAACGTAGCGGCGATATCCGCGCCCTTCTTGTTGGCAACGGCGAGGATGAGCGCGTTGAGCATGCTCATGGGCGCGGCAAGCGAGTCGACGAACGAGATCATCTCATTGCGCACGAGCAGCGAGCAGGACGACATCTGGTTGATCGGCGACATCTCGCTGTCGGTCACGCCGACGATCGTCGCGCCGCGGTCCTTCGCGAAATGAATGGTCTTGAGCGCCAGCTCGCTGTAGCGCGGGAAGCAGATGGCGATAACGACATCGCCCGGGGAGACGCGGAAAAGCTGGTCGAACGTACCGGCCGCGCCGCCCTGCACCTGCACGACATTGTCGAAGATCAGCCTGAAGTAGAAGTTGAGGTATCCTGCGAGGAACGAGGATGAGCGGAAGCCCACGATATAGATCTTCCGCGCGCTGATGATCGTGTCGACCACGCGGTCAAACTCCGCGCCCTCGGTCTGGTCGATGGCCATGCGGATCTTTTCCATATCGCGCTGCAAAACGTTCGTCATCAGATCCGAGCCGCCAAGCTCCCCGTCGGACGCCTGGATGCGCTGGATGCTCGTGAGCTTTCCGCGGATCATCTCCTGCAGCGCGCGCTGCATACTCGGATACCCCTCGTAGCCGAGCTGAGTGGCAAAGCGCACGACTGTCGACTCGCTGACCTGCACGGTCTTCCCGAGCTTGCTGGCCGTCATGAACGCCGCCTTGTCATAGTTTTCCAGAATAAAGCGTGCGATGAGCTTCTGTCCCTTGGAGAAGCTGCTCATATTTTTCTCGATGTTATGTAGAATGTTCTTCGTCATAATACCGCCTCTGTCATTCGTTTTTTGTTGCCGCAAGCTCCTGCGGCGTCAGATCGCGCCATGCGCCGCACGGCAGGTCTCCAAGCGTGAGCGTGTGCTCCGCCACGCGCCGCAGGCGCTTGACGTAAAGCCCGCACGCGGCGCACATGCGCCGGATCTGCCGGTTTTTCCCCTCGTGGATGGTAATGGCGAGCAGCGCGGTGTCCTTCCCCTGCCGCAGCACGCGCACACGCGCCCTGCGGATCGGCTCGCCGTCCAGCTCCGTCATCGCCGCAAGCCTTTTATCGGCCTCCGCCGTTTCTCCCGCCACGGTGACGTGATAGGTCTTGTCGACCTCATAGCGCGGGTGGAGCAGCCGCTGCATCCATTCCCCGTCGTTCGTCAAAAGCAGCAGCCCCTCGGAGTCGAGGTCGAGCCGCCCGACGGGATAGACGCGCGTTCCGCAGTCCTTTACCAGCGCCGCGACCGTCGGCCGTCCCTTTTCGTCCGACAGCGTGCAGACATAGCCGCGCGGCTTGTTGAGCATCAGATAGCGCTTTTGCTCCACGCGCGCGAGCGGCGCGCCGTCCACGGTGATCGTATCGTTCTCCGCGTCGGCCTTCTGCCCGAGCAGCGCCGTCTCACCGTTCACGCGCACGCGCCCCGCCGCGATCCACTGCTCCGCCGTGCGGCGGGAGCACAGCCCCGCCTCGGCGATCAGCTTTTGTATCCTCTCATGCGTCAGAGCGCTCCCCTCCTTATGCGGAAAGCAGCTTCCACAGCTTTTCCGCAAGTGAACTGGTCTTTGCGGCGCTCTCCGCCGGCCTTTCCTGCCGCTGGACCGTGCGGGCGCATATCAGCTCGACGCGCCCGATCTCCTCGCCGTTGCAGAGGATCGCAAGCTCGCCGAGCTTCTGCCCCTTCTGCACCGGAGCCGCCAGCGCCTCCGGCAGCTCGGCGCGCGTGGTCAGCGCCTCGCCGTCGGCAAGCGGATAGCTCAGATCGTCTGCCGCGACGGCGGGCACGGAAACTCCGTCCACTGTGACCGTGCCGTACTGCGCGCCGCACTTCGCGCCGATGGCGCGGCGGTAGGCGGAAAATCCATAGTCATAGAGTGCGGCGTGATCGGCCCAGTCGTTCCCGTCGCAGAGCGTGACGGCGATCAGGCGCGAGCCATCCCGCTCGGCACAGGTGACGAGTGTGCGTCCGGCGCCGCCGGTATAGCCCGTCTTCCCCCCGATGCAGCCGGAGTAGGAATCGAGCAGCTTATTGTGATTGGTCATCGTGCGCGAGCCGACGCGCGCCGTGCGCGTTGAAACGATGCGCATAAACGTCGGATCCTGCATGGCATGGGCCGCAAGGCGCGCCATATCGAGGGCACAGGAATAGTGCCCCTCCTCGTCCAGCCCGCTCGGGTTCGCAAAGGATGTGTGCGTCATGCCGAGCGCGGCGGCGGTCTCGTTCATCCACGCAACGAACTGCGCGCTGCCGCCGCTGCCGCCGCTGCCGCCGCAATAGTCCGCGATGCACTCCGCCGCGTCGTTGCCGGAGGGCAGCATCAGCCCGTAGAGCAGCTCCTCCATTGTGAGCGTCTCGCCCTCCGTCAAGTACATCGACGAGCCCTCGCGCAGATGCTCGCGCCTGACCGTCACCGCATCGTCGAGCCCGCTGTGCGCAAGCGCGACAAGGCAGGTCATGATCTTCGTGGTGCTGGCAATGCCGCGCTCCTCCGTTTCATGTTCTGCGGCCAGAACACGTCCGCTCCCGGCGTCCATCAGGACGAACGCGGCGGCGGAGATCTCCGGCGCGGCAGCCTGACAGGTGATATCGCCTGTCAGGCAAAGCACGGTCAGAAAGGCGGCGGCAAGGCGGCGCAGGACACGCGGCATAGGATCACTCCCTTGAAAAGAATGTTCCTATTATATCCGGAATCAGTAGATTTCTTTCTCCGCCTTTTTCTTGTCGATGAAATTTTCCACGCGGTCGAGCACCTCGGGCACAAGCTCGAGCACACGGTCGACCGTGGCGACCGCCGGAACAGCCACGGGCATCACGCGCGTCACACCGTCCTTGACGATCAGGAACGCGACAGGGTCGATCTTGACGGCCGCGCCCGCGCCGCCGCCGAAGTTCGTCTTCGCCGTTCCGTAGTCGCCGCCGCCGGAGCCGAAGCCGACGCTGACGCGGGAAATGGGGATCACGGTCACGCCGTCCGGCGTGGTGATCGGTTCGCCGATAATGGAGTTGGAATCGACCATCTCGCGGATCTTGCCCATCGCGGTCTCCATCATATCGTTCAGAGGCGCTTTCTTTTCAAGATTATCCATGATGTGCTTCCTTTCTCTTTTATGCAGTCAGTTTTTCTGTTTGTTCTTCCGTTTTGTCCGCTTTCTGCGCGGTTTCAGCCTCCGCGCCCTGATGCGCGGCGGGTGCGTCGTGCGCGTGCGCGCGCTTGAAGCGCAGGAACCATTTCAGCAGCGGCCCGGCCAGCGCGAACGCGATGGCAAGGATATCGCCGATGCGCACGCTTACCCCCACCGTTCCCTCCGCGCGCGTTTGCGCGGCGTCGTAGTCCATGCGCAGGTGCAGCGACGGGTGCGGGATGTTGAACAGCTCCTCTGCGCGCGGCATCAGCGTCCACATCGCGGCGCTGGCATAGCCGTAGGTCTGCGCGATGTCGGCGGGGTCGCTCCCGCCGAAGGTGACGAAAACCTCCAACGGATCGATGCGCACGCGGCGGCAGGCCGCGCGCATCGCCGCCTTCAGCGCGGAGAAGGCCGTGGAAATGAGATCCGTGATCTCAGAGAGCGAGGGCTTTGGCAGCGCGCGCTTTTTCTTCGGCGGCTGCTCCGCCTGCTCCTCCGGCTTTTTCTTCTCCTTCTGCTTTTTGGGCGGCTTTTCCCCGTCGGGCCGGATCGTCCTCCGGATGGGGCCGATGCGCAGCCTGACGACCGTTTCTTCTCCGAAGCGCACCTCTGCGCCCACGCGGAGAAGAAGGATGAGCAGCAGGATCAGCAGAATAATGCCGATCACCTTGAGCGCTGTCAATCGACCACCTCCCTGTCATGCGCCGGACGTCAGGCGTCCGCGTTTTTCGTCTGTTCCCCCTGCGGCTCCAGTGCGCTGGGGTCGAGGATCGTGCCGTCCTCCGTCATGCGGAGCTGGCCGTCGGCCTCAAGGCCGGGCATCTCGGGCAGCTCCTCGAGCGAGCCCAAGTGGAAATCGCGCAGGAATTTCTTCGTCGTGCGGTACAGCCTCGGCCGCCCCGGCACCTGCAGACGCCCGCATTCTTCAATGAGTCCGCGCTCTAAGAGAAGGCCCATCGTATACGAGCTGTCCACCCCGCGCACCTGATCGACGTAGGCGCGGGTCGTGGGCTGATAATAGGCGACGATCGTGATGACCTCCAGCGCGGGCTGGGAAAGCTTGGCGGTCTTGCGGATCTCAAAGGCCTTGCGGATAACGTCCGCATAGTCCGGTGCAGAGCAGAGCTGATAGCTGTCGTCCATGCGCACAAGGCGGATGCCCCGCCGCTCGTAGGCGTAATGGTCGCCGAGCTTTTGCAGCACCTGCTCGGCCGTGGGACGGTCAAGCTCCAGCGCAAGGCAGATGCGGTCGATCCCCAGCGGCTCGCCGCTGGCGAAGAGGATGCCCTCCACCGCCGCCTCGACCTCGCGCAGATCCAAAGATTCCAATGACATAACGTATCCTCACAAATTGATGGTTTGCGGCGCGTCCTCGCCGCACTCGACCGTGCAGTCCGTGTCGGAGCCGGCAAGACGGATGACCTTCTCGCGGCAGAGCTCAAGCACGGCGATGAACGTCGCCACGATCTCGCTGCGGCTGCGGCTGCCGCGGAACAGCAGCCTAAAGCGCGTCATGCCAAATTCCTTCAGCCGGCGCAGGATCTCCTCCGCCTTGCCCTTGACGGGGTATGGCTCGCGCCGGACGATCTCGCTCAGCGCCGCGCCCGGCGGTGCGGCGAGCTGCTCGCCGCGCTCGCGCATGGCCTGCATCGCAAGCACAAGATCCGCCTTCTCGTGGTCGTATTCATAGATCTTTCCGCGCTGCACCGGCTCCGGCGGGCGCGTCATAATGCTGCGTCCGAATTCGCCCATGGGGCCGAGCGTTTCGGTGAGCATTTTCACGCGCAGATAGGTGTCCTTCTGCGCCCGCTCCTTGAGCGATGCGATCAGCTCGTCCATCTCGCTCTGCGCCTGCTCATCCTCGAGCGACAGCAGCATCCTGGTCTTGATGTACATCAGGTGCGCCGCCATCGTGATGAACTCGCTTGCGACCTCAAGGTCGAGCTGCTTGCGCTGCTCGAGATAGGCAAGGTACTGCTCCAGGATCAGCGCGATAGGGATGTCCTGTATCTCTATTTTGTTTTTTGACAGCAGAAAGAGGATGAGATCGAGCGGGCCTTCAAAGTCCTGCAGGGTCTCCTCGCTGCGCTCGTGCACAACGCTCTCCAGCTTAAAAACGGGATTGTCCATTTGCAGTTATCTCACGATCAGATTTATCAAAAAGGCATATACGCGGTAGATGGCCGTGCCGAGGATATTATCCCCCACGCCGAGCCACACGAGCACGAGCAGCACGACCATGCCGTATTTTTCATAGCGCATGAGCTTTTCATACGCCGCGTCCGGCAAAAAGGAAAAAAGCACCTTCGACCCGTCGAGCGGGGAGATGGGAATGAGATTGAAAAGCCCCAAACCGATGCTCATGTACGCCGTCATCGCAAGGAAATTCAAAAGCCCGCTGCAAAACACGGTATCGACATAATTGTAATAGACGATCCGCGCGCCGAGCAGCAGCAAAACGGCCAGCAGCAGATTCGATACCGGCCCTGCAAGCGCTGTTAGCGCCATGCCCTGCTTCGGCTTTTTGAAGTACCGCATATCCACCGGCACAGGCTTTGCCCAGCCGAAGCCGACGAGCAGCATCGCGGCAAAGCCGAACCAGTCGATATGGTGCAGCGGGTTCAAGCTCAAGCGGTGCTCGCGCTTGGCCGTCGGGTCGCCGAGGGCGTAGGCCGCGAGACCGTGACAGGTCTCGTGCACCGTTAAGCATAAAAAGACACCGAGCACGCGCAAAAGCGCATCGGTCAGCGAGGCCCAGTCCATCGACTGGAAAAGTTCCTGAAAGGTATTCACGCAATTTCTCCGTGCAGATTATGCAAATCATATTGGATCGTGCATAAGATCTGTTTTATTATAGCAGTATCCTCCCCCTTTTACAAGCCGTTTTGCAATTTTCACTGCATTTCCCCTGCAAAAAACGCCGCCGTTTTTTCGGACAATCTGCACAATATGCCAAAAAGGCGCTCCGGCAGGAGGCCGGAGCGCCTAAGCGGATACGCGCTTTTTTACTTTTTGAGCCGCTTGTCGCTCTTGAGCGCAAGGTGCGTGCCAAGCGTCTGGAAGATCTGCACAAGGATGATCAGCAGGATCGTCGCGGCAAACATGACAAGATATTTGTAGCGGTAGTAGCCGTAGTCAATGGCGATCTTGCCGAGACCGCCGCCGCCGATGACGCCGCTCATTGCGGAGTAGCCGAGGATGGTCGTCAGCGCGATGGTAAAGTTCTGCAAAAGCGAGGGAATGCTCTCCGGGATCATCACCTTGCAGATGATCTGCATGGGCGTCGCGCCCATGCTCTGCGCGGCCTCGATGATATTGGGGTCGACTTCGCGCAGGCTGCTTTCAACAAGGCGTGCAACGAACGGAAACGCCGCCACAACGAGCGGCACGATCGTCGCCTTCGTGCCGACGGTCGTCCCGATGATAAGGCGCGAGAGCGGGAAGACCATGATCATCAGGATGAGGAACGGAACGGAGCGCAGCAGGTTGATGATGACGTTCAGCACCTGCATCAGCCAGCGCGGGAGCGGCAGCACGCCGTCCTTCTCTCCCGCCACGAGGAGAACGCCGAGCGGCAGCCCGAGCGCGATGGCAAGGGCGGTCGACAGGACGGTGACGTAAAACGTCTCCCAGATGGCAAGGGGAAACTGGGTCTGCATCGCGATCGAAAGCTCCGCGAAGGACTCGGGTGAAAACATCTTACTGTACATCGACGCTCGCCTCCTCTACCTGAAGATTTTCAATGCCCTTGAGGAACGTCATGGCGCTTTCAAACTGCGCGTTGGGAACGCCCAGCAGCATACCGCCGTAGACCTCCTCGGAAAGCTTCTGCGTGGTGGCGGAAATGACGTTGGCATTCACGCCCTCCTCTGTCGCAAGGCGCGCGACCAGCGGGATGGCTGTCGTCTTCGCGCTGCGGAAGATGAGGCGGATGCGGCGCTCACGCTGGGGATCGGACACATCCATATCCGCGCCGCGCGGGAACACGAGATGGCGCGCCGCGGCGGACTTCGGCGCGGAGAAGACGGCCGAAACGAGCCCCTCCTCCACGACCTCGCCGTCGTCGAGGATCGCAACGTGGTTGCAGACCTCCTTCACCACGCTCATCTGGTGCGTGATGATAACGACGGTGATGCCGAGCTTGCGGTTGATGTCGCCGATCAGCTCAAGGATCTGCCGCGTGGTCTTGGGATCGAGCGCGCTCGTCGCCTCGTCGCACAGCAGGACCTTCGGATCTGTTGCCAGCGCGCGGGCAATGGCGACGCGCTGCTGCTGGCCGCCGGAGAGCTGCGCGGGATAGGCCTTGGCTTTGTCGGGAAGGCCGACGGTCTCCAGCAGCTCGGCCGCGCGCGCAGCCGCCTCGCGGCGGCTGACGCCCGACAGTTCCATCGGGAAGCAGATATTATCGAGACAGTTCCTCTGCATCAGCAGATTGAAGCGCTGGAAGATCATCGTGATCTCGCGCCGCGCCGCACGGAGCTGCGCGGGGGTCATCGTGTCGAGCCGCTGCCCGTTCACGATGACCTCGCCGGAGGTGGGACGCTCGAGCATGTTGATGCAGCGCACCAGCGTGGATTTGCCCGCGCCGCTCATGCCGATGATGCCGTAGACATCGCCGTCCGGAATGGTCAGGGAGACGTCCTTGAGCGCGTCTACCCTGCCGCCGGCAGTCTCAAAGGTCTTGCACAAATGCTTCAGTTCGATCAAGAACGCTCCCTCCCTTCTGCTTTCTTACTTGGCGCTCAGCGCGTCGAGCGTGGACTGCTTGCCGCCGTAGAGGCCCATGGGCTCCACGTGGACGGCGGAAACAGAGACGATGTGGGTGCCGTTCTCAGCGTTGAAATCATCAAGGTACGGAGTGTGCTGGAAGTAGTTGGCGTCCACGGTGCCGTCCTCAACGACGGTGTTGGGTACGACGTAATCGTTGTAGCTCTGGATGTCAAGGTCGATGTTCTTCTCAGCAAGGATGGTCTTCACGACCTCGAGGATCTCAGCGTGCGGGGTCGGGGAAGCGGCAACGGAGATGGAGGTGCCGGCCAGCGCGTCGTAATCGACGGAGGCGTCATAGCCGTCAGTCGGCTTCTCCACGGTGCTGACGACCGCGCCGTCATACTTTTCGGCGATGAAGTCGGCGACCTGCTGGCTCTCGAGCGCGGCGACGAGGGCCTTGATCTTATCGGAGGACTCGTTGCCCTCCTTGACGGCCAGGATATTGGCATACGCGGAGGAGGAGCCCTCGATCACGAGAGAATCGGCGACGGGGTTCAGGCCCGCGTTGATGGCGTAGTTGGAGTTGATGACGGCGTAGTCGACGTCCTGCAGGATGTTGGGCAGCTGCGCGGCCTCAGCCTCGACGATCTCGACATTGTACGGATTTTCGACGATGTCGTTCTTGGTGGCGGTGATGCCGGCGCCATCCTTGAGCTTGATGATGCCGTTGGCTTCAAGCAAGAGCAGCGCGCGAGCCTCGTTGGTGGTGTCGTTGGGAACGGCGATCTGAATGGCGGCAGCGGAGTCGCCGCCGTCTTCGGTCTTGGAGCCGCAGCCGGTCAGGGCGAGGGCGGCGGTGAGTACGAGCGCAAGGACGAGCGCGGTCAGCTTGACGGAATTCTTTTTCATCGTTTTGATCTCCTTTTATGATCGATTATTTGTATATCGGATGTGGATGGGAACTTTGGTTTTATTCATGCCATGCTGTGTCCGGCGGACACATTCGGTCGTCCCGGTACAGTTGAAAGCTGCGCATATTTCTGCTCCTTTCACGTTGGGAAATAAAAAACAGCGGGAGGTCATTGACCTTCCGCTGCCGTTCACACGTTTTGACTCAGACAGTTTCTGAAAGGAAATGACCGTTTTTCTCATGACGAAGCATGCACATGACAGACATCATGCACATCTTGGACATCATCATGGAGTTGACGGCGTAGTACTTCATGCCCATTGTTTCCTTTCTGAAAGTGGGACACAGGAGCGATTTCTTCCTGCGATGTGCGTATGGTAGCACCATCGGGCGGGATTGTCAACAGGAAAATTTCATATTCTTTCATGTCCGCGTGATTTTTTTGCAAATGCACGAAATTTCCCCGTCATTTCGTCCGCGCTTCGAGCACATGGACAAGATGCAGCAGGAATCCCGTGTCATCCATGCCGGAAAGCGCGTCAGCCGCGGCGCGGGAAGCCGCCTCGATCCGCGCGCGGCAGCCGTCGAGTCCGAACAGGTCGACGCTCGTGGTCTTGCCCTCCTCGCGGTCGGAGCCGATGGGCTTTCCGAAGACCTGCTCGTCGCCGATGACGTCAAGCACATCGTCGCGCAGCTGGAAGGCGTAGCCGAAATGGTCGGCATAGCGCGCGGCGGCAGCCTCCTGCTCCCGCGTGCCGCCCGCGGCGGCAACGCCCATCAGGCAGGCCGCGCGGATGAGCGCGCTCGTCTTGCGCAGGTATATCTCGTGCAGTTCCTCCTCCGTGAGCGCGCGCCCCTCCCACGCAATGTCAAGCTGCTGGCCGCCGCAGATGCCCTCGTGTCCGGCGGCGGCGGCGAGCGCCTGCGCCGCGCGCAGCGCGCGGGCGGCGGGGATCGGCGCGTTCAGCACGGTCTCGAACGCGAGCGCCTGCAAAGCGTCGCCCGCAAGCGTCGCGGTACATTCGCCGAAGACCTTGTGATTCGACGGCTTGCCGCGGCGCAGATCGTCGTTATCCATCACCGGCAGATCGTCGTGGATGAGAGAGTAGGTGTGCAGCATCTCCACGCCGCAGGCCACAGGAAGCGCGGCTTCGACATCGCCGCCGCACACACGGCAGAACTCCAGCGTCAGGCTCG
Organism: uncultured Oscillospiraceae bacterium; assembly: GCA_934572465.1. GTDB lineage: Bacteria > Bacillota > Clostridia > Oscillospirales > Oscillospiraceae > Hominicoprocola. The sequence continues at coordinate 14,169 of CAKTLG010000004.1, forward strand.
GGCGCAGGCGCTTGCCGCCCGCGTTCAGGCTGTAGCGCATCGAATCGACGAGCTCGTGATAGCGCGTTTCGGTAAACTCGCGCAGGCAGGCGGAAAGATACCCTTCGATCATCCCGCGGTAATGCTCCATGCGCGCGGAAAACAGTTTTTCGTCCATCGCTCAGTCCTCCGACGCGAACGGATGCTCTTCCGGCGCGCCGTCCGCGCCCTTGGCGAGCCGGACGACCTTCTGCTCAGCCTTGTCGAGCATCGCACCGCAGTCGGTCACAAGCTTCGTGCCCTCCTCAAACAGCTTGAGGGACTCGGCGAGCTTCGCATCGCCCTTTTCCAGCGCCGTCACGATCTCCTCGAGCCGCGCGATATTGTCTTCAAATGTTTTTGCCATCGGTCGTTCCTCCCGTATTCTTCCCGTCCACCGTGCAGTCAAGGCTCCCCTGTCCCAGCAGGATCTCGATCCGCTCTCCGGCCTGTACATCCGCCGCCGTGCGGAGGATCGTCCCCTCCGCGTTCCTTGCTACGGCGTAGCCGCGGCCGAGCACCTTGAGCGGGCTGAGCGCGTCGAGCTTCGCCGCGAGGGCGGCATAGCGCTGCGTGCGCTGCGCCATCTGACTCTGCGCGAGCGCGGCAAGGTTTTTCTGCGTATAGTCGAGCAGCAGGCGCTTGTCGTCGATAAACGCCATCGGGTCGCGCAGCACGCGGCTGCGCGCGAGCTTTTCATACCGCTCGCGCAGGGCCTTCACGCGCTTCCGCTCGCTCTGCGTCATGCGCGTTTGCAGCACGCCGAGCCGCCGGCGCAGCTCCTCCTGATCCGGCACGGCAAGCTCCGCCGCGTTCGACGGCGTCGCCGCGCGGACGTCGGCGACAAAGTCGGCGATCGTCACGTCCGGCTCATGACCGACGGCGGAAATGACAGGAATATCGGAATCATAGATCGCGCGCGCCACGCGCTCGTCGTTGAAGGCCCACAGATCCTCGATCGACCCGCCGCCGCGGCCCGTGATGATGAGATCCGCGACCTTCCACCTGTTGGCATAGCGCAGCGCGCCGGCGATCTCCGGCGGCGCCTCCGCGCCCTGCACGCGCACCGGCAGCAGCGCCACCTCGCTCATCGGCCAGCGGGCGTTCAGGATGCGCAGCATATCGTGCACCGCCGCGCCCGCGGACGAGGTGATGATGGCGATGCGCCTTGGATACTTCGGCAGCGGCTTTTTGTGCGCGGGATCGAAAAGGCCTTCCTTGTAAAGCTTTTCCTTGAGCTGCTCAAAGGCGACGTGCAGATCGCCAACACCCTCGGCGCTCAGCTCCGAGCAATAAAGCTGGTACGCGCCGTCGCGCGGGAATACCCCGATGCGGCCGAAGGCGATGACCTTCATGCCGTTTTCCGGCCGGAAGCGCAGCGAAGACGCCATACCGCGGAACATCACACACCGCAGCGCGCTCCCTTCGTCCTTGAGCGTGAAGTAATGATGCCCCGAAGGGTAGAGTTTGTAGTTCGATATCTCGCCGCGCACAAAAATGGTCTGAAGCTGCGGCACAGCGTCGAGCAGCGCCTTGATGAAGTTGTTCGCCTCCGATACGCTGAAGATCGCCTGTTGCTGCTGCGGCATACGTCCGCCCCTCCTTCTCTCCGCCGAATCTCAAAACGGAAGAAAAGCAGAGCGCCGCGTGGCGGTACTCTGCCCTTTTCCCTGCTTATTCTGCGCCGAGTTCGCCGCGCGCAAAGCTGCCGAGGATGCCGTTGATGAACTTCACCGTCTCCGGCGTTTCATACTTCTTGGCGATCTCGACCGCCTCGTTGATGGCGACGCTCGTAGGAATGTCGCTGCGGTAGAGCGACTCGTACATCGCCACGCGCATGATCGCCGAGGCGACGAGCGGGATGCGCTCAAAGCTCCAGCCCCTGGCATATTTGGCGATATAGCCGTCCAGCTCCGGCGCGTGCGCGGCAACACCTGTAACGATGGTACGGATATACTCCGTCTGGCTCGCGCCCGGCGCCTTTTCGTAGACTTCGTCCTCGTCCTTTAAGGATTCAAAATAGTCCTTCGTCAGCCGCTCGTCGAGCAGCGCCTCCGGCGTTTTGTCCGTAAAGCTCAGTTCGTATGCAAGATGCACCGCGATCTCTCGTGCCGTATTGCGAATCATTCTCGTCTGTTCCTTTATCTTTCTCTTAGTTGAAGCTGATCCCGCCGACGTGGACGTTGACCGCCTGCACGCCGTAGCCCGTCATGCCGCTGACCGCGGCGGTAACGCTCTGCTGCACCTTGCGCGCCGTCTCAGGGATGGCGTAGCCGTAGCGGATCATGAGGTAAACGTCGACGATGATCTCGCCGCCGGAAAGCTCGGCGCGCACGCCGCGCAGGGCCTTCTTGCCGGTGAACTGCTCAGTGATCTGCTCGGTCATATTCTGGCACATGGGGCCAACGCCCTCGATCTCGCCGATGGCGTCCGCCGCGATAGCGGCGACCACATCCTCTGCGATGTTGATGCTGCCGTTCTCCTCGCTGCGGGTCAGATACTCTCGATTTTCAGCCATTCAAATAACCTCTCCTTGCCTGAATGCTCATATCAAGAGATATTTTACCATCATCTTCTGAAAAATACAACAGTCAATTTACTTCCATGATCTTGATGCACTCCGCGCTGAGCCCCGTCTCCTGCTTGACGATGTCGGTGATGCGCGCGACGTCCTCGGTCTGCAGGCCGTCCGCTCCTGTGGAGACGACGACGCTCACACCGTCCTCCGACATGAAGACGACGCAGTCGGCGTAGCCCTTGGCCGTGATCATGCTCTCGATCTGCGCCTCGCTGAGCGTGTAGGACGCGAGCGTCTGGATGCTCTGCGCAGCCTCGCTCACCGTCTCGGCGTCAACGTCCTCGTTCTCGCTCGCCTCCTTCAGCAGCGACAGCGCGCTGTCGCGCGCCTGCTGGCGCGTCAGGCGCGCCGAGGCGAAGTAATCTGAGCCGCCGGCTTCGGCAGAGACCTCCGCCGCCTCGCCGTCCGACGCGTCCACCTGCTGCGCCTGCCCCAGAATCTTAGCGGGCTTTTCGACCTTATCGGCGTACTTTCCGTTCAGAAAGATCGCCGCGCAGACGAACACAAGGATCGTCGCCACCACCGCGTTCCGCTTCCACAACTGTTTCATACCTGCTTCCTCCCTGCTCCTTTTGCAATAAAAAATATGGATGTTCATGGCTTTCCCTGAACGACCGTGATCCTGTCGGACGAAAGGCCCGTCAGAGCGCCGACGGCCTGTGTGATACGAAGGCGCACCTCTGCGCTGCCGCCGCCCTCGCACACGACGAGCGCGCCGATAAAGCGCGGGTAAACGCTCTGCGTGACGACGATCTCCGCGCTGCCGCCGCTGCCGAGCACAACGGTCTCCGTCTTCCTCGTCCGTTCGGCGCTCTCCGCGCCGCTCTGCCTGATGGAATCGGCCTCATCCTGCGCCAGCACATACTCCCCGCCGCCGTCGACCGTGAGCATCAGCGAAAGTCTGCCCACGCCGTCGAGCGAGGAGAGGATGCGCTCCATCTCGTCTTGCAGCGCGAGGCGGTCAAAGCTCTCCGCCGCCGTCGGCGCCGAGCGCGGCGCGCTCTTTTCCCCGCCGGAGGGCAGCAGCAGCAAAAGCGCCCCCAGCGCCGCCATCAGGGCTGCATACCGGTATTTCTTCAGCCGCCCAAGCCCCTTCAGGGCATCGAGCCGCTTTCCTCCGTTTCGATCCATGTCTGCCTCTCCTCCGCGATCCCGAGCTCACGCGCGATGTACGCGCTGAGCGCGGCGTTCTTCCTGCCGTACAGCGTTACCGACGCGGGCAGCGGCACGCCGCCGCTTTCCTCCGTCGCCACCTCGGCGCGCAAGCTCGCGCCGAACTCGTCTGCTTTGTCCTCAATATATGCAGCCGTCCGCTCCGCTATGACGGAAGCCAGCGCAGCGTTCCGCTGCGCGGACAGCTCGCGCTCCAGCCGCGCGGCAGCCGCGCGTCCGGCGGGAAGATCGTACCCGAGCGCGGAAAGATCGAGCTGGGCAAGCGGACGCAGCAGCGCCAGCAGCAGCACCACCCCGCCGGTAAAGCGCACGATGCGGCGCATCGTGCCGCCGTCGGTCAAAAGCTCGGCAATGCTCACGAGCACCGCGCAGGCGACCACGCCGAGCAGCCACGTGCGAAGAAGGGTCATACCGTCACCACCATCAAAAGAGCGATCAGGAGCGAGGCGAGCAGCAGGAACGCGCCGCCCGCCGTCATAGCCAGCACAAGGGAAAACGCGTCGGAGAGCTGCTCCAGAAAGCCGCGCAGCGTATCCGTCCCCACAAGGCCGCAGAAAAACGCCGCCGCGCGGTATAAAAGATACTGCACGCCGAGACGCACGAGCGGCGCAAGGCATATGGCCAGCACGCCGAGCACCCCGAGCGCGCCGAGCGTCCCGCGCAGCGTATCCGCACCGGCAAGCATGGTCTCCGCCGCGTCGGAGAGGATACCGCCGACGATCGGCACCACACCGGAGACGATCGTCTTTCCAGCGCGCACAGCCACGCGGTCTGCGGAGCCGGTCAGCAGGTTCGTGATCGAAAGGAAGCCCGTGTAGACGATCAAAAGCGCGCTCAAGCCCCAGGAGAGGAGCTTTTTCACGCCGCCCGCCAGAAGGGACAATCTGCTTTGCGGCAGGAGCGCGCCGGCGGCGGCTACGCCGATCATGCAATAGAGCGCGGGGACGAAAACGCCGCGCAGGAGCGAGAGGAACGCATCGCTCATCACGAGCGCGCCCACCTGCCAGACGCTTGCCGTGCCCACATAGCCGCCGCCCGCCATGGCGGCGGCTATCGTCGGCAGCAGGAGCTTGGCCATGGCGGAAAGCTCGTCCACGGTGGAAACGCCAAGGCCGATGAGCGTGTGCAGATCTCCCGCGGTGAGCGCCGCCGCACCCAGCACGCCGACATAGCCCGCGCAGCGCGCGGACAGCTCGCCCGCCTCCGCCGCCGTTCCCTCGATCACCCCGCACACGAGCGCGAGCAGCATCAGCGCCACCGCCGCGCGCGTGGATGCGGCGAGCGCGCTGCGCAGCGCGCCGCAAAGTCCGTCCCAGAGGTACTGCGCCCCGCGTGAAAGCAGATCGTCTCCCTCCCGCGCGCCGTCGAGCAGCTCCTGCGGCAGCGCGCCGTCAAGCTCCTGCGGCAGCTCCACGGCCTGGGCGCAGACTGTAAGCGCGCACAGCGCCAGCAGTAGGCAGAGCAGCCGCTTCATAAAAAGCCCTCCACCAGCGTGAGCAGCGCTTCGATCAGCGGCAGCGCGCACACGAGCGCGCACAGCGCCCCCGCCGTGTTCATCAGCGCGGAAAGGGCGCTCTGCCCCGCGTCGGCGCACAGCGCGCAGGAAAAGCGCGCCACGAGCGCAATGGCCATCACCTTGAGCAGCGGCGCGAAGAGCGCCGCCGGCAGTCCCGTGAGCGAGAGCGTGCGCAGACAGAGCGCTGCAAGATCCGAAAGCGCCGGCAGCAGCAGCGCGCAGCCGACGACCACCGCCGCGAGCAGCAGCACGAGCGCGAGCGCCTCGTCGCTGCGGCGCAGCAGCGACGCCACCGCCGCCGTACACAGGCACAGCGCAGCCAGCTTCATCAAAAGCTCCATGCCTAAAACCCAAACAGGCTCTTGATGAGGTCGAACAGCGAGCTGATCTCGCGCACGAGCAGCATCATCGTGGTGATGAGACCGGCAAGGCTCACGAGCATTGCCTGATCCGGCCGGTCTGAGCGCACGAGCAGCTGATTGAGCACCGCCACGACGATGCCCACCGCCGCGATCTTGAACACGAGGTCGATATCCATATGCTTCTTCCTTATGTAAAGTTATTTTCCATTACATCAATTGCTATAGAAGGACGATCACCAGCAGCATTCCGCCGCCAAGGCACAGTGCGGCCGTGACGCGGCTGCGCTGCGGCGCGGCTGCGGCCAGCGCCCCTTCCATTTCCGCAAGCGTCCGTGCCGTCTGCGCGAGCGCCGTGCAGACTGTCTCCTCTCCGCTGTCGAGCATCTCGCCCAGCGCCGCGGCCGCTTCGCGTTCCCGTTCCCCGAGCGGCAGCGCGGCGGCAGAGCGCCGCCATGCCGCCGGCAGCGTTTCACCGCGCGCAAGGCCCTCCAGCACCGCATCGAAAAAACGCCGCGCCGCTCCCTCGCACGAGAGCGTCCGCAGAAGCGCTGGCAGCGGCGTGAGCGTCAGACGCACGGCATGCTCCAGCGCAAGGAACGCGTCCGACAGCGCGCGGAGCGTCCGCTGCCGCTCCCGCCCGCGCGCGACCAGCTCGCCTTGTATCAGGAGCGACGCGCCGATCAGCAGCGCCGCGCCCGTCAGACGCAGCATGGCAGCTCGCCCGTCTCATACCGCCGCACGCCGCCCTCCGTCCGGATGACGATGCAGCGGCGGAACACGTCCGCTGCAAGCAGCTCGCGCCAGAGCGGCTTGCGCGTCAGCTCGTCCACGTCCCGCGCGTGGATGCTCGCCAGCAGCCCTACGCCGCAGTTGGCGGCAAGGCACATCGCGCGGATATCCTCCTGCGCCGTGATCTCGTCCGCCGCAATGACCTGCGGGTTCATGCCGCGCAGCAGCATCGGGATCGCCGCCGCCTTCGGGCACAGCGAGAGCACGTCGGTATGGTTTCCCAGCTCCATCTGCGCCCGCCCCTGCCAGCACACAGCCAACTCGCACCGCTCGTCGATCACGGCGACGCGCAGGGCGCGGTGCTCGCTGTCGCCAAGCGACAAAAGCCGGATAAGATCGCGCAGCAGCGTCGTCTTTCCCCCGCCGGGCGGCGAGAGGACGAGCGTGCTCTGAAAGCGGCCGTCCCCGTCAAAAAGCTGCGGCGCGAGATCGCGCCCCAGACCGACCTGCTCGCAGACAATGCGCAGCGCCAGCGATGAGATATCCTTGATCCCGCTCACCTCGCCGCCGCGCACGACGGCGCTGCCGCACACGCCGAGCCGAAATCCGCCCCGCAGCGGCAAAAATCCCTGCCGCAGCGTTTCGGCGCAGGCGTAGCGGGAGTATTCCGTCACCACGCCGAGCATCTGCTCCAGATCCTCCGCCGACACGAGCGCGGGGCGTCCCTCCGGCGCGGCGTTCAGCTCGCCGTCCGGCGTGAGCACCGTCAGCGGGCGCATCACGCGCAGACGGAATTCCTCGGTGCGCTCCTTCTGCTTGTCCGGCAGAGCGAGCGCAAGGCGCTTCAAATGATGCGGCAGAAACGCGCACGCCTGCTCGTAGCGGTAGATCCGGCTGAGCTGTTCCATGCTCCGGCACTTCCCTTCTTCGGTGATACTCCACTCTATGAGCGCGCGGACACGCTTATGCACGGTCTGTCCCGTCGGAGAGCAAAAGAAAAAACGGGGAGATCCCCGTTTTTTCTCAGCCGCCGCAGCCGCAGCCGCAGCCGCTCGCGCCGTTCGGCAGCGTGTTCGGCGGGAAGAAATCGTCCAGCGGGAACTCCACCGCGTCGAAAACCTTGCACGGGTCCTCGCTGCCGCAGTCGCCGCCGGCGAGCGTGCACTCGTTCGTCGGGATGCAGTAGTCATAGACCGGAATAAGGAGCTGCGTGTCGCGCTCTAAGCGGACGGTGGAGAACTGCCCCAGCGAGATGCACACGCGGCGGATGGCTGCCTCGTCAAAGAGGATCGGCTCGTCGAACGCCTCGAGAATGCCGGTCGGCACGCCCGTGAGCACGCCGCGGTCGCAGCCGCAGCGGCAGTTGCAGTTATCGGCAAAGTGCGCGCACAGCAGCATCGGATCGGTGACAGAGACCACCGCCGTGGGAAGATTCGCCGTCAGATCGAGCGGGACGTCGGCCATGTTCTCCGCAGGCTCGGACGAGTAGATCTTCGCGCCGCTCTCGCTGCCGAACAGCACCACGCGCTTGTCGAAGGTCGCAAGGCCCTCGATCTCGGTGTAGCGGGCGCTGCCGTTCATCGCCTGCAGGATGATGCGGTAGAAAAAGCGCATATCGACGGTATAGTAGCCGCGGTTGAAGTTCACCGGCTCCACGTCGACGAAGGTGTAGAGCAGCTCGGCGCTGCCGCCGCGGATGCCCTGCGCGCCGCTCAGGATGCTCTGGGCACTCGCCGTGGGGTAAAAGCGCAGATCCTCGATGCAGTCCTTGTCTCTGCACGAGGAGTATATCTTCTTCGTATGGATACAGACCGCCTCACGCACGCTGTTCGCGCCGCACACGGGGCCTGCCACAACTTTCTCAGCCATATCGCAAGAATACCTCCTGATCTAAGTACTGTGAAAGGCCGGCGGCCGCGCCGGTCTCTTTCACCCCAGTCTATGCGTCCGGCGCAAATGGGTGCGGCAGGCTGCGGCGCAGATGAAAAAAACCTATACAAATTATTCATAATGCGCTATAATAGGTCTGATCGATCATCCAAGGAGGTGCGCTATGGGGCGCGTTGGTTTCATTCAGGATAAGCTGGAGATCAAATTTCTGATCCTATACGTCGCGGCGCGGCTCATCGAGCCGGTGCCGTTCGAGGCGATGCAGGAGCTGACGATGTGCGACGAGGGCATCGACTTTTTCGATTTTTCCGAGTGTCTCGGCAGCCTTGTCGAGTCGGAGCACCTGACGCTCTCCGACAAGGGGCTGTACGCCGTCACGGAAAAGGGGCTGCGCAACGGCGCGATCTGCGAATCGAGCCTGCCCTACTCCGTGCGTCTGCGCGCCGACAAGAACATCACGATCTTCAACCAGAAGCTCAAGCGCCGCGCGCAGATCAAGTCGGACATCCAGCCCCGCCGCAACGGGACGTACACCGTCACGCTCGCGTTCAACGACGATGACGACCAGCCCCTGCTCAAAATGGAGCTGATGGTGCCGAAGGAGGTCATGGCGGAGGATCTGGCCGGGCGCTTCCAGCAAAATCCCGAGCAGCTCTACACCGGCGTTCTGAATACGCTCTTTGCAGAGCCCTGCGAGGGGAAATAACGTACATATCCATATAGAAAAAGAGACAGGCTGAGCCTGTCTCTTTTTCTTAGTCTTCGCTGTTCTCCTCCTGCGTTTTATGCAGCAGCTCCTCGACCGGAACGCCGTAGAGCTTTGCGAGCGCGCAGAGGTTTGACGTGCTGGGATCGGACGTGCCGTTCTCCCATTTGCTGACCGCCTGACGGCTGACGCCGAGCGTTTCGGCGACGAACTCCTGCGTCATCCGCTTTTCCGTCCGGTGCGCCCTGAGCGTCTCGCCGAGCGAGCGGCAGACGGCTTTCTTCTCCTCGCGCACGTCTTTTGACCTGATGTACTTCCGCAGCGCCCTGACGAGCAGCACGAAGAGGTAGATGAGCGCGCCGTAAATGACGAGCGCGATCGGTAAAAGAATGAGACTGAATTGCATGGTTTTTTCTCCTTTTCGCTTGATGCGCTCAGCATAGCGAAAAGCGGCGGTTGCCGCCACCAACTATCGCGCAACTTCGCGTTGCGCGGGGGCAAAGACGGAGCATTTACCGCATGAAGCCCCTGCCGCCGAAGTCCGAAAGCTCGCGCAGGCCCAGAGAGCGGTAGAATGCGAGCGTCTTCTCCGTGTCGTCTGTCATGAGCTGGAGCTGACGGACGTCCGCAAAGCGCTCCATCACCGCGCGCATCAGCGCCGTGCCGATGCCGCGGCGCTGGTACTGCGGGAAAACCAGCAGATCCTGCACCAGCACGACGGTCGCCCCGTCGCCCACGGCGCGGACAAGGCCGGCAAGCGTTTTCCCTTCATAGGCCGCAAGCGTCAGCAGCGATCCGGCAAAGCCGCGCCGCAGCGCGTCTGGCGCGTCCGTGTAGGCCGTCCAGCCGACGGACGCATACAGCGGCAGTATCTCTTCCTCGCGGTAGGTCTGATATTCGATGATCTCCATAAATTCCTCCATGATTTTGATAGGCTCAAATCATGGTCATACGCAATCTCATCGCCGCAGCCCCCCTTCTGTTCTTATCATTTCACCACGACATTTTCCTTGCCGAAGCGCTCCTCCAGATCGCGCACGAGCGAGGGGTGCAGATCGCAGGTCGTGCCGATAAGCTTGCCCGTATCGAGAACGCGGATGCGGACATTGCTCCCCTTGCCCTCGAACATATAGAGCACCTTGCGCAGAATATCCATCTCTGGCCCGTTCGCCGACGGCAGACGCAGATAGAGCGTCTGCCCCGTGCGCTGCTGCGCCGGCGCGGGCGTCGAAAGGTCGGCGTTCAGCGGGCGGGCAAGGTCACACATCAGCTGCGGGGCCTTTTCGTCGCGCACGCTCAGCGTGCCGGAGACATAAATGACCTGTCCCTCCTGCAAATAGCTGCCGCACTGATCGAGCACACGCGTAAAGCACAGCATTTCGATGCTGCCCGTACCGTCCTCAAGCGTTACGTAGGCCATGAGGGTGTTTTTCTTCGTCATCTTCGTCTTGCTCGCCGTCACAACGCCCGCGAGCGAGATCTTCTGCCCGTCGGAGAAGGTCGTCGGCCCCGCCTCCTGCGCAAAGTCCTCCATCACGCGGCCGATGGCCGCCGCGCCGGACGCGCGCACGAGCGAGCGGTAAGCGTCCATCGGATGACCCGAGAGGTACAGCCCCGTCGTGGCCTTTTCCATCGCCATGCGCTCCTGCGGCGTGAACTCAGGGATATCAGGCAGGATGAGCGCGGCCTGCTGCGCGGTCTCCGCGCCCATGCCGAAAAAGTCGATCTGCCCCTCGATGTTCGCGCGGTTGCCCGCCGCGATGCCGTCCATCACCTTTTCATACACGGCGATGAGCTGCGATCGCTTCGCGCCCGTCGAGTCGAACGCGCCCGCGCGGATGAGATTCTCGACCGCGCGCTTGTTGATCTCCATGCCGTCCATGCGGCGGCAGAAGTCCTGAAAGTCGACAAACGGGCCGTTGAGTTCGCGCTCCTGCATCATGCGCAGAATGAGCCCGCGGCCGATGTTCTTGATGGCGACAAGGCCGAAGCGGATGCCCTCCGGCTCGACCGTGAAGCGGTCGGCGGAGTGATTGACGTCCGGCGGCAGGAGCTTGATGCCGCACTCGCGGCACTCGTTGAAGTACTCGCCCACCTTGTCCGACGAGTCGAGCACGCTCGAAAGCAGCGCCGCCATGTACTCTTTCGTATAGTGGCACTTGAAGTACGCCGTCTGGTACGCGACGACCGCGTAGGCCGCGGCGTGCGCCTTGTTGAACGCGTAGTTTGCAAAGGCGTAGATTTCCTCGTAGATCTCCTGCGCGGCCTTTTCGTCAATGCCGTTCGCCACGCAGCCGGAGATGCTGCGCGCGGGATCGCCGTGCAGAAACGCCTCGCGCTCGCGTTCGATGTCCTTGACCTTCTTCTTGCTCATCGCGCGGCGCAGCATATCCGCCTGACCGAGCGAGTAGCCCGCAAGCTGCTGGAAGATCTGGATGACCTGCTCCTGATACACGATGCAGCCGTAGGTGATCGACAGGATCGGCTCAAGCTGCGGGATAAGGTACGTGACCTTTTTCGGGTCGTGCTTGCAGGCGATGAATTTCGGTATGGATTCCATCGGGCCCGGACGGTAGAGCGCGATGAGCGCCGTGATGTCCTCGATGTTCTGCGGCTTTAAGCTGACGCAGACGCCCGTCATGCCGCTCGATTCGAGCTGGAAGACGCCGGACGTCCGTCCCGCCGCCAGCATCTCATACGTTGCGGCGTCATCCTCCGGAATGCCGTCAAGTGTAAAGCTTTTATCCTTTTCGCGTATCGTCTTGACCGCGTCGTCCAGAATGGTGAGGTTGCGAAGGCCCAGAAAGTCCATTTTGAGCAGGCCAAGCTCCTCGAGCGTCGTCATCACATACTGGCAGACGATGGTATCGTCGTTGCGCGCGAGCGGCACGTAGTCCACGACCGGCCGCTTCGTGATCACAACGCCCGCCGCGTGCGTCGAGGCGTGGCGCGGCATGCCCTCGAGGGCGCGCGCCGTGTCGATGAGCTTTTTCACCTGCTCGTCGCCCTCGTACTTTTCGCGCAGCTCCCGCGAAATGCGCAGCGCATCGTCGAGCGTGACGTGCGGCCCCGCGGGGACGAGCTTGGCGATCACATCGCAGTCGGCATAGCTCATGTTGAGCGCGCGGCCCACATCGCGGATAACGCCGCGCGCGGCCATCGTGCCGAACGTGACGATCTGCGCGACGTGATCATCGCCGTACTTGCGGCGCACATAATCGACGACCTCGCCGCGGCGCGTATCGCCGAAGTCCATGTCGATATCCGGCATCGACACGCGCTCGGGGTTCAGAAAGCGCTCGAAAAACAATCCGTACTTCATCGGCTCGATATCCGTGATCGACAGACAGTACGAAACGATGCTGCCAGCCGCGCTGCCGCGCCCCGGGCCGACGGGAATGCCGGCGCTCTTGGCGTAGCGCACGAAGTCGGAAACGATCAGAAAGTAGTCGACAAAGCCCATGCGCTCGATCATGTCCTGCTCGTATTCGAGCTGCGCGCGCTGCTTGTCCGTCCCCTCGCCGTAGCGCTGGGCGAAGCCGTCGGCACAGAGCTTTTTGAAGTATGTAAGCGAGGTGTAGCCCTCGGGCACCTTGAATTCCGGCAGGTGGTACTTGCCGAACGTGAATTCCAGATTGCAGCGCTCGGCGATCCTGCTGGTATTTTCGACCGCCTCGGGATAGTCGGGAAACAGCGCCGCCATCTCCTCGGTCGACCTTAGGTAGAAGCGCTGCGGCTCGTAGCGCATACGGTTCTCATCGTCCACGGTCTTGCCCGTCTGGATGCAGAGCAGCACGTCGTGCGCGTAGGCGTCCTCTTTTCGGAGATAGTGCGCGTCGTTCGTCACGACGAGCGGCAGCCCCGTCTCCTCGTGTATGCGGAGGATGCCCTTGTTGACAACGGCCTGATCGCGGATGCCGTGATCCTGCAATTCAAGATAAAAATGCTCGGGGCCAAAGATCTCAGACATCGTCAGGGCATATTCCCTGGCGCCGTTGTAGTCCCCGTTGCGAAGCCTGCGCGGGATCTCGCCGGCGAGACACGCCGAAAGCGCGATAAGCCCCTTTGAATGCTCGCGCAGGAGCGCCAGATCGATGCGCGGCTTGATGTAAAAGCCCTCCACATGCGCCATGGAGACGAGATACGAAAGGTTGCGGTAGCCCTCCTCGTTCTCGCACAGAAGCACCAGGTGACGGGCCTCGCTGTCGAATTCATGCTGCTTGTCAAAGCGCGTGCGCGGGGCGACGTACACCTCGCAGCCGATGATGGGCTTGACGCCCTCGGCCTTGCACGCGCGGTAAAAGTCGATCGCACCGTACATCACGCCGTGGTCGGTGATGGCGCAGGCGGTCTGCCCCATCGACTTGACGAGCTTGGGCAGGTCGCGGATGCGGCACGCGCCGTCGAGCAGGCTGTATTCGGTATGGACATGGAGATGAACGAACGGCATGGCTTGCTCCCCTTTTACGCTTTTTCGTCCCGCGCAAGCTCCATGAGCTTGCGGATGCGGTGGTTGAGACACGACTTCGTCAGCGGCGGGTCAAAGGTCGCGGCCAACTCGGAAAGTGTCAGCTCCGGCTGCAAAAGCCGCGCGACCGCGACCTCCTGCAATTTCACCGGCAGGTCGTTGATCGCGCCGGACTCCGTCAGGCGTGTAAAGGCTTCCACCTGTTCACGCGAAGCCAGCACCGCTTTGTCGAGATTGGCTGCGTCGCAGTTGACGCGGCGGTTCACCGTATTGCGCATCTCCTTTTCGATCTTGGCCGCCATGATCTCAAGCGCCCGGCCCGGCGCGCCGATGAGCGTGAGCAGGTCCTCGATATGCTCGCTGCTCTTGAAATAGGTGATGAGACTACCCTGCCGCATAACGTTTTTCGGCTCGAAGCCCATGTCGCGCAGCAGCGCCTCGACCTCGCGCCCCGCCTGGATGTGCGAGGTGGCGAGCTCCAGATGGTAGCGCTTTTTCGGGTCGGTCACGCTGCCGCCGGCAAGAAACGCTCCGCGCAGGAACGCTGAGCGGCAGCACTCCTCCTCGAGCAGCGCAAAGTTGAGATGCAGCGCAAAATGCGTGTCGCGGTCGTAGCCGAGCGTCTGCCAGATCGCGGCCAGCTTGTCCCCGCTCGTGATGCGCAGGATGCGCTTGCCGCTCTCCCGATCGTCCGGCAGCTCGTCGAATTTGACGGAAAACGCCTTTTGGAAGAGCTTCGGCAGCCGCGCGGCAAAGCCGTCGTTCTCCGTGACGATGCGCACCTCGCCGGCGGAAAAGCAGCTGGCATACAGCAGCACGCCGCAGCTCTCCGCAACGGCGCAGCAGCTCCGGCTCAGCGGCGCTTTGCAAAGCTCCGCCTTGACGTCATAGGCAAACGACATGGCGCCGCCCTCCTTTTCTCACAGGTTCATCCGCGCGTGATGTCGCGGTCGTTTTCAAAGGCAGGATAGCCCAGCGCGCTCAGATAGGCCGTGACGCAGCGCGCGATGGAAACGCTTCTGTGGTGCCCGCCCGTGCAGCCGATGGCGATGACGAGCGTGCTCTTACCCTCCTCGGCATAAAGCGGCAGGAGGAACGAGAGCATCCCCTTGAGCTTTTCCACGAAGGTATTCGTCTGCGGGAAGGAGAATACATAGTCGTATACCTCGCCGTCCATGCCCGTCTTCTGCTTCAGCTCCGGCACATAGAAGGGATTGGGCAGAAAGCGCACATCGAACACAAGGTCGGCCTCCAGCGGGATGCCGTACTTATAGCCGAACGACACGACGCTGACGCTCAGCTTGCCGCGCATGCTCCTGTCGCCGAACATACTGTACAGCTCGTTGCGGAGCTTGACAGCCGGCATCCGCGTGGTATCGATAACAAAGTCGGCATGCTCGCGCAGCGGGCGCAGCAGCTCCTGCTCGCGGCGCATCGCCTGCTCGATGGTCATGCCGTCCAGCATCAGCGGATGGCGGCGGCGCGTTTCCTTGTAGCGCTTGATGATCGTCTCAAGGTCGGCCGTGATGAACAGCAGCCTGCACACATCGCCGCCCTGACGCAGCCGCTCCATCGCGTTGAGCAGCGCTTCAAAGCCCCGTTCGCCCGAGCGGATGTCGCTCACAAGAGCGACGCGGTCGTAGCGCCCGTCGCTCTGCGCGCAGAAGGCGGCAAATTTCAGGATGATGTCCGCGGGGACATTATCCACTGTATAGTAGCCCATATCCTCAAGATACGTAGCGGCGCTCGATTTTCCCGCGCCGGACAGACCGGATATGATCAGAATTTCCATCGTCTTTCTCTCTCCTGTTCCGCTCAGCGGACGATCTTGACCTCCGGCTCCAGCAGGACGCCGTGCGCGTCGTAAACGGTCTTCCGCACCATTTCAATGAGTGCAAGCACATCCGCGCAGGTCGCGCCGCCGGCATTGACGACAAAGCCCGCGTGCTTGGGCGAGACCTCCGCCCCGCCGATGCGCGCGCCCTTGAGCCCGCAGCTCTCGATCAGCGGCCCTGCAAAGTACCCTGTCGGGCGCTTGAAGGTGCTGCCCGCGCTCGGAAGCTCGAGCGGCTGGCTCGCTCTGCGCCGCGCCATCAGATCGTCCATTTTCGCCTTGATGGCTCCGCCGTCGCCCTTTTGCAGCCGGAGCTTCGCGCCCAGCACAATGCCCTCATCCGCAGAAAATACACTGTGGCGGTAGGAAAAATCCAGCTCCGCAGGTGTGAGCGTCCTCACCCCGTCGGGATACAGCGCCGTGACCTCGGCGATGACGTCCTTCAGCTCCCCGCCGTAGGCGCCCGCGTTCATCACGATGCCGCCGCCGAGCGTGCCCGGGATGCCGTGGGCAAATTCAAGCCCCGTCAGCCCGTGCTTCCACGCAAAAAGCGCCAGCTTCGTCAGCGAAACGCCCGCGTCGGCGGTAATCATGTCATCGCCGGTCAGCTCCATGCGCGAAAGGCGCGCCGAGGTATCGATGACGACGGTGTCAAGCCCCGCGTCGGCGGCGAGCAGGTTCGTGCCGTTGCCGATCACCAGCGGCCTGACGCCCGCATCCAGCACAAGTCCCATCAGCACCACAAGCTGCTCGCGCGTCTCAGGAAAGGCCATGCGCCGCGCCGGCCCGCCGATGCGAAACGATGTGTGCTTCGCCATCGGCTCATCGCAGATCCATTGAAGGTCGGGCAGATAATCGCCCACCGCCTTGTCAAGCGCCGTATACCACGCCATAAATTCAGATCCTCCGTCAGATGGATTTTTACTGCTTTGCCTCGTTTTCCCGATTGATGCGGTCTATGTGCCCGTCGATCTGCGCGGCGAACTCGCGCGCAGAGTTGAAGCCGTGCTTCTTCTGGCGGTTGTTCATCGCCGCCAGCTCCACGATGCCTGCGAGGTTGCGTCCTGCGCTGACGGGCACCGTCACCTGCGGCACCGGAACGTCCATGATGGTCGCATAGCTGTCCTCCAGCCCAAGACGGTCAAAATATGTGCTGTCCGTCCACTTTTCAAACTGGATCACAAGGTCGATCTGCGTGGAATCCTGCACCGCGCCCACGCCGAAAAGCTTCTCCACGTCGATCACACCGATGCCGCGCACCTCGAGATAATTGCGGATCAGCTCCGGCGCCGTGCCGGAAAGGACAGAGCCGATGCGCGTGATCTCCACGGCGTCGTCAGCCACCAGCCGGTGTCCGCGCTTGATGAGCTCGATGGCCGTCTCGCTTTTGCCGATGCCGCTGTCGCCGAAGATCAGCACGCCCTCGCCGTAAACGTCCATCAGCACGCCGTGGCGCGTGATGACCGGCGCAAGCGCATGGTTGAGATAGTCAATGGTCATCGAAGAGAACTCAACGGAGGTATACTTCGTGCGCAGCAGCGTGCGGCCATATTTCTGCGCCATCTCCAGACACTCCGGAAATATATCCAGATCGCGCGAGATGACCAGCGCGGGGATCTCATAGCAGAACAGATCCTCAAAGCTCTTGCGCCGCTCCTCGGACGAAT
Source organism: uncultured Oscillospiraceae bacterium (assembly GCA_934572465.1). Taxonomy (GTDB): domain Bacteria; phylum Bacillota; class Clostridia; order Oscillospirales; family Oscillospiraceae; genus Hominicoprocola. Next base: position 31,110 of record CAKTLG010000004.1, read on the forward strand.
AGCCGCGCAGGAACGTGACCTCGCTCTTGCCGATGATCTGGAGCCTGCGGGGATCGAAGTAATCGAAAAAGCCGATGAACTGGAGACCCGGGCGGTTGACGTCCGTGATCGTCAGGATCTCGGTATCGTACTCCGTGCCCTTGTTAATGACCTCCATCTGGAACTTTTCCACAATGTCCTTTACGCGGACCGCGCGGTTGGTATTCATAGCTGCCTCCACACAAGTGATAGTGATACAGTTTTATTATAATCGCTCCCCCGCTTTTTTACAAGTGCGACCTGCCGCGCCGCGCCTTTTTTATCAGACCTGCCCGCTCAGCCCCGTCCTTCAATTTTTCAGCAATTTTTTTCGTTTTTTCAAAAATAAGGCTTGCAATTTTAGTTTCTATCTGGTATAGTAGCTGTTGCTTGTGAATGAACAAGTCTTGATTTGACTACAGCAAGGAGGTGCAACGGATGGCAAAGTGCGAGTTTTGTGACAAGGGTGTGACGTTCGGTATCAAGGTTTCCCATTCTCACCGTCGTTCCAACCGCCCCTGGAAGCCCAACGTCAAGCGCGTGAAGGCTATCGTCAATGGTACGCCCCGCCATGTCTATGTTTGTACCCGCTGTCTGCGTTCCGGTAAGGTTACCCGCGCGATCTGAGCGACAAACAAAAAATGGAAGCACTGTGAAAGCAGTGCTTCTTTTTTATCTTCAGCCGTAGTGCCTTCCCCTCTTTTCTGTTATAATGAAGATAAAATCAGATCGGCAAAGGACATGATACTATGAAAATCTATGAAGTGCAGGACCGCGCGCCGCTGCTGCCCGCGCTGCTCCCTGTCTGGGAGGCCTCCGTGCGCGCAACACATCTCTTTTTGTCGGACGCTGAGATCAAGGCCATCAAAGAATACGTTCCGCAGGCAATGCAGGGCGCCGCGCACCTGATCGTCGCTGAAAACGACCGTGGCGAGCCCGCTGCGTTCATGGGAACGGAGGGAGGACGGCTCGAAATGCTCTTCCTCTCCCCCGCCGAGCGCGGCAAGGGCCTTGGCAGGCAGCTCCTGCAATACGGCATCGAGCACTACGGCGTCAGCGAGGTCACCGTCAACGAGCAGAATCCTCAGGCCGTCGGCTTCTATCAGCACATGGGATTTCAAACTTACCGAAGGACCGACCACGACGAGGAGGGCAACCCGTACCCACTGCTGTATATGCGTCTGCCATGACGCCTGCTTCGGTGAAGCGGCTCGATACAAAGGATCCTGGAGGTCATCCAATGAAAAAGCGATACAACACACTAAAAACCGCCCTCTGGTGCGTCGTGGGCGTCTTCGTCGGGACGAGCATCTATCAGATCTGGGACTACCATCAGCGCCCCGACCTGTACGCACTCACCTCGGCCCCGTGGTACACAAGCATCCAGATCGGCGGTATTTTTACCGCCGTGGTCGTCCTGCTCCTGCTGCTCGCCATGCGGATCGTCAAGCGGAGGATGAAATGACGGATCGTATCCGCCAGTAAACGAAAAAGCCGCCCGTCGGGCGGCTTCTTTCATTGCTGCGCGTTACAGCGCCCTGCTGTACATTTCCTCAACCGCGCCCAGAGCGGGACGCTTTCTCCCACTTGGCTCGAAGCCGAGCGATTCATAGAATCGGATCGCCCGTGTGTTACCCTCGAACACCCATAGCACAAGCTTTTCATATCCCGCTTTTTTGATATCTGCGAGCACCCGTTCCATCACTGCCCGACCGTATCCCCTGCGCCAGTTTCCCTGAAGGGAATGAAGGCAGATCAACTCGGCACAGCCCGCCATGTTCGCGTCCCGCGCAGCGCTCCACCAGGCGATGCAGTGCGGTTTGCCATCCAGTTCCAGAAGGTAACCGTTTCCGAATCCTTCATCCAAGATCCGGCGGTACATTGCGGCAGTCGGTTCAAGCGCGGTACATTCTGCAAGGATCTCTGCGGGAACGATCTCACGGAATGCCGCCTTCCAGCTTTCCGTCTGCACATAGGCAAGACTATTTTCGTCGCCGGGCCGTACATTTCTGATCTGCTCCATCGTTATCCCCCAAAAACGCGATCTGCTTTTCACCTTTGCCCCAGTATAGCAGGAGCGTGAGCGGCGTGCAAGCATTTGAATAAAAGGGAAACACTGCAAAATCAGTGCTTCCCCAAATCCATTGCCATATACTTTTTCGTTTCATTGAAAAGGAGCTTTTTGTAAAGGCGCAGCGCAGTTTCGTTGTCCGTCAGCACCTTCAGCTCCACGCGGCAGGCGCCGCTCTCTGCCGCAAAGGCCTTGAATGCAGAAATAAGCTGCGTAGCACAGCCTTTCCGGCGGTATGCCTCCTCAACGTACAATGCGTCAAGAATCGCGATCGGCTTTGCAAACATATCGGGGATTTCATAGAGAAAGCCATATAGGAAGGCGGCAATCTCTCCGTCGTCCTCGATCAGCAGGAGCTTATGCCCCTCCATGCCGATCCGGTCGCGGTAATTATCGGCGACGACATACGACCGCTTCAAATTGGGATCGTACTGGGACTCGTAATGGATGAGCTTTGTCAGGAGAGCATCCAAACGGGCTGCGTCCGCAGGCGCGGCCTCTCTGAGCTTCATATGCTGTTCTCCCCTCTCCCGATCTTTTCCGCACGAAACCGCGCCATCTTCTCATTGAGCTTTTTGTAAATATGCTCGCGATACCACGGCTCGCCGCTCGCTTCCACCGCGCCCTCCGGCGTGAACCATTTTACGCCGCTGTTCTCGTCCGGCTTGATAGCGAGCGCATCCGCATCGTCCGCAATGAGCAGGTACGTCACGTTCAAATGCAGGTGTGAAGACACATACTCCCCCCGCTTCACATGGCCGTCGACGGTCAGCGCCTCGAGCGAGAAAATATCGCGGCTCGCGGGACGCACGTGCGTAATGCCGCTCTCCTCGCGCACCTCTCTGAGCGCGACGGCGAGCAGATCCTCCTCGCCGTCGGCGTGTCCGCCGAGCCATGCCCAGGAATCGTAGATATTGTGGTAGGCCATCAACACGCGGTCAAACGTCTCGTTCACGACCCACGCCGACGCGGTCATGTGCGCCAGACGGTTCTCGCGCGTGAAGATATCCTCAAAGGCGTACAGGCAGTCCAAAATCAGGCTCTTATCCCGTTCCTCCTGCTCGTTATATGGGGCATAGCGCTCGATCTGTTCGATCAAATCCATAAATACCTCGCAGACTTTGCGCCGTACACAGCGCAAATGATCCTGACCATAAAATCTGTCCCGCCGGAAGACGAATTGCCGGATAGCGCAAGGGATGCCGTCCTTGGGCGTGTTCTCTTTCCGCTCCGCGCGTGCCGCGGCCGCCCTGCGGGCGGCAAGGCGCGAAGCGGAGTGCATTTTATTCAAAAAAGAGACCTTTCGGCCGCTTTTTTGAAGATATCAGACCCAGCTGCTGTCGCTCTCGCGCTTGGGCGTGCGGCTCATCAGCATGCCGATCATCGGCGCGGCGCTCTTGCCCTCGTACAGAACCTCGTATACGGCGGTGGAAATGGGCATTTCCACTCCATAGCGCTGCGCCAGCTCATGCGCGCTGGCCGCGGCATAGTAGCCCTCAACGACCGCGCCGACCTCGTCCATCGCCTGCTGAACGCTCTTTCCCTGTCCGATCAGGATGCCCGCGCGGCGGTTGCGCGAGTGCATCGAGGTGCACGTGACGATCAGATCGCCCATGCCCGCAAGGCCCGCAAGCGTCTCCTTGCGCCCGCCCATGCGCTCAGCAAGGCGGGAGATCTCGCTCAGCGAGCGCGTGATGAGCAGCGCGCGCGTATTGTCGCCCATGCCGCAGCCGTCGCTCACGCCGCAGCAGAGCGCCGCGACGTTCTTGAGCGCGCCCGCCAGCTCCACGCCGACGATGTCGTCGTGCGTGTAGACGCGGAAAACCTCGTTCATGAAGGCGCGCTGCACCTTCTCCGCCGCCGCAGGATCGGCGCAGGCGGCGACGCAGCCTGTCGGGAGACGGCGCGCAACCTCCTCAGCGTGCGAGGGACCGGAGAGCGCGACGATCGGAAAGCCCGCGCCGCATTCCCGCGCGATGAGCTCGCTCATGCGCAGGTGCGTGCCGCGCTCGATGCCCTTGGTGAGCGAGACGAGCAGCGTGCCCGCCCTCAGGTGCGGCGCAGCCTCGCGCGCGACCGCGCGCAGCGCGAACGAAGGCGAAGCAAAAACCGCCAGCTCCGCCTCCGCAAGCGCGGAGAGCGAATGCGTGACCGCTATCCTCTCGGAAATGCGGACGCCTTTCAGTAAAGGATTTTCCCTTGTGTGCGAAAGCGCCGCAGCCTTTTTCTCGTCATGCGACCAGAGCGCGACGCGATGGCCGTTATCGGCGAGCAGCATCGCCGCCGCCGTGCCCCACGCGCCGGTACCAAGTACTACGATGTTCATGCTTCCTCCCCCGGCTTCGGCGCGTCAACATGGAAATGGAACTTATTCTCCGTGCCGCTGAGCAGCCGCTTGATATTCCCGCGATGCGCCCACAGCACGAGCGATGCGATGATAATGGACAGCGCCGTGGTCATGCCGTCTGCAAAGACGAGCTGCGTCATCACAGGAAAGCTCAGCGCCGCGCAGACGGAGCCGAGCGAGACATAGCGCGTCGTGAGCCAAAGGAGCGCAAAGAGTCCCCAGCACACCAGCGCGATGCGCCAGTCGAGAAGAAGAAGCAGCGTCGCGCTGCACAAAATGCCCTTGCCGCCCTTGAACGAGTAAAACGCGGGAAACATATGCCCAATGACGCAAAAGAGCGCCGCGTAGTATTCCCCCGCCACGCCCCAGCCAAGCAGGCCGTCCAGCACCGCGCTGCCGAGCCATACGGCGGCGGCGGCCTTGAGCATATCGAAGGCAATGACCACAAGGGCATACTTTGCGCCGTAGGTACGGTAAAAGTTCGTCAGCCCCGCATTGCCGCTGCCGTGGCGGCGCACATCGTCGTGGCAGAACAGATGCGATGCGGCGATCGCGCCGTTGACGCATCCAAGCAGATATGACGCCGCGGCCACGCTGATCAGCAGCGCGACGGTCGTGGAAAGAATGTTCACGCCGCTCACTCCTCCTTATCCCCCTTCTCGCGGATGGAGATGATGACGGGCGTGCCCTCAAGGCCGAAAACGCTGCGGATGCAGTTTTCAAGATAGCGCTGGTAGGAGAAGTGGAAGAGCTTGCGCTCGTTGCAGAAGATGACGAAGTGCGGCGGGCGCACGCCCACCTGCGTCATATAGTAGATCTTTAAGCGGCGGCCGCGGTCCGTCGGCGGCTGTACGCGCGTCTGCGCGTCGGCCAGAACATTATTGAGCATACCGGTGGAGATGCGCATACACGCCTGATTGTGCACATAGTTGATCATCTCGAACAGGCGCGGCACGCGCTGCCCCGTCGCCGCCGAGATAAAGAGGATGGGCGCATAGGTCATGTAGCTCAGATCGCGCTGCACGTCCTCGCGCATCTTATCCATGGTCTTGCCGTCCTTTTCGACGAGATCCCATTTGTTCACGACGATGATGCAGGCTTTGCCCGCCTCGTGCGCAAGACCCGCGACCTTGGTATCCTGCTCGGTCACGCCCTCCTGCGCGTCGATCATGATAAGGCACACGTCCGCGCGGTCGATGGCCATAGTGGCGCGCAGGACGCTGTAGCGCTCGATGTTGTCGTCGACCTTCGACTTTTTGCGCATACCGGCGGTATCGATGAAAACGTATTTGCCCTGCTCGTTTTCAAAGTAGGAGTCGATGGCGTCGCGCGTCGTTCCCGCGACGTTGCTGACGATCATGCGCTCGGTGCCGAGGATGCGGTTGGTGAGCGAGGACTTGCCGACGTTGGGCTTGCCGATGATGGCGACCTTGATGACGTCGTCTTCCTCCTCCTCTTCCTCCTCCGGCGGGAAATACTGGAGGCAGGCGTCCAGCAGATCGCCTGTGCCGTGGCCATGCACGGCGGAGACGGCGATGGGGTCGCCGAGGCCGAGGTTATAGAACTCATAGAAGTCGGGGTCGATCTTTCCGGTGGAGTCCATCTTGTTCACTGCCAGCACGATGGGCTTGCGGCTGCGCAGCAGCATGTTCGCGACCTCCTGGTCGGAGGCCGTGAGGCCGGTCTTGATATCCGTGAGGAAGATGATGACGTCGGCATGGCTGATGGCGATCTCCGCCTGCTCGCGCATGAAGGTGAGGATCTGGTCGTCCGTGCGCGGCTCGATGCCGCCGGTGTCGACCAGACGGAACTTTCGCCCGCACCATTCGCACTCGCCGTAGATGCGGTCGCGCGTGACGCCCGGGGTATCCTCCACGATGGAAAGGCGCTGGCCGATGAGTTTATTAAAAAGCATGGACTTGCCCACGTTGGGCCGTCCAACGATCGCAACAAGAGGTTTCATATTGCGTCCTCCTTTGTTCTGCGGCGCCGCTTCCGCGCCGCCTGATTTCCAAAAATGCAAAATATAACAAATACAGTATAACCGAAATTCCCGCACCGCGCAAGGTCAAGCTGCGTGCATACACAATAAATTTCTTGTCAAATCGCGCCGGATGCCGTATCATAAAGGGCGCAGAAAACGCTTTATGGGAGGTGCGCGCCATAGATCGATCGAAACGCAGCGGGACGCTGCTGCCCTGTGCGCTCGTCGTGCTGCAAAGCGTGCTCTATGGCTTCGGCGACCCGATCTCCAAGCTGGCCTATGATGAAGTCCCGCTGTTCACGCTGCTGACCGTGCGCTACTGGATCGCGTTTTTCGCGCTGCTCCTGCTCTTTGGCCGCAGCGTGCTGCGCGAGCTGAAGACCGCCTCCTGGCGCTCGCTGCTGCCGCCCTGTCTGTGCATCGCCACGACGTATCTTATCAGCAACCTTGCCCTCGTGCTCACGAGCGCGACCTCGGTCGCCTTCCTCCGCTCGCTCTCCACGGTCGTCACGCCGCTTTTGGCGCTGCTGGTCTTCCGCCAAAGGCTGAGCCGGAGGCTCCTGCCGGTCTATGTGCTCGTGGTGGCGGGGCTTTACCTGCTGTGCGGACGCGGCGGGCTGTCCGGCTTCGGCGCGGGCGAGATCTGCGCGCTGCTCTCCGCCGGACTGACGGCGGGCGCGCTGCTGTTCGGCGAAAGGAGCCTCAGGGGCGTCAGCGCCGCCGCGCTCACGACGGTGCAGGCGGGCATGAGCGCGCTGCTCGCGCTCGTGTGCGCGCTCATTTTTGAAGGCGGTGTGCGGACGGACACGATCTCTCCGCTCTCGTGGGGCATCATCGCCTACCTTGCCGTGCTCTGCACGGCGGCGGGCTATCTGCTGCAAAACCTTGCCATGTACACCATCTCCGCGCGCACGGTGGCGCTGCTCCAGTGCCTGTGTCCCGTGATGACGGCGGTGTTCTCCTTCTTCCTGCTCAGGGAGCGTCTCAGCGCGGCGGGGCTTGCGGGAACCGCGCTCATCCTGACCGCTGTGGCCGCCGCCACGCGGCTCGACACGCCGTCCGGCAGACCGCCGGAGACAGCGGCGTAAGCACATAATAATTGGCATAAGAAAAAGCTGAACGGAGAATCCGTTCAGCTTTTCTGGTTGATCCTGTACCGAATCGATCATTCGGCTGCGACCTTGGACTCGATGACCTTGACCTGACGGCCGTTGTAGGTACCGCATTCCGGGCACATTCTGTGAGGCTGGTGCAGAGCACCGCACTTCGGGCACGCGACAAGCGCGGGAGCGGTGAGCTTCCAGTGAGAAGAACGTCTCTTATCACGTCTCTGACGGGATACTTTCCCCTTGGGGACTGCCATGTTGACACCTCCTTAAAGTTAAGCTGAATGAACAGCGAATTTATTGTTCCAAAAGCTTTGCGAGGGCTGCTAAGCGGGGGTCTACTTCCTTTTTGCAGCGGCAGGCCTCGTAATTAAGGTTGACGCCGCAGCCGGAACACAAGCCCCTGCAATCCTCGCGGCAAAGGGTCTTGCTCGGCATATTGAGGATGAACGTCTCCCGCGCAAGCTCGCTGAGATCAACGGTCCCGTTGTCCAGCAGCAGGATATCGTCGTTATCGTCCTCCTCCAGCTCCTCAGCGAGCAGACACTCGAAAGAGGGGTGGTAGGGCAGGTCGAACGCCGTCCCGCAGCGGTCGCATACGGCGGAGAGCGTTGCGGCAAGCTCCATCTGCAAGCGAAGCATCCCCGCGATGTTCTGCACCTGCCCTACCACTGAGACAGGCCGAACGGCGGGACACACGCCGCCGAAGTCCACATCAGAAAAGTCCTCTGAAAGCTCAAAGGGGATTCTGCCTCCGGGGGTGTTAATGATCCGTTTTACATCTAAAACCATGCTGCACCTCGCAATGACACGAGTGATATTATAGAGGACGTTTCCATGAATGTCAAACACTTTTTTTCTTTTTGCCAAAAATTTTGGCCAGATTTCTTTACTTTTGACAGCCGCTATCGTACAATAGCAGAAAATGCGCGGCGCGCGAACGGGAGATGACAGAATGCGGGAATTTCATATCGGAAAAAACGATGAAAACCAGCGGCTCGACCGCTTTCTCGGCAAGGCCGTGCCGCTGCTGCCCGCGTCGCTTGCGCAGAAGTACATCCGCTTGAAGCGCATCAAGGTGAACGGGCAGCGCGCAGCGCGCGACCAGAAGCTCGCCCTCGGCGATGTGCTGCAATGCTACATCAACGACGAGTTTTTTGAAACGCCGAGCGAGGAGAACGTCTATCTCACGATCACGGCGCCGCGGCTCAAGATCGTCTACGAGGACGAGAATATCCTGCTGCTCGACAAGCCAGCCGGCATGGTCGTCCACGCCGACGAGCACGAAAAGGTCAACACGCTCGTCAATCATATGCTCGCCTACCTTTATCAAAAGCGCGAGTGGCGGCCGCGCGAGGAGAATGCCTTCACCCCCGCGCTGTGCAACCGCATCGACCGCAACACCGGCGGCATCGTCATCGCGGCGAAAAACGCCGAGGCACTGCGCATCCTGAACGACAAGATCCGCGACCGCGAGATCGCCAAATATTATTTATGTATCGTCCTCGGCCGCGTCGAGCCGCCGAAAGGCAGGATCGAATGCTTTCTGCGCAAGGACGAAAAGAGCAACACCGTGCGCGTCTACCACCGCCCCGTGCCGGACGGGCGCAGCGCCGTCACATTATATAAAACGCTCGAGACGCGCGGAGAGTTGTCGCTGCTCGAGGTCGAGCTACTCACGGGCCGCACGCATCAGATCCGCGCGAGCATGGCCGACCTCGGCCATCCCCTGCTCGGCGACGGGAAGTACGGTCTTGGCAGCGTGAACCGCAGATACGGCGAAACGCATCAGGCGCTCTATTCCTATCGTCTGCGCTTCGACTTCCCCACCGGCGCCGGCATCCTCGAATACCTGCGCGGACGCGAGTTCCAGGCGGACGAAGTACCGTTCCGGCAGAAATATTTTGGTTAAGTCCCACAAGCGGAGAGCCCACAGCGGCTCTCCGCTGTCTTATTTTTCAAAAGTTCGAAATATTGAACTTTTTCTTTAATATACTGTTGCATTTTGACGCATGCTGTGTATAATGATTTTGGTTTAGCAAAAACTGACCAAAAGTTTAGTATATCAAACGGAGGTGCTGCATGGACATCGGCAACAAGATCAAACAGCTGCGAACGCGAAAGGGACTGACTCTGGAGGAGCTTGCCAGCCGAAGCGAGCTTACAAAGGGGTTTTTGTCCCAGTTGGAACGCGATCTCACCTCCCCCTCGATCGACTCGCTCAGCGATATCCTCGAGGCCCTCGGCACCAACCTCTCGGAATTTTTTCAGGAGGATAAAAACGACCAGTTCGTGTTCCGCGCGGAGGACTTCTTCGTCGACGAGCGCGAGGACTGCACCGTGAACTGGATCGTTCCCAACACGCAGAAAAACCAGATGGAGCCGATCCTGATCGAGCTGCCCTCGGGCGGGGAATCGTTCGAGGTCGAGCCGCACAGCGGCGAGGAGTTCGGCTATGTGGTCGACGGCAGCGTCGTGCTCGAATGCGACGGCGAGCGCAGCGTGCTGCGCCGCGGAGAGACGTTCTACCTCCACGGGCGGACGTTCCACCATCTGAAAAACGAACGCAAGACCACCGCGCGCGTGCTGTGGGTCTCCACCCCGCCGCTGTTCTGATATCAAGATAAACTTATGAGGAGAAACGGAAATGGCTGAAGAAAAGAAAAAGCTGATCCAGTTCAAGAACATCGTCAAGAGCTTTGAGGACGGTCAGGTCGTGCTCAAGGGCGTCTCTCTCGATATTTACGAAAACGAATTCGTCACGCTGCTCGGCCCCTCGGGCTGCGGCAAGACGACGCTGCTGCGCATCCTCGGCGGCTTTTTGCAGCCGAGCGAGGGCAAAGTCCTTTTCGACGGCGAGGACATCGTGAACGTCCCGCCCTATAAGCGCGAGATCAACACCGTCTTCCAGAAGTATGCCCTCTTCCCGCATATGGACGTTTACGACAACATCGCCTTCGGCCTGACGCTCAAAAAGGCGCCGAAGGACGTTATCGAGCAGAAGGTCATGCGTATGCTGCGCCTTGTGAGCCTTGAGGACTATGCCCACCGCAACGTAACCGAGCTCTCCGGCGGCCAGCAGCAGCGCATTGCCATCGCCCGCGCGCTCGTCAACGAGCCGAGCGTGCTGCTGCTCGACGAGCCGCTCGGCGCGCTCGACCTGAAGCTGCGCAAGGAGATGCAGCAGGAGCTCAAGTACATCCAGCAGGAGGTCGGCATCACGTTCATCTTCGTCACGCACGATCAGGAGGAAGCGCTGACGATGTCGGATAAGATCGTCGTGATGAATGCCGGCGAGATCCAGCAAATCGGCACGCCGACCGAGATCTACCGCAACCCCGTCAACGAATTCGTCGCCAGATTCATCGGCGAGACGAACATCGTCGACGGCGTCATGCTCGAAGACGACCTCGTCATGTTCGAGGACAAGAAATTTGCCTGCCGTGCCCGCGGCTACAATAAGAATGAGAAGGTCGACGTGGTCATCCGCCCCGAGCACCTCGATATCGTCCCCCGCGCCGAGGGAATGCTCAAGGGCACGGTCAAGTCCCAGCTCTTCAAGGGGATGCATTATGAAACGGTCGTGGAGACCCGCGTCGGCACGTCCATCACCGTAAAAATGCAGGTCTCGCAGGACCGCCCCGTTTACAACAAGGAAAAGGGCGAGAAGATCAGCGCGAACGCGTTCCTGCTCGACGTGGAGGACGTAGAGGAGCTTGACGACGCCAAGGTCGTGGCGCTGGCCTCCGCCGAGGCGTGGGATGCCGAGACCGAGGAGCCCATCTCCATCAAGACCGTCGAGTACGACATCAAGCCTGAGACCGGCAACTACACCGTGACGTTTTCGACCGCGAACGACACGTCCATCACCGTCAAGGCGCTGGTCGTTGCCGAGAACCGCGTGGAGAGCAAGGTCTATCAGGAGGAGATCTACGCGATGAACTTCTTCAAAAAGGTCGAGGACATTCAGGAGAGCATCGCGCTCGACACCGACCTTGAAACGTGGGCCAGCGCGTCGGCATGGTCTCTTGAGGACGGCGAGCAGGTCGAGATCACAGACGTGAAGTACGACTTTGACCCCGAGACCATCACCCCGGGCGTGTACGACGTGACCTTCTCCACCGAGGGCTACGAGTACCGCGTCTCCACCACCCACGCCTTTGAGGAGGGCGAGCAGGTCGGCCTTGTGTTCCGCCCCGAGGATATCCACGTGATGAAGAAGGAGGGTCAGTGGTGAAGCACTTTCGTTCCATGACGTATCCCTATATCGTGTGGATCTGCGCCATCATCGTCGTGCCGATGCTGCTGATCGTGCTCTATGCGTTCACCACCTCCGGCAACTCGGTGCTGACGTTCCAGTTCACGCTTGAAAACTTCGCCCGCTTTGTCACGGACAAGGTTTTTATGGACGTGCTGCTCCGCTCGCTCTATATTGCGGTCATCACCACGCTCATCTGCATCGCGCTCGGCTACCCCATCGCCTATGTCATCGCCCAGCGCGGCGGGCGCAGCAACACCATTTTGATCCTGCTCATCACCATGCCCACGTGGGTCAACATGCTGGTGCGCACCTATGCGTGGATGGGCATTTTACAGGACGAGGGCATTCTGAACACCATCCTCTCGTGGTTCGGCATCGGCCCCGTCGCAATGATCCACACGAGTTTTGCCGTCATCCTCGGCATGGTGTATAACTTCATCCCCTTCATGATCCTGCAGATCCACACCTCGCTTGCCAAGATGGATAAGAGTCTGCTCGAGGCGGCCAACGACCTCGGCGCAACGCCGGTGCAGGCGTTCCTGCGCGTGACGCTGCCGCTCTCGCTCCCCGGCGTCATTTCGGGCATCACGCTCGTGTTCCTGCCCGCAGTGTCGAGCTTCTTCATCCCCAAGCTCCTCGGCGGCGGACAGTATGTCCTCGTCGGCAACATCGTCGAAACGCAGTTCCTCACCTCCGGCGACTGGAACTTTGGCTCGGCCATCTCGCTGATCATGGCGGTCATTATCATGATCTCGATGTGGCTCACGCGCAAGGCGGACGTGCAGGTCGCCTCGCAGGGAAAGGAGTGACAGGCGCATGAAAAAGAAACACTCCGCCCTCTCCAACGTGATCCTCGTGCTCACGATGCTGTTTTTCTACCTTCCGATCCTCTATATCATCGTCTTTTCGTTCAACGACTCCCGCTCGCTGACGAAATTCGGCGGCTTCTCGCTGCGCTGGTATGAAAAGATGTTCGCGGATTCAACAATGATGGAGGCCGTTTTGTATACGGTCGTCATCGCGGTCATCGCGACCGTCGTTTCCACCGTCGTCGGCACCATCACGGCCATCGGCCTGTCAAAGTCGAAAAAGGTCGTGCAGACCATGGTGGAGCGCATCAACGACCTGCCCGTGATGAACCCCGATATCGTCACGGCCATCTCGCTTCTGATGTTCTTCAGCGTGCTGACGGTGAAAAAAGGCTTCGGAACGCTGCTCATCGCGCATATCATGTTCTGCATCCCCTACGTGATGCTCTCCGTCACGCCCAAGCTCCGCTCGCTCGACCCCAACCTCATCGACGCGGCGATGGACCTCGGCGCAACGCCGTTCCAGGCGCTCACGAAGGTCATCGTCCCCCAGATCAAGCCGGGCATCGTCTCGGGCGCGCTCATCGCGTTCACGATGAGCTTTGACGATTTCGTCATTTCGTATTTCACGACGGGCAACGGCGTGAGCAACATCTCCATCCTCGTCTATACGATGTCCAAGCGCGTCAACCCCTCGATCAACGCGCTCTCCACCATCGTGATCCTGCTCATCACGCTGGCGCTCGGCGTCGTCAACATCGTGCCCATCGTGCGCGAAAAGCGCGAGAGGGACGCCAAGTCCTCCCGCGCCATGAGCCGCAGGGTCACAGCCGTCGCGGCGGGCGTACTCGCGCTCGCTATCCTCGGCGGCACGGTCGGCGCGGGCGTCGCGCAGAACCGCAGGAGCGCCGCCGCCATCGAAAAGTACGGCAGCAACGTCCTGAAGCTCTACCTCCCCGGCGAATACCTCGGCGAGAACGTTATCTCCGATTTTGAAAAGCAGTTCGGCGTGCGCGTCATCGTCGAAAACTTCGACTCCAACGAGATGATGTATACCAAGCTCATGGCCGGCGACCGCTACGACGTCATTATCCCGTCCGACTACATGATCGAGCGTCTGATGAAGGAGGACTACCTCCAGACGCTTGACAAGAGCCTGATCCCCAACATGGATAACATGGACGACGCCGTGCGCGGCATGAGCTACGACCCTGACAATGACTATTCCGTCCCCTACTTCTGGGGCAGCGTGGGCCTTGTCTACAACCATGAGAACGTCGATCCCGCCGTCGTCGAGGCGGAGGGCTGGGAGATCCTGCGCAACACCGACTATGCCGGCCGCATCTACATCTATGACTCCGAGCGTGACTCGTTCATGATGGCGTTCAAGGCGCTGGGCTACTCGATGAATACCGACGATCCCGACGAGATCAACGCCGCCTATGAGTGGCTGCTGGAGATGAACAACACCATGTCCCCCGTCTACGTGACCGACGAGGTCATCGACGGCATGATGAACGGCTACAAGGACATCGCCGTCGTCTACTCCGGCGATGCGACCGTCGTTCTCGACGAGAACGAGGAGATGAGCTACTACATGCCCTCTCAGGGCACGAACATCTGGTGCGACGCCATGGTCATCCCCAAGAATGCCGAGAATCCAAAGCTCGCCCACGAATTCATCAACTACATGCTCACCTACGAGGCGGCATTTGACAACACGGAAACGGTGGGTTATACTTCTCCCAACGCGGAGGTGTTCGAGGAGATGACCTCGTCCGAGGATCTCTACGCCGAAAATGCGGCGTATCTGCCCCGCAGCGGCTATGCCGAGGACGAAATGTTCCATGACAATCAGGTGCTCATGCGCGAGCTGAGCAGGCTCTGGATCAAGGTCAAGGCCGCGAAGTAACAAAGCAAAGGAGTTTTTTCTATGAAGATCGGAGATACTTTTACCGTTAAGAAAACCGTCACCGAGGACATGACCGCGGCCGCGCTCGGCAGCGGCGGCCTTCCGGTGTTCGGCACGCCGTACCTCATCGCCATGATCGAAAGCGCCGCCTTCACCTATCTCCAGCAGGAGCTTCCCGAGGGCAAGAGCACCGTCGGCACGAAGGTGGACGTCTCCCACGTCTCTCCCTCCCCCGTCGGCATGGAGATCACCGCGTCCGTTGAGGTCACGGACATTTCCGCAAACGGCAAGCTGATCGACTTCAGGGCAAGCGTCGCCGACACTGCCGGTCTGATCGGCGAGGGCACACACCAGCGCGCCATCGTCACTGTGGACCGCTTCATGGACAAGTGCCAGGCCAAGCTTGGCTGATTTTGTAAGGAGGAACGCAGATGCATTACTCGGGAGCCGTTTACCGTCCCCCCAGCGAGGCGCGCAGCCTGATCGTGCAGTGCACGCTCGGGTGCAGCCATAACAAGTGCGCCTTCTGCACGATGTATAAGGACAAAAAGTTCTCCATCAACCCCATCGAGCAGGTGCTCGCGGATCTTGCCGAGGCGCGCTCCTACAGCCGCTATATCGAAAAGATCTTCCTCGCCGACGGCGACGCGCTGATCCTGCCGATGGACTATCTGCTCACGGTGCTGGACTATATCCGGCAGTATTTCCCCGAGTGCAGGCGCGTTGCGGCCTACGCGACCACCAAGGCCGTCATGCGCAAGACGGACGAGGAGCTGCGCACGCTGCGCGAGCACGGGCTCGGTATCGTGTATATCGGCCTTGAGAGCGGCAACGAAGCGCTGCTCGAGAAGTTCTGCAAGGGCGTCACGGCCGAGGAGACGGTCGTAAACGCCATTCGCTGCAAGGCAGCCGGCATCGCCATTTCCGTCACGGCCATCAACGGCATGGCAGGCGCAAACGGCGACTGGCAGTCCCACGCCATCGACACGGCAAAGGCCGTGTCGCGCATGAAGCCGGACTATATCGCGTTTTTAACGCTGCGCGTCTACTCCGGCACGCCGCTGCACGACTGGATCGCAAGCGGTGAATTCAAGATGATGAACCCCACCGAGCTGATGACAGAAACGCGGCTTTTCCTGGAGCACATCGACTCAGACGGCAGTGTCTTCCGCTCGAACCACGCCTCGAACTATCTTCCCCTCGGCGGTACGCTCAACCGCGACCGCGAGGCGCTTATCCACACCATCGATGAAGCACTCGACGGCAAGGTGCGCCTGCGCCGCGCCGTAGAGCTGGGACTGTAGCACCGCAAAAAAAGAAGACCTGCCGCAGCAGGTCTTCTTTTTTGCTCAAAACAGCGTGAGCTGGCTCGTTTCCGGCAGCCCCGCGAATGCGCCGAGCGCACGCAGCTGGTCGATGTGCGTCTGTGAGAGCTTGTTGCAGCACATGGAAAACTCCTCGACAGATGTAAAGTCTTTCCCCTTTCGTTTTTCCACGGTGTCAAGCGCCGCAGTCTCGCCGAGGCCGCGGACGGACGTAAACGGCGGCAGCAGGCCGTTTTCTGTGACGATGAACTTCGTCGCATCGCTGCGATAAATGTCAATGGGCTCAAAATGGAAGCCACGCAGACAAAATTCGTAGCAGACCTCAAGCGTCGTCATCAGGTCCTGCTCCACGGCGGTCGCATCCTTGTTGTTTTCGATCTCGCGGATGCGGCGGCGCAGACTGTCTGCATCCTTGCAGCACTCGGCGGCGTCGAACGCCTTGGCGCGAATGGAGAAGAACGTCGCGTAGAACGCGAGCGGCTCATGCACCTTGAACCACGCGATGCGGAACGCCATCATGACATAGGCGACCGCGTGCGCCTTCGGGAAGAGGTAGCCGATTTTGGCAAGCGACTCGATGTACCACTCCGGCACGTCGTGCTTTCGCATCTCCTCGACCCACATCGGCCAGTCCCCCGCCTTGCCCTTTTTGACCTTGCCCTTACGCACGGCCTCCATGATCTTGAAGCTCATCTTCGGATCGAGTCCCATATGGATGAGGTAGAGCATGATATCGTCGCGGCAGCCGACCGTTTCCAGAACGCTGGCCGTACCGCTGATGATGAGGTCCTTCGCGTTGCCGAGCCAAACGTCCGTGCCGTGGGAGAAGCCGGAAAGGCGCAGCAGCGTGTTGAAGTCCTTCGGCTGCGTATCGACGAGCATCTGGCGCGTGAAGCGCGTGTTGAACTCCGGAATGGCGACGGCCCCCGTAGGGCCGAGCACCTCGTCGTTCTCGTAGCCGAGGACCTTGGACGAGATGAAGATCGACATCGTGTCCGGATCGTCGAGCGGGATGGCGCGGGCATTCACGCCCGTGAGGTTCTCGAGCATGCGGATCATCGTCGGGTCATCGTGACCGAGCATATCGAGCTTCAGGAGGTTATCCTCCATGCAGTGGTATTCAAAATGCGTGGTGATGGTGTCGCTGTCGGGATCGTCCGCAGGATGCTGCACGGGGCAAAAATCCTCGATATCCATATCGTCCGGCACAACGACGAGTCCGCCGGGGTGCTGGCCCGTCGTGCGGCGCACGCCGACGCAGCCGGCCGTCAGGCGGTCGATCTCGGCGCTGCCGGCGGCAATGCCGTTCTCCTCAAGGTATTTTTTGACAAAGCCGTAGGCCGTTTTTTCCGCGAGCGTACCGATCGTGCCCGCGCGGAAGACCTGCGTCTTGCCGAACATCTCGACCGCGTGCTGATGCGCGCGCGCCTGATATTCACCAGAGAAGTTCAGATCGATATCCGGCACCTTGCCGCCGCCGTAGCCGAGAAACGTTTCAAACGGGATGTCGAAGCCGTCCTTGACGTACTTCGTCCCGCAGACAGGGCAGACCTTATCCGGCATATCCGCGCCGCAGCCGTAGCCCTCGTCGCCGTGGAACTCCACATTGCGGCACTTGGGACAGCGATAGTGCGGCGGCAGGGCGTTGACCTCGGTGATGCCCGCCATGTAGGCAACGAGCGACGAGCCGACCGACCCTCGCGAGCCGACCAGATACCCGCACTCGAGCGAGCGCTGCACGAGCTTCTGCGCCGACATATAGACCACGTCGTACTTGCCGAGGATGCCGCCCAGCTCAATGTTCAGCCGGTCGACGATCAGCTGCGGCAGCTCTTCTCCGTAAAGCTCATGCGCTTTCCCCCAGACCATGCGGTCAAGGTCCTCCTCCGAGTTCTCAAGCCGCGGCGGGAAAAGCTTCCCCTTGGGCAGCAGCTCGATGTCCTCTACCTGCTCGGCGATGGCGCGCGTGTTGGTCACAACGACCTCATAGGCCTTCTCCTTGCCGAGATAGTCGAATTCCTTGAGCATTTCATCCGTCGTGCGGAAGTAGAGCGGGACGGGCTCGTTCGCGTCGGGAAATTTCTTCGACGCGAGCAGGATGTGGCGGTAGACCTCATCCTCGGGATCAAGGAAATGGACGTCGCCCGTCGCACAGACGGGCTTGCCGAGCTCTTCGCCTAAGCGGACGACCGTGCGGTTGAAATCCCGCAGGTCCTCGTCGTCGCGCACCGTACCGTCGCGCACCATGAAGCGGTTGTTGCAGATGGGCTGTATCTCCAGAAAATCATAATAGGACGCGATGCGCTTGAGTTCGCTCCAGTCCTTATGGTCGACGATGGCGCGGAACAGCTCGCCCGCCTCGCACGCCGAGCCGACGATCAGCCCCTCGCGGTGCTGGTTCAGCTCGCTCTTGGGGATGATCGGCACGCGCTTGAAATACTTGAGGTTCGAAGCCGAAATGAGCTGATAGAGGTTTTTGAGCCCCACCTTGTTCTTTGCGATCAGGATGATGTGCTTCGGGAAGCGGCTGCGCTTCATCCCCAGCGGGCGAAGCTTCGCCATTTCGTCGTTGATCTGCTGGATCCGCGTCACGCCGCGCTCCTCGAGCATAACAAAGAACTTCGCCAGCATCTGCGCGACCGGCACCGCGTCGTCGGAGGCGCGGTGGTGGTTGAACTGCGGCAGCTGCAGGTGATCGGCTACGATGTCGAGCTTGTACTTGCCAAGCTCCGGCAGAAGGTTCTGCGCAAAGATGAGCGAATCGAGATACGTCGGCTCAAACGGAAGGCCGCACTTTTTGCAGCCCGCGCGGATAAAGCTGATATCGAACTCCGCGTTGTGCGCGGCAAGCGGACGATCGCCCGCAAAATCGAGGAAAGCGCGCAGCGCCTGCTCAAGCTTCGGCGCGCCGCGCAGCATCTCGTCCGTAATACCGGTCAGGCCGATGATCTCGGGTGAAAGGCGGCGCTCGGGGTCGACAAAGGTCTGGAACGTGTCCACGATCTCGCCGTTTTTCAGGATGACCGCGCCGATCTCCGTGATGGCGTCGTTCGCCACCTTGAGGCCGGTCGTTTCAATGTCGAAGCAGCATATTTCCGTGGAAAAGTCGCCGTCCTGCGTGCCGTGTACGGCGATGCGGTCGTCGAGATTGTTGATTAAATAGCCCTCGCAACCGTAAAGTAGTTTTATTTTACCTTCTCCGGTGTGCCAGGCGTCCGGAAAGCTCTGCGCAACGCCGTGGTCGGTGATGGCGATGGCCGGCATCCCCCACTTGATCGCGCGCTTGACGGCCGCCGCCGTATCAGTCAGCGCGTCCATGTTGGACATACGCGTATGCAGATGCAGCTCCACACGCTTCTCCTCCGCCGTGTCCTGACGCTCGGCGTGCTCGATCTGCATGATGTCCTGCGGGTTGAGCTGCATGTCCTTGCCGTCGTAGGAAAGCTCCATGCGTCCGCTGACGCGCAGCCACATCCCCTCGGAGATCCTTCCGTTCAGCTCAAGCGCCTCGCGCTCGGACAGGCTGCGCCGGATCATCAGCGAGCCCTCATAATCTGTGATCTCCACGAGCATCGTCCACATGCCTGCCCTGCGCGTCTCGTGGCAGTCAAACTTGAAGACCTTCCCCTCAACAACAACGTGTCCGGCCTTCGGCGTCAGCTCGCGGATGGGCAGCACGCGTCCCTTGGCGATCTCACGCCCCATGATGACGCTGCCGCCGCCGCTGACCTTGCGGCCTGCGTTCTTCATCATGTCGGGAAAGCTCTCGGCCGTCGAGCGTGCATTTATGGTGACGCGCTTGAGCTCATAGCTGCGCGCGAGCAGCTGCTCCGCCGCCTCGCGCGCGGCATCGCTCAGCTCCGCGCGCACGGTCATATCAAGCGTCATCACGCGCTTTTCCGGCTCGAGCACAATGTTCGTCACCGTCGCGGCGTTGAGCGGGACGCGCAGATCGAACGGCGGTGCAAAGTCGGTGAATAATTCAAAAAACGGTATCTTTTGTGCCATAGCCACAACCCTGTCTCCGTATCCTTTCAAACTCGCTCAGAGCTTCTCGATCTCCTCCATCAGTGCATCCACAAGCTTTTCCTGCGGCACCTTGTAAAGCACTTCTCCTTTTCGGAAGATCAAGCCCTCTCCCTTGCCGCCGGCCACGCCGATATCCGCAGCCGAGGCCTCGCCCGGGCCATTGACGACGCAGCCCATCACGGCGACCGTGATGTTCTTTTTGCAGCCGGCAAGGCGGCGCTCGAGTTCCTCGGCAATGGGGATCATGTTATACGCCGTGCGGCCGCATGTCGGGCAGGAAATAAGGTTCACCCCGCTGCTCCGGATGCCGCAGGCCTGCAAAATGCGCTTTGCCGCGCAGACCTCTTCCACGGGGTCCGCCGTGAGCGAAACGCGCATCGTATCGCCGATGCCCTCGCACAAAAGCCCCCCGATGCCGATGGCGGACTTCAAAAGTCCCATCGAAGGCGTGCCCGCCTCGGTCACGCCAAGATGGAGCGGATAGTCTACCCTTTCGTGCAGCAGCCGGTAGGCCGCCATATTGAGCGGCACGTCCGAGCTCTTGACCGAGATGCAGATATCGGTGAAATCAAACTTTTCAAGCAGCCGCACATGCCGCAGCGCGCTTTCGACAAGCGCTTCCGGCGTGACGCGGCCATATTTTTCGAGCAGTTCCTTTTCCAGCGACCCGCCGTTCACACCGATGCGGATGGGGAGGCGATGTGCGCGGCAGGCGTCAACGACCGCCTTCACGCGGTCCTCTCCCCCGATGTTGCCGGGATTGATGCGGATCTTGTCCGCGCCGCGCGCCGCCGCTTCGATGGCAAGACGGTAGTCAAAGTGGATATCCGCGACGAGCGGGATGGAGATGTTCGCCTTGATCTCGCTCAACGCGCGCGCGGCCTCCATGTTCGGCACCGTGACGCGCACGATCTCGCAGCCCGCCTGCTCCAGCGCATGGATCTGCGCAATGGTGGCCCTGGCATCCTCCGTGCGCGTGTTGCACATCGACTGTATCGTGACCGGCGCGCCGCCGCCGATGGCGACGCCGCCCGCAAGGATCTGCCTGCTCATTTTTCTTCCTCCTTACAGGAGCTTGATGATGTCATGGAACGTAACGAACAGCATCAGCGCCATCAAAAGCGCAAAGCCGATGCCGTTGATGACGTTGAGATATTTGGACGGGATCTGCTTTTTGAACAGCGCCGCGGCGATGCCGTTCACCAGCAGGAACAGCACGTGTCCGCCGTCAAGCGCGGGCAGCGGCAGAAGATTCATCACCGCAAGGTTCACCGCGATCATCGCGGCAAAGTAGAGGATGCTCTCCATCGCCGCGCCGAAGCCTGCCTTGGCCTCGGTCTCCTTGCCGACCTCCGTGATCGTCGACACGATACCGACCGGCCCGCTCAGATCGTTGACGCCCGCCGCGCCGGAGAGCAGCATTTGCAGGCTCAGCCGCACGATGCGCACATAGTCGATCGTTTGGTACCAGCTGTATTGGAGCCTGTTGAAAAAGGTCGCCTCGACCACGCCGCCGTAGGTAAAGCCGTAGGCCTGATATTCCTGCCCGTTTTCATCGGTATACGTCTGCCGCGTGAGCGTTCGGTCGAGCTTTTTGCCGTCGCGCAGCACCGTCATATCGAGCGTTCCCGTATCCTTAAGGTTCAGGATAAGGCTCACGTCGCTCTTGAGGTACACGCGCTCGCCATTCACGGCGTAGATGACGTCGCCCGGCAACAGCCCCTCCTCGCCCTGCTGCGGAAAGTCGGGGTTCAGTTCAACGATCTCCGAGGTATAGAAGCCCTGCGCGGTCGCGTACAGGCAGACGACGATGAGAAGCCCCGTCAGGAAATTCATGAACGCGCCCGCGACAAAGATGATGAATTGCTTCCACCACACCTGGCGGTTGAGCGCGCGCTCGTCGTCGGAGTCCTCGTCCTCGCCCTCCATGGCGCAGAAGCCTCCGATGGGAAGCAGACGCAGAGAATACTCCGTATCCCCCTTCGTCCTGTGCAGGAGCCGCGGCCCCATACCGATGGAGAATTCATTGACGCGCACACCGCAGGCCTTGGCCGCCAGAAAGTGGCCCAGCTCATGCACGGCGATGAGCACGCCGAAGATCAGAATTGCAATGAGAATATAAACCATGGTCACTCCTAAAGAGATCGATCTGACCGGCACGCATGGTGATACGCACCGGTCTGCTTCCAGAATATCCGAAAGCGGATACAAATATACCGTCGGTATGGCGGCTCATCACGGTAAAGTGATATCGCCTGTCAGATCAGCCCGACCGTGACAAAGAAGCACACGACCGGCGCGATAAAGAGCGTAGAATCAAAGCGGTCGAGCATCCCGCCGTGCGTCAGGAAAAGATGGCTGTAGTCCTTGATCCCCGCCTCGCGCTTGATGAGCGACATGGAAAGATCGCCGAGCTGGCCGAACACATTCGCCGCGGAGCCGGCCAGCGCCAGCAGCGCATAGTCCGGCGCATAGCCGAGCCATTTCCTCCCGATAAGGCCGAGCAGCAGCATTGCAAGCGCGCTGCCGATGGGGCCTCCGATGCCGCCCGCCCATGTTTTGTGCGGGCTGACGTGCGGCGCCATCTTGCGCTTGCCGAACCACATGCCGAAGTACATCGACAGCGCATCGCCCGCGAAGGCGATGAAAAACGGCGCAAGCACGTAGACCCTGCCGAAGTCCGCGCAGCTCCGCAGCAGCGCGATGCCGCTGTAGAGCGTGGGAAACACGACTCCACCGACCACCGCAACGCAGAGTGTAGAAAACGTAAGCGGTTTCTCCCCGCCGAAGCGATGCACAGCGATGAGGAACAGCAGCATCAAAAACGCCCAGCGCAGTACCGTCACGGTTTGAATCGTACCGAAAAATGTCCATTCACGGTAATAGAGCAGCACTTCATGCGCCACAGCTGCTGCGATCGTGAGCACATATACACTCACCGGCGCGTCCTTCCCCGCCGTGTGCAGCAGCTCATAGGCCGCGACGCCCGCAATGCCGCACACGAGCAGCATCGTCGCCCACGCGGGGCAGGCCAGCAGCACGGCCAGCAGCGCCGGAAGTCCGACGATCACGACCAACCATCTCTGTTTCATTTCCGTTCCTCCTGTTTGATCCCACCGAAGCGGCGCTCGCGGTGCTGATAGGCAATAAGCGCCTTGTCAAACGCTTTCTCGTCAAAATCCGGCCAGAGCGTATCGCAGAAGTAGAATTCGCTGTACGCGCACTGCCACAAAAGGTAGTTGCTGACGCGCTTCTCTCCGCCCGGACGAATGAGCAGGTCGGGGTCGGGCAGGCCGTCTGAATAGAGGTAGCGTGCAAAGCGCTCCTCCGTCAGACTTTCGGCATCCGCCTTTCCCGCCACACAGTCGCGCGCAAACGCGCGCGCGGCATGGAGCAGCTCATCCCGCCCGCCGTAGTTGAGGCAGACATTGGCCTGAAAGCCTGTAATGCGCGACGAGATCTCGTTCGTCTCGTCGATAAGCTGTCGAAGCTCCGGCGTCAGGACGCTCAGGTCGCCCAAAAAGCGCAGGCGGTTGCCGTCCCTCTCCATCGTGTCGATGCACTCGTGCAGATACTGCTCCAAAAGGCGCATGATGCCCTCGATCTCCTCCGGCGGGCGCTTCCAGTTCTCGGTGGAGAAAGCGTAGACCGTCAGATAGTCGATGCCAAGCTTCTTGCAGTAGGTGCCCAGACGGCGAAAGGCCTCCGCGCCCGCCTTGTGACCTGCCGAGCGCGGCAGACCGCGCTTTTGCGCCCAGCGGCCGTTGCCGTCCATAATGACGGCAACATGACAAGGCAGGTTGTCCAAGTCAACCTGCCCCGCCTTGCCGTCTCTGAAAAAGAGACCCATGTTAAACCGCCATAAGCTCCTTCTCTTTCTTTTCGAGAAGGGCGTCGACTTCCTTGCACATATCGTCGGTCAGCTTCTGGAGATCCTTTTCCGCGATCTTCAGATCATCCTCGGTGATCTCGCTGGCCTTCTGCTTTTTCTTGAAGGCCTCCATCGCGTCGCGGCGGATGTTGCGGATGGCGACCTTGCCGCCCTCGGAATACTTGCGGATCTGCTTGACGAGCTCCTTGCGGCGCTCCTCGGTCAGCTGCGGGAAAGAAAGACGGATGGACTTGCCGTCGTTCTGCGGGTTGATGCCAAGGTCAGACTCCTGGATCGCACGCTCGATGAGCTTGAGGGCGCTGCCGTCCCAGGGCG
The DNA here is from genome assembly GCA_934572465.1 of uncultured Oscillospiraceae bacterium. GTDB lineage: Bacteria > Bacillota > Clostridia > Oscillospirales > Oscillospiraceae > Hominicoprocola. The sequence goes on from CAKTLG010000004.1 coordinate 55,179, forward strand.
TGATGACGAGTTGGCGCGGGTCGGGAGAGGCGATGGCCGCGATCTGCTGGATGGGCGTGGGCGAGCCGTAATAGTCGACCATGATGCGGTCGAGCACGGCGGCGTTGGCGCGGCCGGCGCGCACAGCGGCGAAGTCTGCCGAGACCGACTCGATGCTCTTTTTCATTTTGTCGGAATAAACCTTGTAATCGTCCTTATTCATGGGGAAACCTCCTCAAAAAAATTCAATTCTTCAGCTCCGCGGTCATGCGGAGAAACTCTCATTCTTCGCCGACGATCGTGCCGATCTTCTCGCCCTCGACCGCGCGGATGATGTTCTCGGGGTCCTTGAGCGCGAACACCAGCACAGGGATGTGGTTATCCATCGAGAGGGACGTGGCCGTGGAGTCCATGACCGCAAGGTGCTGGGCCAGCACGTCCTCATAGGAGATGGCGTCGTACTTGACGGCGCTCGCATCCTTGGCGGGGTCGGCATTGTAAACGCCGTCGATGTTCTTGGCGAGCAGGATCACGTCGGCATTGATCTCCGCCGCGCGGAGCACCGCCGCCGTGTCCGTCGAAAAGAACGGAGAGCCGATACCGCAGCCAAAGAGCACCACGCGCCCCTTCTCGAGATGCCGGATGGCGCGGGCACGGATGTACGGCTCGGCGACCTCCTTGATCTCGAGCGCTGTCTGCACGCGCACGTCGACACCCTTCTGCTCCAGAACGTCCGCGACCGCCATGCAGTTCATCGCCGTCGCCAGCATACCCATATGGTCGGCCCGGGTGCGCTCGATGTAGCCCTCGCCGTTTTTCACACCGCGCCAGAAGTTGCCGCCGCCGATGACGACGCCCATCTCAACGCCCATGTCGACGCACCGCTTGATAACGTCGCATACCCTGGACACCACGTCAAAGTCGAATCCGAAATGCTTCTCGCCCGCCAGCGCCTCACCGCTGATCTTCAGCAGCACGCGCCGATACTTGAGCTGAGCCATGCTCTCCATCTCCCCTTTCAGGAAACAAATTCAAATTTTCACAGCTATATTTTACCGTACTTTTCCCCTTTTGTATAGAGGGGGAATCGTAAACTTTTTTCACAGAATCAAAGCGGTTTTTTTGGGTAACTTGAACCGCCCGCGCGCAAAAAAAAGCAGCCGCCAGAGGCGGCTGCTCCGTATATGGCGTTACTTCAGGCCCTTGATGCGCACAAGCTCCTTCAAAAGCTCCACCGTGCCCTCAATGCCGAGCAGGCTCGAATCGATGCACAGATCATAGCTCTTGGCGTCGCCCCAGTCCTTGGAGGAGTAATAGTTATAGTACGATGCGCGGGACTTGTCGGTCTTCTTGATGCGGTCCTTCGCCTCGCTCTCGCTGATGTTGTTGCGCGCGGCGACGCGCTTGATGCGGTTCTCCAGCGGGGCTGTGATGAAGAGGTTGACCACGTCGTCACGATCCTTGAGCGCATAGTCCGCGCAGCGGCCGATGAGCACGCAGGGACCCGCGTCCGCCAGCTTCTTGATCGTGTCGTAGGTCGCAAGATAGACCTGCTGCTCGATCGAGCCCTTGGGCGTCACGTGGTTCATCGAAAAAGAGTACGGATCCATTGCGATCGAATAGAGGAAGCTCTTGGGGCGCTCGTCAAAGGAATGGAACAGCTCCTCGCAAAGCCCGCTCTCCTCCGCTGCCTTTTTGAGCAGCAGATCGTCGTAATAGGTGATGCCAAGCTGCTGGGCGAGCATCGTGCCGATCTCGCGGCCGCCGCTTCCGTACTGTCTGCCAACGGTAATGACCATAATAGTTCCTCCTTTTGCGCCGTTCATAAATAAAAGTGGTGCTATCGGTATTATAGCACCACTTTTCGCTTTGAGCAATATTTTTTGCAGTTTTGATCTTGTAAAGACGCCGTTCAGAAGTCGATCTCTTTTCCAAGGCGGCGGTACATCGTCTTTTTCACCGCGCGGAAGATGTTCTCATAGCCCGTGCAGCGGCACAGATGGCCGGAAAGGAGCTTTCTGAGTTCATCGTCGGAGTAGAGCTTTCCGGTCTCAAGGATCTCCACAGCCGTCATGATAAAGCCCGGCGTGCAGAAGCCGCACTGCACCGCGGTCTCCTCCATGAAGGCCTGCTGAATGTCGCTCAGCTCGCCGTCGGGGCCCATCAGGCTCTCGAGCGTGCGGATGTGCTTCCCCTCGGCCCAGACGGCGAGATAGATGCAGGAGTTGAAGGCCTCGCCGTCGATGATGACGTTGCACGCGCCGCACTCGCCGACCTCGCAGCCCTTCTTCACGGATGTCATGTGGTAGTCGTTGCGCAGCATATCGGTCAGCGACGCGCGCACGTCGACCATTTTCTCAACGTCCTTGCCGTTCAGGTTGAACCGCACCAGCTTGTACTGACTCATTCGATGACACCTCCTGCCCGTTTGATGGATTCGATCAGGCAGCGCTTGGCCATCTCGACCGCAATGTGCTCGCGGAAGGCCTTGGAAGCGCGCCAGCTGTCGCGCGCGTGGATATCGTTCAGCACGGCAAGGGAAAACTCCTCCGCCGTCGCAAGTGTCAAGGGCTTATCCTTGGCAGCCTCCTCCGCGCTCGGGCAGCGCATCGGCACGGGGCCGGCAACGCCATAGGCGATGCGGGCGCGCTCAATGCGCTTCTTGTCCGCGCTCAGGCGCACGTTCACGCTGCACCCGAGCGTCGCAATGTCCATCGCGTTGCGCATGGCATACTTGATGTAGTAGCCATAGCGGTTTTCGTAGCTGGCCTTCGGGATCAGGATAGCAGTCTGAATCTCGCCGTCCTCCACGCGGATATCGACCTGGCCGGCCTTGATGTAAAAGTCCTTGATGGGAAGTCTGCGGACGCCGTCCTTGCCCGTCAGCTCCACGATAGCCTCCCATGCGTGCAGCGTCGAGGCGGAGTCCGCGCTCGTCACGCCGTTGCAGGTGTTGCCGCCGATGGTGCCGATGTTGCGGATCTGCGGGCCGCCGACCATGTCGACCGCCTCGCCGAGAACGCCGATGTACTTCTGGATGACGGGGTCGCGCGTGATATGGGAAAAGCTCGTGAGCGATCCGATGCGGATGTTTTCCTCTGCATCGATCGTGATGCCGCGCAGCTCGTCGAGCCCGTAAATGGAGATCAGCTCTTTCCCGGCGCGCTTGCCCTCGCGCATCTGCACGAGCACGTCGCTGCCGCCGGCGATGATCTGCGCCTCGGGATGCTCAAGCCGGAGCGCGACCGCGTTCTGCACGCTTTCGGCCTCATAGAGCGCTTTCATGTCATACATGGCTCACTTCTCCTCCTTCCAGCTGTCGTGGATCAGTCCCGCCTTGCTGAACTCGGCGAACAGCACGTGCGGCGTGATGGGGGCTGTGTCGATGGGAACGCCCGTGGCGTTGTAGATGGCGTTGCGGATCGCGGGCGCGCCGGAGCACGCGGGCGGCTCGCCGAGCGCCTTCGTGCCGAACGGAGACGTCGGCTCCGGATTTTCGATGAACTGCGCCTCGAGATGCGGATGGTCCATGAAGGTCGAGAGCTTGTAGTCGAGCAGGTTGTTGTTGAGCGGCCGGCCCGTCTTCTCGTCGAAGAGCAGCTGCTCACTCATCCCGTATCCAATGGCCATGGACATGCCGCCGTGCACCTGCGCTTCGGCCAGCGCGGGGTTGATGAGCTTGCCGCAGTCGTGGACGTTGATGATCTTCTTGAGCGTCACCTTGCACAGCGGGATATCGACCTCAACGTCGGCAAAGGTGCAGCCGAAGGAATAGGCGTTGTTGCGGATGGTGTAGGTCGATTCGGCGGTGATGTGCTCGGAATCCGCGGCGTTGTACTGCGCGGTCATAGCAAGCTCGGAAAGCGTCATGAGCACCTTTCCATCGTTTTTGCGGACGATGTCGCCGTCGACGATGTCCATATTGTCGATGGCCTGACGGGTGAGCTTCGTGGCGTATTCCAGGATCTTCCTGCGCAGGAGCGTCGCCGTCTGGCGGATGGAGAAGCCCGCCACATAGGTCTGGCGGCTGGCGTAGGCGCCGAGGCCCGTGGGCGTGATGTCCGTATCCTGACAGGATACGACGTGCACGTCCCGATAGCTCTTGAGACCGACGGCCTCGGCCGTCATCTGCGCGTAGGCGGTGTCGGCGCCCTGACCGATCTCCGTCTCTCCGCACTGCATCGTCACCGTGCCGTCAAGATTCAGGAGCATACGGTTCGACGACGTTTCCAGTGAGATGGGATACACCGCCGTGTTGTACCAGAAGGCCGCGACGCCGATGCCGCGGCGGACAGGGCCGGTATCCTTCGCGTATTCCTCGCGCTTTTTGTCGTAGTCGATGTACGCCTTGCCCTTTTCCAGACACTCACGGAAGGAATCATAGTAGTTGACGTTTTTGGAAAAGCCGTCCTCGTAGCCCTTGGGCATGATGTACTTCATGCGGTACTCGAGCGGGTCCATGTGGACCGCCCTCGCGCATTCGTCGATGTTCGCGTCGTCTGCGAACGAGGCCTGCGGCATGCCATAGCCGCGCATCGCGCCCGCGGTCGGGCGGTTGGTGAAAACGGTATAAGCGTCGCCCTCAAAGTTCGGGCAGGGATAGATCTGCGGGAAGGAGCCCATGGCCTTGGCCACGATCGAGTGGCCGTGGGAGGCGTAGGAGCCCTGATTGGAGAACAGCTCCACCTTGCGCGCGGCGATCGAGCCGTCCGGATGCAGCCATGTGACGATGTGGATGCGGATGGCGTGGCGCACGCGGTTCGAGACAAACGTTTCCTCGCGCGAGCAGTCGATGCGGACGCAGCGGCCGTTCACCTGCGTGGAGCACCATGCGCACAGCGGCTCATAAAGCGCGTCCTGCTTGTTGCCGAAGCCGCCGCCGATGTAGGGCTTGACGACGCGGATGTCCGCCCAGGGGCGTCCCAGCGCCTGTCCGACGATGCGGCGGATGATGTGCGGGATCTGCGTGGACGAGACCACCACAACGCGGCCGTTTTCCTCATAGGCGTAGCAGCCGTGGTTCTCGATGTGGCAGTGCTGCACCGTCGGCGTATCGTACCAGCCCTCGACCTTGATCAGCCCCGGCTCCTTGACTGCCTCGGCATAGCTGCCGATGCGGATGTCCGAATGCTTGAGGATATTGTTCGGATACGCCTCATGGATGCGCGGCGCGCCGTCCTCCATGGCCTTCTGCACGTCCAGCACGAACGGCAGCTCCTCGTATTCGACCTTCAGCGCGCGCACGCCCTGCATGGCCGAGACCTCATCCTCCGCGATGACGACCGCAACATCGTCGCCATAGTAGCGCACATGGCGGTTCAGGAGATTGCGGTCGGCCACGTCCTGATGTCCCGGGTCCATCGACCACGGGTGGCCCGCCGTCGGGAAGCAGTGCTCCGGCACGTCGAAGCACGTCAGCACCTTCACAACGCCGGGGATCGCCTCCGCCGCGGACGCGTCCACGCTCTTGACGTAGCCGTGCGCGATGGTGGAGTGCTTGATGCGCGCATACAGCGCGCCGGCAGGCATCCGGTCCTCGTAGTACTTCGTGCGTCCGGTGACCTTATCGAACGCGTCTACGCGGACCTCGCTCTTTCCTACCTTGTTCATCGATCTTCCTCCTCGTCGGAGCGTCCCGCCTTGGCGGTTTCGCTCGAATGTTTCGGATATTTGTATTGATTTTAGCACAAAATAAACAGAGTGTACAGCGGCTCACGTGATATTATTTCCCGAACAACGCGCTTTTTCCTTGTTCCCCGACGCAAACTCTGCTATGATGACAAAAAATAAGCAAGCTCTTTCAGGTGATGCGAATGAAAAACGAACTCTCCCTCGGCTGCCTGCTCATGGCCGCCGGAAACTCAGAACGCTTCGGCGAAAACAAGCTCTCCGCCGTGCTTGGCGGCAAAACGCTCATTGAGCGCGCCATGGAGGCCATCCCGCGCGAGCAGTTCGCGCGCGTGCTCGTCGTCACGCAGTACGATGAGATCATGGCCCTTGCCGCGCGCTTCGGCTTTGAAGCGCTGCGCAACGAACACCCCGGGCGCGGCCAGAGCGAAACGATCCGTCTCGGCACCGCCGCGCTGCAGAAGGACTGCGGTGCCATTTGCTATATGGTCGCCGACCAGCCGCTGCTGGAACGGGACAGCGTTGCGCGCGAAATGGCGTTCTACCGCGCGCATCCCGAGCGCATCGTCGGCCTCGGCCATAACGGCGTGCGCGGCAACCCGTGCATCTTCCCCGCGCGCTTTTTCCCCGAGCTGCTCGCCCTTACGGGCGATGTCGGCGGAAGCCGCGTCATCCGCGCGCACGAGGAGGCGCTGCTGCTCTATGAGGTAGACGCGCGGCAGCTCAGCGACGTGGACACGCGCGCTTCGCTCGACGCGCTCAATCGCTCGTGATCTCGCCGCGCAGATCCTCCTCCATGAGCCGCTTGACCGTCTCTTTGTCGTACCCGCAGGAAAAGAGATAATAGAGCTTTGCAACGGCAGCCTCGGTCGTCATGTCCAGCCCGCTGACCGCCCCCGCGCGCTTCAGCGCGCTGGACGTTTCATACGCGCCGAGCGCGACCGCGCCCTGCGGACACTGAGAGCAGACCGTGAGCACCGTGCCGTTCTGAAACGCCTTGCGGATGATCGGCAGCAGCGCGTTCCCATCGCCGGGGATGTTGCCCGCGCCGAAGGTCTCGATCACGATGCCGCGCAGCTTCTCCGTCATAATGGACTCAAAGAGCGAAAACTGGATGCCCGGGAACACCTTGATGACCCCGATGGGCACGTTGTCGAGCCTTTGCAGCTTCAGCCCGCCCTTTTGCCGCGGCAGAAGGGCGGCTTCGTTATATTTGATGGCGATGCCCGCCTCGGCAATGCTTGGATAGTCGGGCGAGACGAAGGCGATCAGCCCGTCGGCGGAATATTTCGTCGCGCGGTTGCCGCGCAGCAGCCTTCCGCCGAAGTACAGCCCCACCTCGCGCACGACGCCCTCCCCCGCGATGAGCACCGCGGTGATGAGATTGTCGCGCCCGTCGCTGCGGATCTCGCACAAGGGGATCTGCGAGCCGGTGAGCACCACGGGCTTATCAAGGCCGCCGAGCATGAACGACAGCGCCGAGGCCGTGTAGGCCATCGTATCCGTGCCGTGCAGGACGACAAAGCCGTCGTAGCGGTCGTACTCCTGCTCTACGATCCCCGCGATGCGGTTCCATTCATGCACCGTCATATTGGAGGAATCGAGCAGCGGAGAAAGCTCGACGAACTCCCACGCCGGCATTTCCGGCGCGTGCAGGTCGGCGATATCGTCGAGCGCGGCGCGGAAGTAGCCCGAGCGCGGCGCGTAGCCGTTGGCGGTGCGCGTCATGCCGATGGTGCCGCCGGTGTAGATGATCAGGACTTTTTTCATACGCCCGCTCATTTCTTATACGGCGTGTGATCGAGCGGCAGGCTGCGCCGGCGCTCGCCGTCATAGCGGTAATACGCCTCCGCGATGGCGGGTGCCGTGGGGATGGATGTGATCTCGCCGATGCCGATGGCGCCGTTTGCAAGCGGCAGGCCCGGCTTATCGATGACGATCGCCTTGATCTCAGGGATCTGATTGGCGCGGAAAAGGCCGAGCATACCGTACTTCGCCGTGGGCTTTCCGCGGTCGAGCGGATACTTCTCCGTCAGCGCGTAGCCCATGCTCATCACGACGCCGCCCTCGATCTGCCCCTCGCAGGAGAGCGGGTTGATGGCCTTGCCGACGTCGTGCGCGGCGACCATCTTCTTGACCATGCCGGTCTCCTTGTCCACTATGCACAGCTGCGTCGCGTAGCCGTAGGCCACATGGCTCACCGGATGCGGCACGTCCGCGCCGAGCGGATCGGTCTTGGCAAGGTACTCGCCGTAGAATTCCTGCCCGCAAAGGTCGCCCAGCGTCTTCCCGCAGAGCGCCGCCTTCAGCTCCTCACAGGCGCGGCGGCAGGCCTCACCGGTCACAAGCGTCTGGCGCGAGCCGGAGGTATCGCCGCTGTCGCTCGCGATCCAGGTGTTGTTGCGCTCATAGACGATGTCGTCCGGCTTCACGCCCGCATTCGTCACGACCATCTGCGTCAGCACCGTGCCGAGACCCTGACCGATGCAGGACGCGCCCGCATAGATGTGTACCTTTGCGTCCTCCTCAACGATCAGCTTGCAGCGGCCCCAGTCGGGCAGGCCAACGCCGACGCCCGCGTTCTTCATCGCGCAGGCGAGACCGACCGGCTCGCCGTTTTTCACAGCCTCGTCATAGTAGGGCTTGATGGCCTCAAGCGTTTCGACAAGCCCCGTTTCCGGCCCCACGAGCTGGCCGTTCGGCAGCTCCTGTCCCGGGCGGATGGCGTTGCGGTAGCGGATCTCCCACGGCGAGATGCCGACAAGGTCGGCCATCTCGTTCAAAAGCGTCTCGGTGGCAAAGCAGGTCTGCGTCACGCCAAAGCCGCGGAACGCGCCTGCGGGCGGATTGTTGGTATAAAGGGCCTTGCCCTCGATCTCAAAGTTCTGGTAGTTGTACGGGCCCGCCGCGTGCGTGCACGCGCGCTCAAGCACGGGGCCGCCGAGCGAAGCGAACGCGCCGGTATCGGATACGACGCTCGCTTTCACGCCCTGAATGATGCCGTTTTCGTCGCAGCCCATCGTAAAGTCCATCCACATCGGGTGGCGCTTGGGATGGATGAGGATGGATTCCTGCCGCGTCAGCTTCACCTTGACCGGCACGCGCGCGACATAGGCGATGAGCGCCGCGTGATGCTGCACGGACATATCCTCCTTGCCGCCGAAGCCGCCGCCGACGAGCATATTCTGCACCTGGCAGTGCTCATAGTCGACGCCCAGCATCGAAGCGCACTCGTGCATCGTGGTATGGGCGCTCTGGTCGGTCGTGAGCAGCTTCACGCCGCCGTTTTCCAGCGGCAGCGCCACGCAGCACTCCGGCTCCAGAAACGCGTGCTCCGTCCACGGGGTGGAAAACTGCTCGTGCAGGACATATTTGGAATTTTTGATGGCTTCGTCCGCGCTGCCGCGGGCGATGTGCTTTTCCGCCTGCACGTTGCTCGCGTCGTGCTCGAATACGAGCGGCGCATCCGCCGCCAGCGCCTCCTCGGGGCTGAATACGGCGGGCAGGACCTCATATTCGACCTTGACGAGCTTTTTCGCCTGCTCCAGCGTCTCGCGGTCGCGCGCGCAGACGAGGGCGACCGCGTCGCCGAGATACTGCGTCACCTGACCGACGGGGATCATCGTGGGCTGGTCCTTTTTGATGTGGCCGACGTTCAGCTTGCCCGGCACATCCTCCGCCGTCAGCACACATACGACGCCCGGCAGCGCCTCGGCCTCGCTCTTGTCGATCGAGAGCACGCGGGCGCGCGGATACTGGCTGCGCACGGCGCTGCCGTAGCACATGCCGTCTACATACACATCGTCGGGATACTGGCCGCAGCCCAGCACCTTTTCCGCAACGTCGATACGGTGCACGCGCTGACCGACCTGATAGCCGTCCGCGCTGGGCGCGGGGATCTTCCCCTCGCGCAAAAGCTTGGCCGCCAGCAGGATGCCGTCGATGATCTTCACATAGCCCGTGCAGCGGCAGATATTGTTGCGGATGGCAAAGGCCGCCTCCTCGCGCGTGGGATCGGGGTTCTGATCCAAAAGCCCCTTGGCCGAGATCACCATGCCCGGGATGCAGAAGCCGCACTGCACCGCCCCCGCCTCGCCGAAGGCATAGGTGAAGACCTCCTTTTCAAAGTCGGAAAGTCCCTCCACCGTGACGATGCTCTTTCCCTCAAGCTTGTCCGTCTGCGGGATGCAGGCCTTGGTGGGCTTGCCGTCGATGAGCACATGGCAGGTGCCGCACGCGCCCTCGCTGCACCCGTCCTTCACGCTCAGCAGCCGCAGCTCATCGCGCAGGAAGCGGATGAGCTTTTGATTCTTTTCGACCGTGACCGGTTTTCCGTTGACAACAAATGAAGCCATTGCGGACCTCCCGTTATGAGAATTACAATTATTTTGGTCAGCTAATTATTTTTTATTGTATCACATGTACAACCACGACGCAACCAGAAATCCTTTCCCCGCTATTCTATTTTCGGTATCACGCCCATCTTGACAGCAGCGGTCTTTTGCGCTAAGATAGGGCCGTAACTGCAAGGGGCGCTGGCGCAAGCCGGCTGTGATGCGGCGTATCGCCGTCGCTGTCCCTCAGACCTGATCCGGATAATGCCGGCGTAGGGATGCAAAGCACTCGCACCGTTCACTTTGCACCGCGACGCCCTCGCCGCGGTGTTTTTTTGCGCCGCGGCGCGGACAGGGATCACTTTTTTGGAGGTATATCCCATGAGCAGCACCACTTCTTCCCGCACGTCCACGCGCCGTCTCGCCGAAGGCGGCATCTGCATCGCCCTCGCGCTCGTCCTGAGCTACATCAAGATCCCCATCGGCCTGTCGTTCGGCGGCTTCGGCGGCTCGATCAACCTTGTGATGATCCCGCTGATCCTCTATGCCGTGCGCTGGGGCGCGCCCTGGGGCATCCTCGCCGGTCTTGCGTTCGGCACGCTCAAGTATTTCTTCGCCGAGGGCACGGCCATCAACTGGGTGTCCATCATCTTCGACTATTCCATCGCCTACGCCGCCGTCGGTCTTGCCGGTCTTCTGCGCGCCAGGGGCGGAAACTACGGCAAGCTCCCGCTCTCCGCACTCATCGGCTGCGTCGGCCGCTTTGTCATCCACTTCATCTCCGGCGTGACAGTCTACGCACAGTATATGCCCGAGGAATTCATGGGCCTGACCATGACCTCTCCCGTGTTCTACTCCGTGCTGTATAACGGCACCTATATGCTGCCGAACTCCATTCTCGCCATCGTCCTCTGCGCGCTGCTCATCAAGCCGTCGGAAAAGCTGCCGAAGGCGGAATAACGCACAAGCGAGCAAATCGCAAAGCGGTGCGGCCTTGAGCCCTGACGCCAATGGGCACGGCATGGCAAATCATGAAGGAGAGAAAAATGGTCATCGGGATCATCGGCGAAAGCCGTACGGGAAAATCCTCTTTTGCAGATAGGATCGCTTTGCACAGCGTATTGGCGGAGAGCTTCCCGCGCCCATCGCGGCTATGCTGGGAAGAAAGGACGGCTGTTTCGATCCAGAGAAGCGCGATATTCATGCGTTGTCCTGCCAATACGATCCGGACGCGGTTTGCGAAGCGCTCCAGCGCAGCGTCAATTCTCTGTAACAGCAGCAAAGGTTTCTGAAACGATAGTCAGGATCGCCCGTATAACGGGTGGCTTGCACCGCTTCTATTAAGATGCTTTTGCCGGAAAAGCCTTGAAGGCTCTCAATTCTTTTACTATCGCACTAATGCCCTGCAGCCAATCTTATTGGCTGCAGGGTTCATTTTTTACGGCTCTCAGAGCCGTGCCAACTGCTCTATGTTTTTCACTATGAGCTTTTCTATAGCATATTTTCCTGCTGCCTGTCGTCTTTCGCCTGCTTCGTTTTCTATTCATATGCGAACCGTTTCACCGCGCCTTTAGACTCGGCCCGTCTTAAACTCTTACAGGCACGGCCTGCGCAAGCCATCCGTTTCACAAGCGGTCTTGCTCCGACGCGTCTCTGCTGCGGCGTTTTTATCAGAATAAGCCATCTCTTCTCCCCACAGTCTGCACGTTCGCCTTTGTCCGCCATCATTTTATCAAATTATCCCCTCCGCATTTTGTACAAAATGCAAGTTTTTCCGCAGCGTGATTCAAATTTGGCGTATACCTATTGACTTCTCTGATAAGGCGTTGTATGATGAGCACAGTTAATGACTAAGTAGACTAAATTATTTGCTAATTTTGTTTGTTACTAACAACTCATTTCTCCAATATATGGTATTTTGCCAAAAAATTTGTTTTATGTTAGCGACTAATAGTACATAGAGAGTGTGGTTACATGGCAGAAACGTCGCAGATCAGCAAGGTGCGCCTCTACGAGCAGGTTTTAGAAGAGATCTACGGTTATATCGAGCGCGGCGATTGGGCTCCCGGCTGCAAAATCCCGTCGGAAAAGGAGCTTAAGAAACAGCTCGGTGTGGGAACCGCCGTCCTGCGAGAAACCTTCCGCATCCTTGAGACCAAGAACATCATCGAGAGCCGTCAGGGACAGGGGCGCTTTCTGCGCAATGTCCGTCCGGAGCTCATCCTTGACGGGACTATCCCGCAGCGGGCGCTGACCAAGTCCTCCCTGCTCGACGTACTGGATATCCGCATCAGTCTGGAGCTTTCCTCTGTTGAGGCGGTCATCACCCGTGGAAGCGACGAGCAGATCGCCGCGCTGGAAAGCGTTGTCAAGCGGCAGGCCGAAGGTACGCCCATCAAGCCGGAAGATTCCTTTGAAGCCTGCGTGGCAAAGATTACCGGAAACTCCATCCTGACGTCGATGATCATCCATATGCTCACTCTGACGCAGGAACTTGAGCAGAAGAATTACCTTGGATACGAAAAGTGGCGGGAGCTGAACAACGAGCACGAGCTTATCCTGCGCGCACTGCGCAGCCACGATTTGATTGCCGCGCGCGCCGCAGTGTACCGCCATATATACGGGATCAAAGAAAAGCTGACGGAACGAAACACAGACACATTCGTTCAGAAAGACTAAGTGGATCACTCTTATGCCCAACCGTTGGTTGCTATGTCCCTACTGCCGCAGCAAGACCCGCGTGCAGACGAGGGACGATACGATCATGATGCATTTCCCACTGTTCTGCCCAAAGTGCAGGCGCGAGAGCATCGTCACCGTAAAAAACGGAAAAATCATCCTCATTGAAGAGCCAGACGCAGCAGCGCAGAGCCGATAACTCCCCGGAGTTGTCGCGCCCTGCGCTGTTCCTTTTATTTTATGCTGCCAAAACAATGATAAAGAGGAGTCGCTATGGAAGAACTGTTACAAGTAAAAGATTTGAACGTAGTTTATAAAAGCGAGGAGGGCGTTGCGCACGCGGTAAACGGGATCACCTTTTCCATTGAAGCCAAGCAGACGCTCGGCTTTGTGGGCGAAACCGGCGCAGGAAAGACCACCACGGGACTGTCCATCATGCGTCTTCTGCCCGCCAAGGTCGGAGAGGTGCAAAGCGGCGAGATCCTCTATAAAGGCGAGGATCTGCTGAAAATACCGGAGGTCAAAATGCGCAAGCTGCGCGGAGACCGCATCGCCATGATCTTTCAGGATCCCATCTCCGTGCTCAACCCCGTGCTGACGATCGAAAAGCAGATCAAGGAGGTTCTCGAGGTCCACGACGATCACTCCGACACCGACCTTGACAACAGGGTGGATCACCTGCTCAAGCTCGTCGGCATCCAGCCGGGAAGAAAAAAGGATTACCCGCACCAGTTTTCCGGCGGCATGAAACAGCGCATCGTCATCGCGATGGCACTGGCCTGTAACCCGGAGCTCATCATCGCCGACGAACCCACCACCGCGCTGGACGTCACCATTCAGGCGCAGGTGCTCGACCTGATCGGCGAACTGAAGGAGCGGCTCGGGACCTCGATGATGATTATCACGCACGATCTCGGCATTGTCGCTGAAATCTGCGACACCGTTGCCATCGTATATGCGGGTGAGATCGTTGAGCAAGGCACTGTGCAGGACATTTTCAACGGGAAGAACCACCATCCGTACACCGTCGGTCTTTTCGGGGCGATCCCCGATATCAAGTCGAACGCCCGGCGTCTCAGTCCGATTGACGGCGCCATGCCAGACCCGCTGGAGCTGCCCACAGGCTGCAAATTCCATCCGCGCTGCAGCCACTGCATGGATATCTGCAAGTCTGAGCAGCCGCCTGTCAGCCGCTTCGGGACCCAGCAGATCGCCTGCCACCTGTATCATAGTGAGGAGGAATAAGGATGCCGATTCTGGAAACGAAAAACCTCAAAAAGTACTATAAGGTAAAAGACGGGCTGCTGCACGCCGTTGACGGTGTGAGCATCAGCATCGAGAAGGGGCAGACGCTCGGCGTGGTGGGCGAATCCGGATGCGGAAAATCCACCTTTGGGCGCGTCGTCCTCGGGCTTGAAAAGCCCACCGGCGGCGATGTGCTTTTTGACGGGAAAAGCATCACTCACTGCTCCCGTTCCGAAATGAAGCGGCTCCGCCCCAATATGCAGATCATCTTTCAGGACCCCATGTACAGTCTGGATTCCCGCATTCAGGTCGCGGATCTCATTGCAGAGCCGCTTCTGATCAATAAGGTCTATTCCAGCAAGGCGGACGTGCACAAACGGGTCCAGCAGCTGATGGATATGGCCGGCCTCTCCCAGCGCTTTGCCACCATGTACCCCAATGAGCTCGACGGCGGCCGCCGCCAGCGCATCTGCGTGGCCCGCGCGCTGGCGCTCAACCCCAAGCTCGTCATCTGCGACGAGCCGGTATCCGCGCTGGATGTTTCCATACAGGCGCAGATCCTCAACCTTCTGATGGATCTGCAGGACGAATTTGACCTGACCTACATCTTCATCACGCACAACCTTGCCGTCGTCAAGCATATCTCCACAAACATCGCCGTGATGTACCTCGGCCAGTGCATCGAGCTCGCTCCTTCGCAGGAAATCTTTGACCATCCCTTACACCCTTACACCAAAGCGCTGTTGGCCGCCATCCCCATCCCACGGCTTATGGAGAAGAAGGAGCGCGTCTCCATCAGCGGCGAGATCTCCAACCCCATCAACCCGAACCCCGGCTGCCGCTTCGCTCCCCGCTGCCCTTATGCCAGCGATGAGTGCAGGTGTGCGGATATTCCCCTCACAGAAGTAAGCAAGGGCCACTACGTCGCCTGCCGTCTTGCCGCGCAACACAACGGATGAACTAACAAATCAATGCAATGGAGGAAATAACATGTCCAGACAAGAAACACTGATCCACTCCAAAAACACCATCGACCGCAGCCTTGCCGCTCTTAAGGAGTTTGTTGCACAGCCCAGCATAAGCTGCGAGGGCAAAGGTATGCAGGAGGCCGCCGAGATCATTCTCCGTCACCTTAAGGAGCTCGGCTGCAAGGAAGCGGAGCTGATCGAAACGCCGGGCTATCCCGGCGTGTGGGGCTACTATGATGCAGGCGCGCCCAAAACGCTGGCTGTTTACGGCTATTTTGACAGCAACAGCGTCGGTCAGGGCTGGACGGTCGATCCGTTTGGCGCAGAGCTCGGCCCCAGAGATGGTCTCAAGGAAGTGCTCTTTGCCCGCGGCATCCGCAACAAGGGTCCCATCCTCAGCTTCATCAACGCGATGAAGAAAATCGTTGAAACAGACGGTACACTTCCCATCAACATTATGTTCCTCATCGAAGGCGAGGAGTTCCTCTCCAGCCGCAACGTTCCTTTCATGATCGAAAAATACAGAGACCGCCTTTCCAAAGCCAATTACGGTCTTTGCCCCGAGGCGGGCGTCACCGCCGCCGGTGTTCCCATCGTCACGCTGGGCAACAAGGGCTTCATCCATCTCGACATGAAGGTCAGCGGCGAAAAATGGGGCCGCGGCCCGCAGGGATCCTTTGTCCACGGCTCTACGCAGTGCGTCGTTGACAGCCCCGTTTGGCGGCTGGTGCAGGTGCTCTCTACCATGTTTGACCCCGACACGCAGGAGATCACCATCGACGGCTTCGGCGAAGGGCTCGCCGAGCCGACCGAGGCTGAGCTGAAGCTCATCGATGAACTGCTCGAGCAGTTCAAGGGCCAGCCCCTGCAGGATGTTCTTCCCTACATCTCCGGCCAGCCCGGCAAGGTCGAGAAATTCGTACTTGACCTCAACGGCAAGGAGCTGCTCAAGCGTTACCTCTTCCATCCCTCTTTCAACATCAACGGCCTGCGCGCCGGCTATACCGGCCCGGGCACTCCGCTGTTCACGCTGCCAACGGAAGCCTATGCGCGCTTCGATATCCGCCTGCCTCGCAACATGACGGTCGCGCAGACGCTCGACGCCATTCGCAAGCATCTGGATTCTCACGGCTTCAACGACGTTGAGCTGATCGTGATGGGCGGCTACGGCTCCACCAGCAGCGATATGGAAGACGACTTCGTTCAGGCCGCGCTCGCCGCGCTCAAGGACAGCCCTGTCAAGCCCCTGATCTGGCCGAAGAAGAGCGCCAGCAATCCCGTTGGCGTGATTTCCGACCTCCTTGGCATCAAAGTCCTCACCGGCTTCGGCAACGGTATTTCCATCGGCGGTAACGCCGGCCCCAACGAGTGTCTCGTTATTGAAAGCGGCGATGAACGCCCCGGTCTGCGCGAATTTGAAGCATCGTTCATCAACCTCGTTTACAACTACAGCGAAAACTGAGCATAAGGGGGCTAATATCATGGAAATCCAACGCATTCAGCAAAAAATGCGCGAGCAGAAGCTCGACGCGCTGATCGCCACCGCTCATGATACCGTTTTTTACCTGACAAAAGCCTATAACATCCCCTCCCGTTCCTTCCCCACCCGCCTGAGTGCCGTTTTGATCCCCGCAGACGGCGAGCCCGTGCTGGTCGCCTGCGAGATCCAGCGTCCCCTTGCCGAGAAAAGCTCCAAGATCCGCAGCATCCGCTACTACCGCGAGTATATCGACTCCCCGTCCGAGCTCGTTGCCGGCATCATCAAAAACTGGGGCCTTGACTCTGCAAGGATCGGCATCGAAAAGGTCACGCTCAGCGCCATGTTCTATGATGAGTTCCGCGCGCTTCTGCCGCATGCCGAGTTTATTCCGGCCGACGCGCTCACCGCGGGTGTGCGCATGGTCAAAACGCCCGAGGAGATCGACCTGCTTTCCCGCTCCGCCTACGCCACCGATATTGCGATCCGCAAGGCATTTCTTCAGGCCAAGCCCGGCGTGATGGAGCGCGAGATTCAGAACCAGCTCGGCATCCAGCTCCTTGCGGCCGGTGCAGACAGCATCGACCACATCACCTGCGGCGCCGGCAAGACCTCCGCCCTCTCCCACCCCCGCGCGGAGATGCGTCCTCTGGAATCCGGAGAGACCATCCGCACCGACACCGGCGGCGTTTTTGCGGGCTATATGTCCGATCTGGCGCGCACGGTCATCGTCGGCGAGGCAAGTGCGGAGCAGAACGAATACTGGGCGCTCCTTTACGGGATCCAGACCCGCCTTATCAGCGAGGCCCGTCCCGGCGTGAAGGCCGAGGATCTGCACAAGCTGTGCCTTGAGTTGTTCGCGCAGCACGGTCTCATCTTTGCCTATACCATTACCGGCCACGCGCTCGGTCTTGGCCAGCACGACCACCCGATCATCGGGCCGAACGAGGAGATCGTGCTTGAAGAAAACATGGTGCTCAATTTTGAACCCGCCCATCGCAACCTGGGCGCGATCATGCACATCGAGGACACCGTTCTGGTCACGCCCGAGGGCGGGAAGATCCTTTCCCGCTGCGGCGACTGGAGCAAGCTGAACATCTCATAAGGAAGGAGGCGGACTTCACCTTGAAAGAAAGTCTGATCTATCTGGGAAAGCGTCTTATCACGCTTTTGCTTTCACTGCTCGGCATTGCGATCGTCGTGTTCTTTCTCGTCCGTCTGAGCGGTGATCCCGTTTCCATGTACCTGCCGCTGGACGCGGGAGAAGAACAGAAGGAAGCCATGCGGATCGCGCTGGGGTTGGACAAGCCGCTCATCGAACAGTTCTGGAATTTCCTCTGGAATGCGCTCCACGGCGACTTCGGCACCTCGTTCAGCTACGGTCTTCCCGCTATGCAGGTTATCAAAGGCCCCTTTATCATGACGCTCAAGCTGGTGCTGCTCGCACTCTGCGTCGCGCTCATCATCGCCATCCCCTGCGGCATTGCCGCCGCGCGGAACGCCGGCTCCTCCTTTGACAGCCTTATCTCCACCGTGTCCTTGCTTGGTCAGAGCATCCCGACCTTCTGGTGGGCGCTGATGCTCATCCTCGTCTTTGCCGTCAGACTCCGCTGGCTCCCCGCCTCCGGCATCGGCACATGGAAGCATATGATCCTGCCTGCCATCACACTCGGCACCTTTGAAGCCGGTATGTACACGCGCATCGTCCGCACCAGCGTGCTGCAGGTGATGAATCAGGACTACACCCGCACCGCAAGGGCGAAGGGACTTTCCGAGCGCACCGTCATCGTGCGCCATGTGATCCGGAACGCCGCCCTGCCGACGATCACGGCCGTCGGTATGCAGTTTGGTTCCCTGATGGGCGGCAGCGTCGTTACGGAAGTCGTCTTCGGATACAGCGGCATGGGCCGTCTTGCCGTACAGGCCATCTTCAGCCGCGACTTTGCGCTCACGCAGGCATTCGTTCTCGTCTGTGCGGTCACAGTCGCCGTTGTCAACCTTGTGGTCGATCTGGTCTACTCCGTGCTCGACCCGCGCGTAAGAATGAGTTGAGGTGACGTGTGATGAAAAAGAAAGAACAGGGAAGGATGTCCAAACGCATCCGTTATCTTGCAAAGCCGACGCACTATGTTGCCGCAGCCATCCTGCTGCTGATAATCTTCTGCGCGCTCTTTGCCAACGTTCTCGCCCCCTATGACCCGCTCAAGCAGGACCTTCTCGTTACGCTGAAGGCCCCCAGCGCGGAACATTGGTTCGGCACCGACCAGCTCGGGCGCGATATTCTCAGCCGCGTGATCTACGGCAGCCGCGTTTCACTTCTCGTCTGCCTTGCAAGCGTTCTGATCGCCGGTATCATCGGCGTCATCATCGGCGTTATGGCCGGTTACTTCGGCGGCGTATTCGATCTGATCGTCTGCGCCCTGATCGACACACAGATGGCCATTCCGTTTTTCGTTCTTGCCCTGACGCTCGCCTCCATTTTCGATCCCTCGCTGTGGAGCGTCATTATCATCCTGTCCATCACCAGTTGGCCCCGCTATGCCCGTATGGCCCGCTCACAGGCGCTGACGCTCAAATCAATGGACTACGTCAAGGCGGCCGTTTCTATGGGTGCCTCTTCAAAATGGGTCCTCTTCAAGCACATCGTTCCCAACGTCATGGGCATCATTTCCACGCTCGCAACGACGGAAGCCGCCCGCATGATCCTGCTCGAATCCGCGCTGAGCTTCATCGGTATGGGTGTACCGGCCGACAGCTCCAGCTGGGGTCTTCTGACCTCTGACGGCCGCGCCGTGCTGTCCACTGCATGGTGGGTCGCCACCATCCCCGGCATCGCCATCTTTGTTACCTGCGCCTCCATCACCATTCTCGGCGACTTCGCCCGCAGAGTGCTGAAAATGGAGTAACCACCTCTTAAAGCAGCGTTTGCCTGCATGGAGGGCCATGCAGGCAAATGAAAAATATGCTTTACTCAAGATAACAAGAAAGGATGACAACCACATGAAACGCATTACCGCTTTGTTCCTTGCTATGTTGCTGCTGCTCGGTCTTACCGCCTGCGGCGACAGCGCCTCTCCGGACCCCAACGTTCCCGCTGAAGCAAAGACCGATCTGACCGTTGCAATCGGAAGCTGCCCGAGCAGTCTGGACCCTTTCACCGATGATACCCGCTCCATTCAGGACATTTACCGCTGCATCTTTGAAGGTCTCGTCAAGATCGATGAAACCGGCAAGCTGATGCCGCTGCTGGCTGAAAGCTGGGAGCAGCTCGATGACACTACCGTTCAGTTCAAGCTCCGCCAGGGCGTCACCTTCCACAACGGCGAGCCGTTCAACGCTGAAACGGTCAAGTACAACGTAGAACGCATCTGGGATACCAATGTCAAGTCCATCAAAAACGTCAAGCTCTCCGTCCTCAAGACCGCCGAGGTCGTGGATGAATACACCGTCAATCTGATCACGGACGAGCCCTATCCTCTGCTCATGACCTACCTCGATGCGCTCTATATGGTTCCCAAGCAGTACTGCACCGAGAACGACCTGACGACCATCTCTCAGAATCCCGTTGGCACGGGCGCATTCAAGTTCGTTTCATGGGTCCCCAACCAGGAGATCAAGATGGAATCCTATGAAGCCTACTGGGGCGACGCACCCGAGGTAAAGCAGCTTGACTGGCAGATCGTCCCCGAAGCCTCCACCAGAGTGGCCGCACTCCTTGCCGGCGACGTGGACATTGCCTACAACATCCCCTCCACCTCCATCGCACAGATCGATGCCGCAGATGGCTACACCACCGTCGATTCTCCGATGGCAATGGGTCTTGTCATGCATCTTCAGGCGCTCGACTCTTCCGCCCCCACCTCCAACGTTCTGGTCCGTCAGGCGCTGAACTATGCCGTGAACCGTGAAGCGCTGATCGCAGGCGTCTGCCAGGGGCTTGCCGAGCCGCTTCAGGGTCAGATGGCCAGTGAGGGCGTCGTCGGCTTCAATCCCGACTGCAACCCCTACACTTACGATATCGAAAAGGCCAAGGCCTTACTCGCCGAGGCCGGCTATGGCGATGGCTTCAAGCTGACGCTGAACGCTCCGCAGGGCAGATACCCCAACGACAAGGAGATCGCCGAGGCTGTCGCCGGTATGTGGCGCGAGCTTGGCATTGATGTTGAAGTCAAAGTCTGGGAGTGGGGCACCTTCCTTGATGCCATGAAGCAGAAAGAAGCCTCCTCCGGCGCGTGGCTGATCGGCTGGTACTGGTCCCCCGCCTTCGACGCCTACACCGCCAACTCCTATCTGATCTCCGACCAGGCCTTCGCCATGTGGAAGAACGACGACTTTGACTCCAATATGCGTCTTGCCGCCGTCACCGTTGACACCGCGCAGCACGAGCTCTATCTGCAGAACGCGCTGCTTGCCATGAACGAAGATGCAGGTGTTGTATTCATCAGCGAGCCCCGCTCCGTCTTTGGCAAGCTCGAAGGGATCACATGGACCCAGAAGCTTGATGACTCTCTCGATATCAAGACGGTTAAGCTCAGCTGACACTTTCTTTTTATAAGCTGCACGAAAGGAGCCTTCCCTATGAAAACCTTTATCCCTCCCAAAAAAGCCGGCAGTCCGTTTGCCACCGGCGTGTGGGCCGATAACGCCCTCTACCTCTCCGGCAAGGTCGGCATCGATCCTGCCACCGGTGCGGTCGCCGAGTCTGCCGAGGACCAGACCCGCTTTGCCATCGAGGGCATCGCCTCCATCCTCAAGGAACAGGGCCTCAGCCTCGCCGACATCGTCAAGGTCACTGTCATTCTGACCAACAAGAGCGATATGCCCGCATTCAACAAGGTCTACACCGAGTATTTCCCCGAAAACGTCCCCGCACGCACCCTCTTCATCGCCTCCGCGCTCGCCGGAAGTGCGACCGTAGAGCTTGATGTAATTGCCGTAAAAGGCTAAAGAAAAGCCTGATGTTCTCCCGCACTTGGCGGGAGAACATCAGGCGACGCTGAAAACTGAGCATTCAATATGGATACTATCGTCTACGACGCCGGCAGGCTGGAGCCTGCCTATATTGCCCTGCGGCACGATATCCACGCACATCCGGAAACAGCCGGCTGCGAGGAGCGCACAGCGACAGTCGTTGAAAATGAGCTGCACGCCTGCGGCATTGAGACCGTCCGTTCCGGCACCTGCGTCATCGGGACCCTTCAGGGCGGCAAGCCCGGCAAGAAGCTGATCCTCCGCGCCGATATGGATGCGCTGCCGGTCACAGAACAGACGGGGCTTCCCTTCACGTCCTGCGCCGCGGGCGTCTGCCACGCCTGCGGGCACGATATACACACTGCGGCGCTGCTCTTTGCCGCAAGGCTCCTCTCGCTTCGCCGCAGCGAACTGCACGGCAGCGTATGCTTTCTTTTCCAGCCCGCCGAGGAAACGCTTACCGGCGCGCACGCAGTCCTGACGGATCCCGTGCTTTCCGCCGCGCTGTCCGGCGCAGATGCGATTTTTGCCGCCCACACATGGCCGGACCTCCCTGCCGGCAGCATAGGCCTTCGCCGCGGCGTCATGATGGCAAGCGCAGACACTTTTACAATCCGCGTGCAGGCGCAGGGCGGGCACGCCGCGCATCCTGAGCGCACCGCCGACCCTGTGCTGACCGCGGCACAGATCATCACCCAGCTCCATACCATCGTCTCGCGCGAGCTTCTTCCCACAGACAGCGCCGTACTCACCGTCGGAGAGATCCATGCCGGCAGCGCGCCAAATATCATTCCATCGGAGGCCGTTCTGCGCGGCACCTTTCGAACGCTTTCTCCTACCGTCCGCGAAACGATTGCCGCGAGCATCCGGCGTATCACGGAGCAGACGGCCGCCGCAGGCCGGGCAGACGCGCAGGCAGCGTTTTCCCCGGGCTGCCCGCCCCTTATCAACACGGATGCGCTGCTGCCCCTGATAGAGCGTGCCGCCGTTGAGACCGTCGGACGTGAAAACGTCTCGTTCCTGCCCTCCCCATCAATGGGCAGCGAGGACTTTTCCTGCTATCTCGAAACGCTGCCCGGTGTTTTCTTCCGCATCGGCACGGGCGACGAGCACAAAGAGAGCAGGCTCGGTCTCCATAACGCGCGTCTGGTCTTTAACGAAGCCTCTATCCGAACCGGCGCCATGATGCTGTGCAGAGCCGCCATGCTCTTCACGGCCTCCGCAGACGCCAATATCTGAAACCGAGTAGTCTCCCCATCCTTTTGAAGCCCTGAAAGCCTTCTCTGTAAGACTTTCAGGGCTTCGCCCATTCCGTTCCGGAGGGCGCGGGCGTGTGCCTTTTCCGGTTTATTTTTTCCGCTGCTCCAGCAGCTTCTGGTACTGCTCGGCGAGCTTTTTCCGCAGATTCTCCAGCTCGCGCCCGCTCTCCTCCTGCGCGTCCAGCATAAAGCTCTTTGTGCCGAGCTTCAGCAGCAGCTTGAACGCCTCGCTCATCATCCGCCGCGTCTCACGGTCAAGGTTTTTATAGGTCTTGAGCATCGCCGACGCGCTTTTGAGCTTTTCCTCGTTCAGTTCGCTGAGCGTTCTTGCACCCGTGGCGGTAAAGACGCCGTAGAGCGCCTCGGCCAGCGCCTCGCGCTGCTGGGTGTTGAGGGAATCTGCCCACGAGGCCAGCGCCTCATCCACGAGCTTGCCCTCGCGGGAGAGATCGTCAAGGTGGACAAACTGCGTGCCCCTGACCTCCCAGGAAAAGCCGTCGTGCTGGTAGATGCCCTCATAGGTCGAGTAGACGACCTGATAGTTCTTCTCATGCTCGAGCAGCATCCCAACGACCGAGGTCTGCGGCAGGATGGTGTGGATGCGGCCCGCGATGCGCCTGTGTCCCGGCGTTTCGCCGATGGGCCATGCAAAGCCGGGGCCGTCGTTGTTGTGCACGGCGACGATGCGCTCCTGCACCTCGACAGGTGCCTTGGCCGCGCTGTAAACGGCAAGATTGCCGCCCTTGGAGTGTCCGCCGATGCGGATCGTCCTGTCGGCGTACTGCCGCGCCATACGCGTAAGATAGCTCACCGCCTGCCGCTGCGAGGGGATCTCGTCGAGGAAGCCCATGTTCAGGTCTTCCTTCCAGCCTACGATCGTATCGTCTGTCCCGCGGAAGGACACATACACGCTGCCGCAGCCAAGGTCGATCGTCAGCGCGGCGAACTGCTGCTCGATCGCGTCGTCGAGCAGCGCGGCATAGCCGTTGAGCGTCATATTGCAAAAGCGCGCGCTGTTCATCAGCTTTTTCAAAAGCTGCACGATCGTACCGGGCACCAATACGCCCATATCGTCCCCCGCGCTGCCGTGGCGGGCAAAATACAGCTCCGCCGCCTCGCGCAGCGCAATGCCGCGCCCCAGCTCCGGCGGCGGCACGATGCCCTCAAAGTCCACAAAGCTCAGCTCTGCAAGGATCAGCGCGTCCACCTCGTTGAAGGGCGAGACCTCCAGCGTGATATCGCCGCGCCAGTCCAGATAATCCATCATGTTTGCCATTCGTTACCTCCGGATCGTTCTATCGTTCCTCTTTTATCGTATGCCGCGCAAAGCCGCTGCGCCACAGGCGCTGCGCGCGCCGCATGAGCGCCTCCTCCGTGTTGGGGAGCTTTTCCGCCGCGACCTCGTCAAGAAGCCGCGCGAGCACCGCGCCGATCTCGCTGCCGCGATAGCCGAGCGCCGCGAGCGCATCGCCCGTGACCGCAAGCTCCCGCACCGTGCAGCAGGCGTTCTCCGCAGCGAGCGCGTCGTAGATCTCCTGCGCGGCGAGCCACGGCCCCTGCGCCCGTTCAAGACCCGCAGGCGCCTTGGCGGCGTTGTCCGCCCGCTTGGTCAAAAGAAGCGCGCCGACCGTCTCCCGTCCCCGCCGCGCCATCTCCTGATGGATGGCCGCGCGCTCGGGCGGGAACATATCGTCGAAGCATTCAAGCTGTGCGCGCACCCGCGCGCGCAGCGCTCTTTCAAAGTGCAGCCGCTCCATGATCTCCTCCGCCATCTGCGCGGAGATCGCGGTGTGGCCGTAAAAATGCCCCACGCCGTTTTCATCGAGCGTCATGCACTGGGGCTTGCCGAGGTCGTGGAAGAGCATCGTCCAGCGCAGCGCCCGCTCAGGCGGCACCGCGCCGACCGCGCGGGCCGTGTGGCCCCAGACGTCGAAGCAGTGGTGGCGGTTCTTCTGCGCAAAGCCCACGCAGGGCAGTATCTCGGGGATCGGCACGCCGAGGATATCGGGAAACGCGAGCAGCGTCTCCACGACATTCTCCCCGCACAGGAGCTTATTCAGCTCCGCGTACACCCGCTCATGCGCGATGTGCGCCAAAAGCCCGCGCGCCTCGTGCGCGGCGCCGGCCGTCCTCTGTTCCGCTTCAAAGCCCAGCACCGAGCAGAAGCGCACAAGGCGCAGGATGCGCAGCGCGTCCTCTGCAAAGCGCCGCTCCGGCTCGCCGACACAGCGCAGGATCCCGCGCTTCAGATCCTCCCGCCCGCCGTAAGGGTCGATGAGCGCGCCGGATGGTGAAAGCGCGATGGCGTTGACCGTGAAGTCCCGCCGCGCAAGGTCTTCTTCAATGCTCGTGCCGAAGGTGACAGAATCGGGATGGCGGCCGTCATGATATGCCCCGTCGCGGCGCATGGTCGTGATCTCGACGGGCAGTCCCCCGCTCACGACCGTTACCGTGCCGTGCTGCACCCCCGTTGGATGCGCGGCGCTGCCGAAGATGCGCAGCACCTCCTGCGGCGGCGCGTCGGAGGTCATATCGTAGTCGCTCGGCTCCCGCCCCCGCAGCAGCTCACGCACGCAGCCGCCGACGAGATACGGCGAATAGCCCTCGCTTCTCAGCGCGGCGAGGACGGTATCGACTTGCTTCGGCAGAGCTTGCATGAAAACCTCACAAAAAATCATTTTTTTAGGATTGCACTGGGACTATGGGTATATTATAATAGCAAAGCTGAAAATTGTAAATCACCGAAATCTCCTGTGCCGCGGCACACGGAAAGGAATGGAAGGCATGAACGATCAAAAGGATATCTTCTCTTATCTCGTTCCCGGCAAATGCGCGCATCTGGCCGGCATCGGCGGCGTTTCGATGAGCCCGCTGGCAGAGGTGCTGCTCGGCATGGGGCTCAGGGTGCAGGGCAGCGACATGACCGACGGTCCCGCCGTCGAGCACCTGCGCTCGCTCGGCATCCCCGTGGCCATCGGCCACGCGGCGGACAATCTCGGCGAGTGCGACTTTGTCATCCGCACCGCCGCCATTCATGACGACAACCCCGAGATCTCCGGCGCGGTGACGCGCGGCATCCCCGTTTTCGAGCGCGCGCAGGCCTGGGGCGCGATCATGAAGGGCTACAAAAACGCCCTGTGCATCTCCGGCACGCACGGCAAAACGACGACCACCAGCATGGCCACGCACATCTTTATGGCCGCACAGAAGGACCCGACCGTGATGATCGGCGGCACCTTACAGCTTCTGCACTCGGGCTACCGCGTGGGCAAGGGCGATACGATCATCGCCGAGAGCTGCGAATACTGCAACTCGTTTCTGAGCTTTTTCCCCACCGTCGCGGTCATTTTGAATGTCGAGGCCGACCATCTTGACTTTTTCAAGGATCTCTCCGATGTGGAGCATTCGTTCCGCCGCTTTGCCGAGCTCGTGCCCGCGGGCGGGTACGTGGTCGCCAACAAGGACGATGCCGGCGCATGCGCGGCGCTCAAGGGCCTGTCCCAGCCGGTGTTCTGGTTCAGCCTGAGCGATCCCGCGGCCCAGTGCCATGCGGAAAACCTCGTCTGGACGGAGGGCCTGCCGAGCTTCGACGTTTACGTGCGCGGCGCATATTACGCGCACGTTTCGCTGCGCGTGGGCGGTAAACACAACGTCATGAACGCGCTGGCCGCGGCGAGCGCGGCGTATCTGCTCGGCGTCAGCGGAGAGGCCGTCGGCCTCGGCCTTGCGACGTTCACGGGCGCGGGGCGGCGCTTCGAGTTCAAGGGACATTACCGCGGTGCGGACGTCTATGACGATTACGCCCACCACCCCGGCGAGCTGCACGCGCTGCTGACGATGGCAAAGGCGCTTCCCTACAAGCGCATCGTCTGCGCCTTCCAGCCGCACACCTACACGCGCACGAAGGCGCTGTTCGACGATTTTGTCCGCGAACTGAAGCTCCCCGACGTGGTCGTGCTGGCGGAGATCTACGCCGCGCGCGAGCAGAACGACATCGGCATTTCGTCGATGGATCTCTGCCGCGAGATCCCCGGCGCAGTCTACTGTCCCACGCTCGACAAGGTCACCGCCGCGCTCGCGCGCATCGCCTGCCCGGGCGACCTTATTTTGACCGTTGGCGCGGGCGACATTTTCAAGGCCGGCGAAAAACTGCTGAAAGAAGAGAAATAAATGGACGTCTCCCCTGTTTATCATAATTCCCGCCCCGAAGGCGAGCTGCCCGCGCACGAGGCCGTCGCGTTCGATCTCCTTGATTCGCTCGGTATCGAGTACGACCGTGTGACCCACGCGGCGGCTGACACCATGGAAAAATGCGACGCCGTCTCCGCCGTGCTCGGTGTGGACGTATGCAAGAACCTGTTTCTCTGCAACCGGCAGAAGACGAGCTTTTACCTTTTATGTATGCCACCGCACAAGGCATTTCATACGAAGGATCTGAGCCACCAGATCGGCTCGGCGCGCCTGTCGTTCGCGCCGGAGGAGCAGCTCTGGGAGCTGCTGCGCTGCACGCCGGGCTCGGCAACGATCCTCGGCCTGATGAACGACACGGAAAAGCGCGTGCAGCTGCTCATCGACCGCGAGACATATGAAGCGGCGTTCTTCTCCTGCCATCCCTGTCTCTGCACCTCGACGATCAGGCTCAAAACGAGCGACGTGCTGAATGTCCTCCTCCCCAGAACCGGACACGAACCGGTCGTCGTGGAGCTGTAAGCCCTTTCAAAGCGGGACGCATCCTCTGATGCGTCCCGCTTTTTTCACGCACTTTTGTCTATTCCGCCCTAATTTCGTCAGAAAATTCGCGTCAAACTTGTCGTTTTCTATTGACGATTTATGAACATTTTGTTAAACTCAGAAAAGATACTCAGGGATCTCCCCGCGTTCCCACGATCTGACAAGGAGCGTTGCCTATGAAAGACCTTAAGCATCTTATCTACTTTGAAAGCCTTTTGCAGCAGGCGCACAACGAGCTGGTCGAGCAGGCCGTGCAGCAGGGCAAGCTTGCCCTCGGCTACAACTGCTACTACATTCCAGAGGCGCTGCTCAATCTCCCAGGCTGCTTTTCCTCGCGTCTGCGCGCGCCCAACAGCGGCAGCGCCGACATTGCCAGCTACTACATGACCGGCCGCAACTGCCCCTATGTCCGCTGCATTTTAGAGCGCGCCATCGAGGGCGGCTACAACTACCTAAACGCCCTCTTCGGCGCGGAGGGCTGCGCGGCAATGGAGCGCATGGAGGAGCATTTTGCGCTGCTCGACCCCATTAAGAACGGGCGCTTCTTTACCACCATCATCGACCCGCCCATGAAGGGCGATCAGACGAGCCTCGACTACTACAAGGCCCAGCTCAAGCTCAAGGTCGTCGACGCGCTACACGAGCATTACGGCGTGGATGTGGGCGAGGACGCGATGCGCGCCGCAGTCGCGCTGCACAACCGCATCTCCCGCACCATAACGGCGATCGGCGCGTTTCGCAAGCTCGATAACCCGCCCATCACGGGCTATGAATTTCATGTCCTCCAGCTCGTCTCACAGGTCTGCCCGCACGAGCTGATCCTGCCATATCTGGAAGAAACGCTCGAGGAGCTGAAGGCGCGCGAGCCGGAATCAAAGTTTCCCTTCCGCTGCCGCGTCGCGCTCGCGGGCAGCGAGATCGACGACCCCGACTTCACCAAGCTCATCGAGATGTGCGGCGCGATGGTCGTGGCCGACCGCTATTGCTTCGGCTCCTTCCCCTCGCGCGAGGAGATCGTCATCGAGGACGGCGAAAGCGCGTTCGACGCCATCTGCCGCCATTACCACAGGTGGAATCAGTGCGCGCGCTTCATGTCCGGCGACAAGATCGATCAGCGGCATGCCGAGCTGGAGCGTCTTGCGCGCGAATACAAGGCCGACGGTATCATTTACGAGAGCATGAAGTTCTGCGAATTCTGGAGCTATGAAAAGGTACTGGCAAGCCACATCCTGCAAAACGAGCGCGGCATCCCCTGCTGCACCATCGAAAAGGAATACACCCTCGGCTCTGTCGGCCAGCTGCGCACGCGCTTCCAGGCGTTTGTCGAGAGCCTTGAGATCAAAAAGCTCAGCGAGAAAGGCGGTGTCCGCACATGAAGACCTTGCTCAGACGGAAAACAGACAAGCTCATCGGCATCGCCGACAAGGCGCTTGAGCGCTTCGACCCCAAATGGCGTGCCGCACACGGCACAGGCGGCCAGCGCAGCCGCTACGAGGACAAGACTGGCATCGCCCATTACCGCGAATGGCGCGGCGTCAAAGACACGCTGGTCGACTACGGCGCATGGCTCAGGAATCTTGCCGCCATGGGCGCGATGGTTGCCTCCGCGCCCGTCCCCATCCTGAAAGGCTTCTGGGAATATCGCTGGATGGGCTCGTATCTCGGCACCTTTGCCTTTATTGACCGGCTGTTTGAGGGCTATCGCGGCGAGGAGCTGAAGATCGCCCACATGAATATGCACTGCATCGTCGTAAGTTTGACGAAAAAGATCGCGCTCGTACTGGCGAACGACCGCCGTCTCGGCGGCGGGAAGCTCACAGACCGCATCGTCCCCATGGACGAGGTGCTGCCGCCGCTCTTTATGTGCGGCTTTCCCGATCTCATCCCCGTCCCCATCCAGACACTGCCGGAGTTCATCATCTGCGACATCGACCAGAAGCTTGAGCCGCACTATATCGACGTAGCCGAAAGCTTCGGCCTCGCGGCGGACGTGTGCTCGCGCTGCTCCGCCGAGACCGGCGTCGCCATCGACGACGACTTCCCCATCGTCGGCAAGGCAGTGCTCACGACCAATATGCCCTGCAACGCCAGTGAGGCGACCAGCATGTTCCAGCGCCGGCGCTTCGGCCTGCCCGACTTCCCCGTGACGCTCGCCATGATCCACAACGAACCGGGCGCGCATCCCTACTCCACACAGGTCCTGCGCGACGCCATCGCTTTCATTGAACAGGAATACGGTGTCAAATACGACTGGAACGCGCTCTTCCAGCGCGCCAGACACATGAACGAGCAGAACACCATTGAGCTTGAAAAGTGGGAGATCTTCAAAACGCCCTACTCCGCGCTCGCCGGCATCGCCGAATCGCTCTACCGCCTCTACTCCTGGGCCAGCGTCAACGGTCAGGAGGATCGCTTCACGAAGAACGACCGCAAGGTGCTCGCCATCATGCAGAGGTGCTACAAAAAGAAGTATCAGCCATTCGGCGGCACGACGCGCCATCGCGCGTTCCTCTGGGGCCCGTCAGCGGTGTATTACACCGACTTCCCCACATGGGTGCAGAACTGCTGGGGCATCAACATCGTGCTGAATATGGATTCCACGATGGGGCACAACATGATCTCCACCACCGATCCGGAGCAGGCGATCCAGGATCTTGCACTGTTTTCGGAAAAGGGCGTCATGCGCCACCACGCCGTCGGCGGCTGGGACAATGTGAACGCCGTCTGGGACTGGGCCAAGCGCTTCAACTGCGACATGGTGCTCTTCAACGACAACGTCGCCTGCAAGGGCATGAACGGCGTGCACGCGCTGATGGAGGAGCAGGCCCACGAATTCGGCTTCCACTTCATCTTCGTCGAGCACGATCTGGAGGACAGCCGCACCATTTCCCGCCGCGACATGCGCCGCTGCGTCAATCAGTACATGTCCGTCGTACTCGGTGAACAGCCGCTCGATCCCACGCTCGTCGACTTTGACGACAGCGAAGCATGGTAAAGGAGGAAACCCCAATGCTGAAAACGAAAAAGCAGCTCAAAAAAGCCGTTCGCCGCAAGGTGCGCAAAGTGCGCCGCGTCCGCCGAGAGATCCGTATCCTGCGCACGCTCCGTAAGATGCTGCGCAAGCTCCTGACGCTTGGACTGATCGGCTTTGCCGTCACTTTCCTCATTTATATGTTCAACCTTGAAAATAAGCTCATTTACAAGGTGATCTATCCCTTCCTGCAAAAGCACTACGATTCGCAGACACGTGACCGACGAATCTGAGGCCCCGCACAATGTGGAAGGAGCTGCCCCGCTCTACAAGCGGGCAGCTCCTTTTTCTCATTGTCACCTCACAAAGCCATCGGCAGCGGCTGCCACGACACAGCCTTCACGCTGCACACCTGCACCCAGCAACAACAGGACAAAGCCGCATAATCAAGAGGCCGCTATGGCGCAGGTCATGTGAGCGAAAAAGCGGAGGGAAAGCCCCCTTTCCGGTCAGCGTATTCCACCGGTGTGTAAACCAGCATATCTCCCATTGTACAGCAAAAGAGGACATCCTTTCGGATGTCCTCTTTTGTGTTGGCGCTACCTATCTTCCCGGGCCGTCGCCAGCCAAGTATTGTGGGCAGAAGCGAGCTTAACTTCCGTGTTCG
>CAKTLG010000005.1 GCA_934572465.1 uncultured Oscillospiraceae bacterium
CATGCGCTCGCGCAGGCGCCGCTTGTCGAGCGTGCGGATCTGCTCGAGCAGCACCACGCTGTCGCGCGGCAGGCCGTGATCCGGCGCGGAGATGGCGATGTGGGTGGGAAGCTTCGCCTTGTTGGTCTGCGAGGTGATCGCTGCGGCGATCACCGTGGGGCTGTAGCGGTTCCCCGTGTCGTTCTGCACGATCAGAACCGGACGCACGCCGCCCTGCTCGCTTCCGACCACGGGCGAAAGATCGGCGTAATAAATATCGCCGCGTTTCACATTGATATCCACTTTGCTATTCACACTCCGTGCGGAAGAAGTACCGCCGCGCTGGCGCGGTGGTCACTGTCATTCTCCCACATGGGGACGGAATTTATACGGGAGCGTCCGATGTTTCCCGTTTCCCCGCCCCCGCTTCATCCTATGCGCGCGGGGGCGGCGCGGTGCTCAGCCAAGGAGCTGGAGGTTATGGTCGACGCATTTTCCGCCGAGGTAGTAATAGCGCGGCACGCGCTTGCTCACGGCGCACAGAAGCTCATACGAGATCGTGCCGCAGAGCTTCGCGTCCGTCTCGCAGAGCATATGCTCGCCGAAGACCTCGACCTCGTCGCCGGGCTTGAGCCCGGGCAGATCCGTCACGTCGATCATGCACATATCCATGCAGATGCGGCCGACCTGCTTTGCCTTGCCGCAGGGCGTGAGCACCTCCAGCTTGTTCGACAGCGCGCGGAACAGGCCGTCGGCGTAGCCGATGGGCAGCACCGCGATGCGGCTGGGCCTTTCGGTGAAGAACGTCCGTCCGTAGCTGATGGAGGTATCGGGCGTAAAGTCCTTGATGGTGGCAACGGTGGTCTTGAGCGTCATGACGGGCTTCATGCCCATCCTTTCGGCAAGCTCGCCCGTGCCGTAGAGGATGATGCCGCAGCGCACCATGTCCCACGCCCACTCGGGGTAGCTGGCGATGCCGCCGGCATTGCAGCAGTGGTGCAGGCGGAATTTGAAATCGCCCTGTGTCTCCACCGCGTCGATCATGCTCACGAAGCGCTCGTGCTGGAGCTTTGTGAACGCCACGCACTCCGGCGCGTCCTCGTCCGAAACGCAGAAGTGCGTGAACACGCCCTCCACGTCGAGCCCCGGCAGCTTGAGGATCTCTAAAATGCCGTGCAGGCTCGCGTCAAAGTGCGCCTCGTCGCACTGGAAGCCGAGGCGGCCCATGCCGGTGTCGAGCTTGATGTGGACCTTCATTTTCCGCCCCAGCTTCACCGCCGCGTCGGAAAACGCCTTGGCGATCTCGTAGCTCTGCACCGCCTGCGTCATGTCGTTTTTCAGAATGCGCCCGGCCTGATCGGCGGGCGTGAAGCCCAGCATCAGGATCGGCAGCGTGATGCCGTTTACGCGCAGCTCCTCGCACTCGTCGAGGTTCGACACGGCGAGATAGCCCGCGCCGAGCTTTTCAAGGTGCTTTGCCACGCGCACCGCGCCGTGGCCGTAGGCGTCCGCCTTCACGACGCCGAGGAGCTTCGCCTGCGGCCCCACCTGACGGCGGATGGTCTCAAAATTGTGTGTCAGATTATCAAGGCTGATCTCCGCCCATGTCCTCTTGAGCGTGCTTTCCATGATCGTTCCCGCTTTCTCGCTTAGTGTGACGCATCATGCGTCCGGCGACAGTATATCACCAAAAATGAAATTCGTAAACTCCACCGCGGCAATTATTTTCCCGTCCTGCGCAAGCTCGCCGTATACCGGTGCGCCGTCCGCGCCGAAATAGAGCGTGCAGCCGAGCGCTTCGCTTCCCGCCGCGGCCGAAAAATCGACGCGCAGAGCATCGGCCCCGTCCAGCGTCTCGCTGCCGCAGCTGTCCAGATAGGCGCGCGGAAAGGCGTCCAGCAGCAGCGGCGCGGCGCTCAGCCCCGACACGCGCGGCGAGAGCGTCCCCGCGTCGAGGATCGTCCCGTCGTATTCGAGCGTCAGCGCATCGCCCGTCATCGCCGCCGCGACGCCGGCCAGTTCCTCCGGCTCCAAAACCTCCGCGCGCACGGTATCGCCGTCCTTCGTCAGATGCAGCGTGTAAACGAGCGTTTCGTCCTCGCGCGGCAGCGCCGCGCGCACCTGCGTCTCATAGCCTGTGACGAGCGCGTACTGCTGCTGGAGCGCCGCGGCACGGTCCTGCGTTTCCCGCCCGCAGCCGGTGAGCAGGAGCAGCAGGAGCGGCAGGAGCAGCGGCAAAAAGATCCTTTTCATCTTCCGTCCCCCCTTCGTTCCGCTATTCTTATGCATGGGAGGGGGGCGCTATGTCCCCACGCATGGAAAAAGGGGCGGGCTCCAATGGAGCCCGCCCCCTGAAGGATCGGTCACATCATTTTGATCGTGTAGTACACCGCGAGCAGGAACGTGCCGATCGCCAGCGCCCAGAGCGCGTAGTAGGCGATGGCCGATACCAGAAGCGCCGCAATGATCACAGCCGCGCATACCGCCAGCACCGCGTAAATGAGCCGGTAGTCCGCGCCGGAGGAGACGATGCGAAGGCCGCCGAGCTTTTCGAGCCGCCCGTCGCTTTTCTGCGCCTTCCATACGGCGATGATGAGCGCCAGCACGACGCACGCGGCGAAGACGCAGCAGCCGATGACGATGCCGCCCCATTCCTCGGTGCCGCCGCTGTGATGGATGAAGTACATCGACATCAGCGCGGCCGTCAGCGCCAGCGCCTGCACGGAAAACTCGCGCGGGTAGAGCAGGAACACGATGCCCAGCAGCATCGCCACAGGGACGAGCACGCACATGATCTTCGTGCCCTGGGGATAGATGGCGAGCATCAGGCGGGAGGAGACGGCGAAGAAAACGCCTGCGCACAAAAGCCACGGCGCTGCGGGCGCACAGCGCGGCCGCGACCTGCGCGTGAACCAGAACACGAGCCCCGCGCCGACGAGCGCGCAGCCGACGTAGGACATGACCGTGAGCACGGTCACCATCGTCAGCATCTGATTGACTGAGCCCTTGACATAATAGTTGTTGACCATCAGCAGGTAAAATTCCGCCACGATGCCCGCCGTCAGCAGGAGCATCGCGCGGTTGACGTTATGATCGCTCTTATTCATGCGCTCCGTGCGCTTTGTGTTCTTTGCCATCTATCCGAGCCTCCAAAAAGGTGATCGTTTTGTCATCGCCCGTCGAGGGCGGAAACATTACATCATAGTATAATAGCAGAAGTGCGGACGTTTTGCAAGGGAAAATTCTCGCTCTCGTGCCAAAGCGCGCCAGAGCGGCCGCGCTTGCTTTTGCGCCGCGCGCGCCGTATAATGGGGAGCATCTATCAGAAGGAGGCTTTCCCCATGGCCATGGTACAGATCAAAAAGCTCCGCGCGGACGCGTTTATTCCCACGCGCGGCTCGGAATTTGCCGCGGGCTACGACCTGCGCGCCTGCCTCGACGGCGACGAGACCGTCATCATCCCCCCGCGCCATACCGTGATGCTCCATACGGGGCTTTCCGTCGCGCTGCCGGAGGGAACGTTCGGCGCGGTGTTCGCGCGCAGCGGACTTGCCGCGAAGCAGGGGCTTCGTCCGGCAAACTGCGTGGGCGTGATCGACAGCGACTACCGCGGCGAGTGCATGGTCGCGCTGTACAACGACAGCGGCGAGGAGCGCACCGTGCGCCACGGCGACCGCGTGGCCCAGCTCATCCTGCTGCCGTTCCTGCCGATGGAATTCGAGGAGACCGACACGCTCCCCGATACCGCGCGCGGCGCGGGCGGTTTCGGCAGCACGGGGCGCTGAGCGCCTACAGCACGAACGCGCCGTCGACCGCGAGCACCTGCCCCGTGACGAACGAGGCCCTGTCGGACGCGAGGTACGAGATCGCCGCGGCTACGTCCTCGGGCGTGCCGAGGCGGCCGAGCGGCGTCTCGGCCGCAAGATCGCGGAGCGTTTCCTCGCCCAGCACCCTGACCATATCGGTGTCGATGACGCCGGGGGCGACGCAGTTGACGCGGATGCCGCTGGGGGCGAGCTCCATCGCAAGCGAGCGCGTCAGCCCGATGAGCGCGTGCTTCGTGCAGGAGTAGACCACCTCGCACGACGCGCCGTGCTGGCCCCAGATGGACGAGACGTTCACGATGCAGCCGCGCTTTTCGTGCAGCATATGCGGCAGCACCGCCTGAATGGCGTTGCGCGCGCCGCAGAGGTTCACGCCGAAGTAGCGGTCCCACAGCTCGTCCGTCACGTCCTGAAAGAGCGCCTGTCCCGCAACGCCCGCGTTGTTCACGAGCAGTGTGACGGGCCCCAGCTCTTGCGTGCACCGCTCGACCATTGCGACCACCTCGCCGCGCTTCGATACGTCCGCCTGCACGGCGATCGCCTCGCAGCCCTCGCCGCGCAGGAGCGAAACGAGCTCGTCCGCCTTGTCTCTGCGTTCGTAGTAGTTGACGCACACGGCATAGCCGTCGTGCGCGAGCTGGTATGCGGCCGCGCGGCCGATGCCGCGCGACGCGCCGGTGATGAGCGCGACTTTTTTCATGGTGCTCCTCCGTGCTTTCTTTTTCAACGCCGCTATTATATGGGACTGCAGGGGAAAATGCAAGCGGCATCGCTTTCCAACCGCTGTTCGACCCCGCTTCGCGCGGCGGTTGATTGACTTTCCCGCGCGTTCATCGTATGATGTGCTTACCGCGCGGGACGCGCGCGGCGAATGAAGAAACGAGGTATCTTTTCCATGGCAAAGCTTTATGACG
Organism: uncultured Oscillospiraceae bacterium; assembly: GCA_934572465.1. Classification (GTDB taxonomy): domain Bacteria; phylum Bacillota; class Clostridia; order Oscillospirales; family Oscillospiraceae; genus Hominicoprocola. The sequence goes on from CAKTLG010000005.1 coordinate 4,718, forward strand.
CCGTCGACCGGCACAAAGGGGAGCGCCGCGAGCGCGGCGGCTCGCTGCGCGCGCCGCTGCTCATCGCGCTGGCGCTGCTGATCGTTGCGGCCTTTCCCGTCGTTTCCGCCGTGCGCGGCGAGCACCGCTTCCAGCGCTACATGTCGGCGCTGACGGAGAGCGACCTCTACGCCCGCGAGAACGGATCTCTTACCGCTGCGCTCGGCGGGGAGGAGCACCTGCTCGACAGCGACGCGCTCGGGCGCATCTACGGGGTGATCTTTGCCGCCGGAAAGGGGAACGCCGTGCGCGAAACGCCGGAGGAGGCCGGCCTGCTCCTGACGTTCGGCGACGGCAGCACGCTCGAGCTGTGGTACCGCGACGTACAGGGCGCGCGGCTCTACCGCGACGGCTCGCTCCTGCGCTATACCGACGCGCATGGGTGGCGCTATCAGTATGAGACGAAGCTCGTGCGCTACTCGCATGTGAAGCAATACGCAGGCTGGTGACAGCGGCAGGAGGGGCGCAGGCCCCTCTTTTTCTGCCGTCTTATGATTTTTTTAAAGCGAGCGCGGGGAACTTTTTCCTGCCGGCTGCGTCTATACTCCGTAGTGAGAGAAAGGAGACGAGACGTCTTGAAGAGAAAAAAGCTGCTGTGCGCCGCGGCGTTGACGCTGCTGCTGGCGCTGACCGGCGCGCTGCTGTGGAGCATCCACGACGCCAAGGGGCGCTTCACGGTGCTTGAATATCACGATTTTACCGACGATCCAGCCAAGACGACCGACTACACCATGACCACGGACGCGCTGCGGCGCGATCTCGACTGGCTGCGCGGCAAGGGCTATGTCACGATCCTTCCGCGCGAGCTGGCCGCCGGCCGGTGCGACGACGGGAGCCCGCTGCCGGAAAAGGCGGTGATGCTGACCTTTGACGACGGCTATGCGAGCAACTATACGCTCGCCTTCCCAATTTTGCAGGAGTACGGCGCGAAGGCGGCGGTCTCACTCATCACCGCGCGCATCGACGCGGGAAAGTCCGGTTTTCTCAGCTGGGAGCAGTGCCGCGAGATGGCCGCGAGCGGCCTTATCGAGTTCGCCTCCCACACGAACGACCTCCACATCAGCGACGAGGTGCTTGGCATCAACCGCATGGACGGCGAGACGGAGGGGGAGTACGCTGCGCGCGTGTTCCCTGACCTTGAAACGAGCGTTGCGCGCATCGAGGCCGAGACGGGGCAGTGCGTCACGACCTTTACCTATCCCCTCGGCGATATGGAGGAATGGGCCGAGCCATTCCTGCGTGAGCATTTTGCCGTTACGCTCTCCGGCATCTATGGCCGCGCGCACTACGGCGACTCGCTCTATCATCTGCCGCGCTGCAACGTGAGCGACGCGCACGCCGCGCGCGAGTATGTGCGCTGAGCCTGATGGAGCGCGCGCCCGCCGCACTGTCCGCGAACGACCCCGCGCGGCGCATTTGTGCCGTGCAGGCGTTTTGCGCAGCAAAACCCTGGCACGGGCGGGATTCGTTCCCGCCTGTGCTTTCAAATGTTTCGCGGGTTCCCCGCGCGAAGCCGCGCGTCAATTCGCAGTGCAGCGAAGAATTGTTATAGGCGGAATTTACTTCCGCCGTTAAATAATTTGAATCAAGCCGAGACGCGCTCCGCCGCGTCGGGGCCATTCGGCGCGTTTGCGCCGTGCAAGCGTTTTGCGCAGCAAAACCTTGGCGCAGGCGGGATTCATTCCCGCCTGTGCTTTCAAATATTCCACGGATTCCAAAAAAGAGAGACACACCTATGGTGTGTCTCTCTTTTTTGGAGCAGGGTACGGGAGTCGAACCCGCCTTAACGGCTTGGGAAGCCGCTGTAATACCGATATACCAACCCTGCGAACATGAGAAGTATATCATATCTTTCGTGTCATTTCAAGGCGAAATATTCATGTCTGCCAAAATCTTTTCATATCCTTGTGCCAGACGAGGAAAGGAGCCTTTGTATGAAACGATCTCTGCCGCTCTTTTTGCTGCTGTGCCTGCTTTTGAGCGTTCCCGCGCGCGCCGCGGAGCTGACTCTCGACGCGCCCTCTGCGCTGCTCATGGAAAAGGCGACCGGCACGGTGCTTTACGCCAAGGATGAGCACACGCCGCGCGAGCCCGCGAGCGTGACGAAGGTGATGACGCTGCTGCTCACGATGGAGGCCGTCGACTCCGGCGCGCTTTCGTATGACGATCTGGTCACGGGCAGCACGCACGCGTCCTCCATGGGCGGCAGCCAGATCTGGCTCAAAGAGGGCGAGCAGATGCGCGTGGAGGAGCTTATCAAGGCCGTGTGCGTCGTATCGGGCAACGATGCGGCCGTCGCGCTCGGCGAGCATCTTGCCGGCAGCGAGGAGGCCTTTGTCGCGCGTATGAACGAGCGGGCGCAGGAGCTGGGGATGAACGACACCCACTTTGTCAACTGCACGGGACTGCCCGCGAGCGGCCACGTGACCTCCGCCTACGACATCGCGCTCATGTCGCGCGAGCTTATCCTGAACCACCCTGACATCCGCCGCTTTACGACGATCTGGATGGACTCGCTGCGGAACGGAGCGTCCATGCTCGTCAACACCAACAAGCTCGTGCGCTTTTACGATGGCGCGACGGGGCTGAAGACCGGCTCGACGAGCACGGCGAAGTACTGTATCAGCGCCACGGCGGAGCGGGACGGCATGGAGCTGATCGCCGTGGTGCTCGGCGGCAGCACGAGCGACGCCCGCTTTTCCGACGCCAAGGCCATGCTGAACTACGGCTTTGCCAACTATGCGCTCGTGAACGTTGCGCCCGAAGCGCCGCTGCCCGCCGTGCCCGTGACGCTCGGTACGCAGAAGACCGTGCAGCCCGTTTTGACGCAGGACAACGCGCTGCTGCTGGAAAAGCCGCGTGCCAGCGGCCTTACGCAGTCCGTTGTGCTGCCGGAGAGCGTCGGCGCGCCGGTGGATGAGGGAGAGCCTGTCGGCACGCTGGAGATCTTCGACGCCGCCGGCGTGTCCGTTGCGTCGCTGCCGCTGCTGGCGGGGGAGAGCGTCGCGCGCGTGACGTGGGGGCAGCTGTTCCTCCGGCTGCTGGGCGCGGCGTTCTGCGCGGCGTAGGGCCTCTCCCTTTTTCACAAAACGGGCGCGCCGGCGCGCCCGTTTGCGATAATTTCGCATAAAGTTTCTCAAAAATATCCAAAAGATCTCATTTTGCGCTTGACAGACGCGGAAAATGATGTATACTGCAAACAATTTCATAAGTCTTGATAGAGGCGCGGCTGACAAAAGTAGCTCTCAGCAAACGGCAGGAGACCGGAGAGCGAAAGGGGACGCCGCCGAAGGGTTTATCAGCTCCCCTGGCTGATAAATGCCTGGGCCGTCGGGGAATACCCGCCGGACTGTCGTCCGCAAGGACGGAGTGCTGTCATGATGAGCGCAGGATGCTCCCATGTAGATCTCATTTGTTTACGGGTCCTGATGTTGTGTTAAGTCATGATGGAAATCATGGCTTAATTTTTTATCTGTGCAGAGACACAGGAAAGGAGAAACATCATGACCTTTGCAGGAACCTTCTGGGCGCTCGTGCCCCCCATCATCGCTATCACGCTGGCGCTGATCACCAAGGAAGCGTATTCGTCGCTGTTCATCGGCGTGGTCGTCGGCGCACTGTTCGCCTGCAACTTTTCCCCCATCGCGACGATCGATATGATCGTCAACGACGGTCTCGTCACCGCCATCGCCGATAACGCCGGCATCTTCCTCTTCCTCGTGCTGCTGGGCATCATCGTCGCGCTCGTCAATCTGGCCGGCGGCAGCGCGGCCTTCGGCCGCTGGGCGGAAAAGAACATCCACACCCGCGTGGGCGCCGAGCTTGCGACCTTTGCCCTCGGCATCCTGATCTTCATCGACGACTATTTCAACTGCCTGACCGTCGGCTCGGTCATGCGTCCGGTGACTGACCGCCACCAGATCTCGCGCCCGAAGCTCGCCTATCTCATCGACGCTACCGCCGCCCCCGTGTGCATGATCGCGCCGATCTCGTCCTGGGCCGCCGCCGTGTCCTCCACCGCCGAGGACCTTGACACCGGCATCTCCGGCATCGAGCTGTTCATCCGCGCCATCCCCTATAACTTCTACTCTCTGCTGACGTTTGTCTTCATCATCGCCATCACGCTCATGCGCTTCGACTACGGCCCCATGCGCGGCTTTGAGGAGCGCGCCCACTCCACCGGCGACCTCTCCGCCGCCGAAAACAGTGCCGAGGAGAACGCCAATCCCCGCGGCCGCGTGATCGACCTTGTCATCCCCGTCGTCATCCTCATCATCACCTGCACCATCGGCATGATCTACGTCGGCGGCTTCTTCGGCACCGACGCCTGGGGCGGCACCGACTGCGCCGGCGATTTCATCGGCGCCTTCGGCAACACCGACGCCTTTATCGGCCTGCCCTGGGGCGGTCTCATTGCACTGGTGATCACCGTTATCTACCTCGTCGCCCGCCGCGTCGTCGGCTTCCGCGACGCCATGGGCTGCATCCCCAAGGGCTTCCAGGCCATGATCTCCCCCATCATCATCCTGACGCTCGCCGTCTCGCTCAAGACCACGCTCAACGCGCTGGGCGCCGCAGACTATGTGCATGACCTGATGTATGCCGCCTCCGAGGGGCTTTACAATATGCTCCCCGCGGTCATCTTCCTCGTCGCGTGCGTGCTGGCCTTTGCCTCCGGCACGTCCTGGGGCACCTTCGGCATCCTGATCCCCATCGTTACCGCCATCTTCCCCAGCGACAGCAGCCTGCTTTACATCGGCATCTCCGCCTGCTGCGCGGGCGCCGTGTGCGGCGACCACTGCTCTCCCATCTCCGACACGACCATCATGTCCTCCGCGGGCGCGCAGTGCGAGCACGTCAACCACGTTGCGACCCAGCTGCCCTATGCCATTACCGTCGCTGTGCTGAGCTTTGTGAGCTTCATTCTCGCGGGCTTCATTCAGAACTGGGTCATCTGCCTTGCCGTCGGCGCGGTGCTGACCGTTGCGACCCTCTTTGCCATCCGCAATATGGAGGCGAGAAAGGCCCGCTTTGTCGACTGAGAGCGGCCGTTTATCTCCGCACCGTCCCAAAGAGCCGGACTTTCGTCCGGCTCTTTTTTGCGCTTTGGCATAAAGAGGGCTTTTCTTTCCGGCCGGGGCATGGTATAATTCAACAAAACTCTCGCCATCGGAGGTCGCAGACTATGGGCATCGTTGTTCTGGGCGCTGTTTTCGTCGATATCAAGGGCTATCCGCTCTCATCCTATATCCCCGGCGGACGCAACGCCGGACGTGTCGTGCAGGTGCATGGCGGCGTGAGCCGCAACATCGTTGAGGATATCGCGAACGTCGAGCTTCGCCCCACGTTCGTCAGCCTTGTCGACGAGACGAGCGCGGGCGCGGACGTTGTGAAAAAGCTCCAGAGCCACAAGGTCGACACGCGCTATATCCGCCGCACCGAGGACGGCATGGGCACATGGCTCGCCATCTTCGACAACACCGGCGACGTGACCGCCGCGATCTCCAAGCGGCCCGACCTCCGCCCCATCGCGGGGATCCTTGACGAGCAGGGCGACGAGATCTTTGCCAACGCCGACAGCATTTCGCTGGAGCTCGACATGGAAAAGGAGGTCGTCAAGCGCGCCTTCGCCCTCGCCGAGAAGTACGACAAGCCCATCTACGCCGTCGTGTCCAACATGAGCATCGCCGTGGAGCGGCGCGACTTCATGCGTCAGGTGCACTGCTTCATCTGCAACCAGCAGGAGGCGGGCATCCTCTTTTCCGAAAATTACGACGACGCGACCCCCGAGGAGATGCTCGAAACGCTCAAGGTCAAGATCCGCGCCGCGCAGATCTCGCGCATGGTCGTTACCATGGGCGCGCAGGGCGCGGTGTTCGCCACGCTCGACGGTGAAGCGGGCTGGTGTCCTGCCAAGAAGGTCGACGTGAAGGATACGACCGGCGCGGGCGACGCGTTCTTTGCCGGCGTCGTCATCGGGCAGACCTACGGCAAGACGATGATGGAGGCCTGCGAGATCGGCACGCGTCTGGCGGCGTCGGTCATCACGACGGGCGAAAACGTCTGCCCGCGCTATCTTCCCAGCGAATTCGGCCTGGATATCCCCGAGCCGGACGAAGCGCAGCTCGCGCTTGAGTTCTGACCGTATCTTATTGGATATAAGGAGGAAACCGCCATGAAAAAAGCGCTCACCACCGTCCTGACTCTCGTTTTTCTGCTGACCGCCTGCGGCGAGACGACCCTGCCGGACAATTCTGAGCAGAACCCCGTCGTCGACGGCCCGGAGGCCGGCGCACCCGCAGTGCCTGACAGCTGCCTGCTCTATTACGAGCTGGGCGGCGCGCCCGTGCGCGCGGAGGACAAGACGCTCCCGCTCGCGCAGAACGCGGGCGACGGCTACCAGACCACCTACAGCGTGTGGTACGGGGGCGAGTATCAGGATCTCGCCCTGACCGACGGCGACAGCGGCATTTCCGTTGCCGATATGACGGACGGGAGAGCGGCGTTCGACTATGGGGCGGGGCTCGTCGTCTGGAACGGCGAGCGCTATCACTGCGCGCACCTGACCGCGCAGGACAGCTACATCCCCAACATCTCCCCCAACGCGCAGGGAGGCATCCTGCTGCTCGACATCAGCGGCGACTGCTGGGCTGACGGCGGCGTGGACGACGTCGCCTGCTTCACGGGCTTCAGCACGGTCGTGATCTGCGGCAGCGGCACGCTGCGCATCGACGGGGCGGGGCTCGGCGTCGGCGAGGGCAAGCCCTCGTACCTGCCGGGGCTGATGCTCGACGGCGTTTCGCTCAGCAGCGGCGGCGTTTTTCTGAACGAGCGCTCCTATGACGCGGCCCCTGCGCTCTTTGTCCGCTCCGGCGCGCTGGAGACCGATGTGCTCGTGCTCTCCGGCAACCTCTGTGTCGCGGGCGGCAGCGTGAAGACGCAGTACATCGACGGCGCGCCGAACGCCGTCTTCCGCGGCGGCACGTTCGAGACGGAGCAGTGGGGCGACACGGTCGTTCCCGCGCTCATCCTCTCCGGCGGCGACGCTACCTGCACCGACTGGCTGCCGCAGGGCACCAGCATCGAGATCGGCGCGGGCACGATGACCGCCAACGGCATCCGCTACTGGGATACCGTCCACGTCTACGACGGCGGGGAGATCGTCGATCTGATGGATTAAACCTCCGCACAAAGGAAAAGGCTCCATACCCTTGAGGTATGGAGCCCTTTTTTGCCGTATTGCGCGCCCTATCCCGCGAGCGCACCGGCGATGGCGTCGAGCGTGAAGCGGGTCCACGCAAGGTCCTCCTTGGCGGACTGCTCGGCGAGAAACGCGCTGTACGCGGTTTCATCAACGCTCTCGCCGTTGAGCGTATAGACGACGCTGCCGTCGCTGCCGCCGAGCATGGCGGCAAAGTCGTCATAGACCAGCACGCCGTTTTCAAAGCGGGCGCGGGCTGCGCCGTTGTCGAACGCGCCGTTCGACCATTCGAACGTGCCGTCGGCCTTCGGCGACAGGAAGCCGCGGTAGACGACCTGATTGGCATAGACGTCATAGTCGCAGGTGAGGATGACGTATTCCTCGCTGCCGCTCTGCGTGATGGCGAGGATCAGCTCCTCCGCGCCGTTGCCGTCCATGTCGAGCAGCGCGAAGCGGTCGATCGTCCAGTCCGTGTCCGAGCCGTCGACGCCCTTGGCGGCGTAGACGTCAGGCGCGCGGAACGAGGCGGTCACCGGCGCGACGCCGGCGTTGATGAGGTTCGCCGTCACGGTGACATCGCCGGTGAAGAAGTCCTCATAGAGATTGCCCGCCTGCGCATTGGGCGGAGTGTCGTCCGCGTCGTCTGATTTCTGCCCGCAGGCGGTCAGCAGCAGCGCGAGGGTGAAAGCGGCGGTGAGACCGCGCAGAAGATATGGTTTCATGGAGTTGCTCCTTTCCGATGTTTGCCGCACGGCCTGCGGCGCTGTTGATGGTAACATGACTTTAGACGCAGGTCGTTATAAAAAGGTTGCAGTCTGGAGACAAAAAGAAAAAGAGCGCCAGGCGCTCTTTTCCTTTAGAATAAGAGGGTGACCCCGTATGTCAGCGCCGTGATGATGCACCCCGCGATAAAAACGCCCGCGAGGATGACGGGCACGGCGCGCTTTAAGCGCATATCGAGCACCGCCGCGATGAGCGCGCCCGTCCACGCGCCGGTGCCGGGCAGGGGGATGGCGACGAAGATCAGGAGACCCCACGTCTGATAGCGCGAAACGTCCACGCTCTTTTCCCGCGCGCGCTCCTCGAGCCGCGAGACGAGGCCGCCGAGCTTTGGGATATGGACGCGCACCCACTTGAAGAGCGGGCGGACGAAGAGAATGATGAACGGCACGGGGAGCATGTTGCCGACGAGCGCGGCGAAAAACGCCGTGGGGATGGGAAGCCCCATCGCAACGCCCGCGGGAAGTCCGCCGCGCAGCTCGACGATGGGCAGCATCGAGATGAGCATTGTGAGCAGCGTTTCGCCGAGGGGCGTTTCGTGCAGCCAAAGAGAGATGGATTCCAGCATGGCGCTCCTTTCCAAAATCAATACCTGATCTGTAAGGCATCATAGCATGAAACGGGGGAGCGCGCAAGTGCCGCGCCGCGAAAGGCGCGCAAAGCGGGAAGAAAGGCTCCGGACGCGTCCGGAGCCTTTCTTTTGAGTACGGGATCAGCGGTTGTTCTGGTTCTGGTTGTTGTTCTGGTTCTGCTCGTTGTTCTGATCGGTGTTCTGCTTGCGCTCCTTCATGCTTTTGCGCCTCCTTTCTCGTTGAACTGCCTGCGACCATAGTGTTGACGCGCCAAAGAAAAAATATACCAGAAATATTTTTTTGCGATCTTGCAGATTGTGATTGACAAACGCCGCGCGGGAGGATATAATCCTATCGCAAAACAAAGAAGAGCGGCAGCATCCGTTCTCACCCCCAGCGAAGCGAAGGGGTCGATCATGGAAAACAGAGCCTTCGGGCTTTTTGTGTCGTGGTACGGGTGCAGATGCTGCGCCCGTTTTTTGTTTGCCGTTCCATCAGTTCAAAAAATTCAGAAAACGGAGGTGCTTCGGTATTAGCAGCAACGTGCATCAGATCAACGAGGAGATCCGGGACAGCGAGATCCGCCTGATCAGCTCGACCGGCGAGCAGCTTGGCATCATGTCCGCCGCGCAGGCACAGCACATCGCCGACGAGCAGGGGCTTGACCTTGTCAAGATCTCGCCGCAGGCCACGCCGCCTGTCTGCCGTCTCATGGACTACGGCAAGTTCCGCTTCGAGCAGGGCAAGCGCGAGAAGGAAGCCAGAAAGAATCAGCGCGTCGTCGAGATCAAGGAAGTGCGCATGTCTCCGGGCATTGATGTGGGCGATTTCAACACCAAGCTCAAAAACGCCCAGAAGTTCATTGCCGACGGCAACCGTGTCAAGGTCTCTGTCCGCTTCCGCGGGCGCGAGATGGCGCATACGGACATTGGCCGCGATCTGCTCGTGCGCTTTGCGGAGGCTGCCGCCGACGTCGCCAACCTGGATAAAGAGCCCAAGATGGAGGGCCGCAGCATGTCGATCTTCCTTTCCCCGAAGGCGGGAAAGTAAGCCCCGCGCAACTACAAATACGAAAAGGAGAAACTTACTATGCCCAAGCTGAAAACCCATAGCGGTTCCAAGAAGAGATTCAACCTGACCAAGACCGGCAAGGTCAAGGTCGCCAAGGCTTTCAAGAGCCACATCCTGACCAAGAAGCCCACCAAGCGTACCCGTCGTCTGCGTCAGGGCGGCTATGCTGACAAGACCACTGCCAGCACCATCCGCAAGATGATCCCCTACAAATAATTCAAACGATACGCTTTAAGGAGGCTTATACAATATGGCACGTGTTAAGGGCGCGATGATGACGCGCAAGAGAAGAAACAAGACCCTCAAGCTCGCCAAGGGCTACTGGGGCAATAAATCCCGCCACTTCAAGATGGCCAACGAGCAGGTCATGAAGTCCCTGACCTACGCTTACGTCGGCCGCCGCCTGAAGAAGAGAGACTTCCGCTCCCTGTGGATCACCCGTATCTCCGCTGCCTGCAAGCTCAACGGCATGAATTATTCCACCTTCATGCACGGTCTGAAGACCGCCGGCATCGAGATCAACCGCAAGATGCTCAGCGAAATGGCCATCAACGACGCCGTCGCTTTCGCCAAGCTCGTCGAGATCGCGAAGAACGCCTGAGCTTACCCGATATGATGAAAAGCGCCGCTGCCCGAGGCAGCGGCGCTTTTTTTCGTTCATTCGCCGCGCAGCGGCAGCGAGCCGCGCAGCAGATGCAGAAAGCGCGGCAGCGCGGGATTCGTGCTGCTGCTCTGCCAGGCGGCGATGATCTCCTCCTCCTCGCCTGCACCGGAGAGGGGGACGAAGACGAGGTTGTCGGCGTTGTAGAGTTTGCCGGTGCAGTAATCGGGCAGGATGGAGATGCCCTCCTCGGCGGCGACCATCATCAGCGCGCTCTCCGTGTCGGCGGAGCGGAAGAGGATGTTGGGCTTGTAGCCCGCGTCCTTGTAGAGCTGCATGAAAAACGCGTCGCCGTAGGAATCGTCCGCCGCGTCGGGCGACATGTAGATGATGCTCTCCCCGCGCAGCTCCTGCCGGCTCAGGCGGCGGCGCTGGGCAAGGGGATGGCCGGCGTAGAGCGCGACGACGAGCCGCGCCTTTTCCACCGTCTCGAAGGCGACGCCCTCCTGCGTTTTCAGATTCGTCGAGTCCCAGGTGAAGATCACGTCGTATTCCTGATGCAGCAGCCCCGCGGCGAGCACGTCGGTCGAACAGCGGTAGAACGTGATGAGCACGTTGGCGTTCTGCTGGTGGAAGCGGCGCATCAGCTCGGAGAGGTCGCTGCGCTCGTAGCCGCGCACATAGCCCACGCGCAGCGAGCCGGCGAGTCCCGTGGAGGCGTCGTGCACGCGTTCCTGCGCGCGGCTCATGCGCTCTAAAATGGCGCGGGCGTCCTGCAGAAAGGCGGTCCCCGCGCTCGTCAGGCTCACGGGGCGGGTGCTGCGGTCGAACAGCGCGCAGCCGAGCGACTCCTCCAGCAGCCGGATCTGCTGCGTCACGGCGGTCTGGGAGATGTAGTATTGCTCGGCCGCTCTGGTAAAGCTGCGGTGCTCGGCCGCCGAGACGAAGTATTTCAGCTGGTTGCGGTTCATCCCTCTGCTCCTAACATAAGTTTTTCTTATTTTAACATGGGAAATGCGGCCTTGTAAAGCAAAAATATTTGCATTAAGATAAGTACATCTTTTGTGAGTGAGGTTGGAGAAAATGAAGAGAGAATCCTTCGGCTCGCGGCTGGGCTTCCTGCTGGTGAGTGCGGGCTGTGCCATCGGCATCGGCAACGTCTGGCGCTTCCCCTACATTACGGGCAAGAACGGCGGCGGCTATTTCGTGCTGTTTTACCTGCTGAGCCTGCTGATCATGGGCGTTCCCGTGCTGACGATGGAGCTGGCTGTCGGACGCGCGAGCCGCAAGAGCGCGGTGCTGGCCTATAAGACGCTGGAAAAGCCCAAGTCCAAGTGGCACATTCACGGCTGGTTCTGCCTGATCGGCTGCTACCTGCTGATGATGTACTACACCACCGTTTCCGGCTGGATGGTCAGCTACTTCGGCCGCTTTGTATCCGGCGCGTTTTACCATGGGATGCCTGCGGAGGACGCCTCGGCGGTGTTCGGGCAGCTTTTGTCGAACCCGACTGAGATGGGCATTCTGGCTGTCGCCATCGTGATCGCGGGCTTCCTTGTCTGCTCGTTCGGTCTGCAAAAGGGGCTTGAGCGCGTGTCCAAGGTCATGATGCTGGCGCTGCTGTTCCTCATCCTCGTGCTGGCTGTGCACAGCCTGACACTGTCCGGCGCGGCGGAAGGCATGAAGTTCTATCTGCTGCCCTCGATGGATTCCATCCGCGAAAACGGCTTCGGCACGCTCATCACCGACGCGATGAACCAGGCGTTCTTCACGCTTTCGCTCGGCATTGCGGCAATGGAGATCTTCGGCAGCTATATGTCCGACGATCACGCCCTTGCGGGCGAGGCGGTGCGCATCTGCGCGCTCGACACCTTCGTGGCGCTCATGGCCGGCACGATCATCTTCCCCGCGTGCTTCACCTTCGGCGTGACGCCGGACAACGGCCCGTCGCTGCTGTTCGTCACGCTGCCGCAGGTGTTCGTCAATATGGCGGGCGGCCGCTTCTGGGGCGCACTGTTCTTCCTGTTCATGATGTTTGCGAGCCTTTCGACGGTGCTGGCGGTGTTCGAGAACATCCTCGCCGTCTGCATGGACACCTTTGGCTGGAGCCGCAAAAAGGCCGTGCTCATCAACGGCGCGCTGCTGGCGGTGCTGAGTCTGCCGTGCGTGTTCGGCTACAACATCTGGAGCGGCTTCCACCCCCTGCCCGGCAAGGACGTGCTTGATACCGAGGACTTTATCGTCAGCAATCTGCTGCTGCCCATCGGTTCGCTCGTTTACCTCCTGTTCTGCGTGACGAAGTGGGGCTGGGGCTTCGACAGGTACCTTGCCGAAGCCAACAAGGGCACGGGCCTCAAGCTCTCGCCCAAGCTCAAGCCGTACTTCCAGTGGGTGCTGCCGATCCTAATCGTCATCATCCTGCTGCAAGGCCTGCTGTAAAGCGGAAACAGCTGCAAAAAGCAAAAAGCATCCCCGATCCGTCGGGGATGCTTTTTTTCGCTTTGTCGGATCATTCCGCGTCGGGCGCGGCGGGCGCTTCCGCTTCCTCCGGCTCCTCCCACGGCACCATCGTGGCGACGCAGCGGTTGATGTTCTTGCCCTCGGCATGGAACTTGGCCTCGTAGTCGGTCATTACGCCGACAGGGCCGTCTGCGTGCAGGTCGCGCGTGACCTCGGAGAGCGCGAAGCCAAACTGCGGGATCTCCTCGATCGACCAGAGGAAGAGCGGGTCGTTGTCGGTCTTGAAGTGGATCTGGCCGTTTTCCCTGAGCACATGGCGGTAGCGCTTCAGAAAGTTGCCGTGCGTCAGGCGGCGCTTGGCCTGCCGCTTGGGCGGCCAGGGGTCGCAGAAGTTGATGTAGATGCGGTCGACCTCGCCCTCGTCGAAGATCTCGGGGAGCTGGTCGGCGTCGATGTCGATGAAAAAGACGTTGCGCAGCCCCTCGCGCGCGGCGCGCTCCATGGCGACGACCATCGCGTCCGGCACCTTTTCCACGGCGATGAGCAGCACGTCCGGCTCGGCCGCCGCGGTCCCGGCGGTAAAGCGGCCCTTGCCGCAGCCGAGCTCCACGCGCAGCTCCTTTGCCTCGGGCATCAGCTCGTGCCAACGGCCCCTGTGCGCGTAGGGATCCTTGATCTGATAGGCTTCGCAGCGCTCCATGCGGGGGAGCAGATTCTTCTTTTTGCGCATTCGCATAAAAAATGCCTCGTTTTCCTGAATTCATCTGGTATCATAACGGAAAAGCGCGCAGGAGACAAGTCAAAAAGCAAAATTTCACACAAGTTCTGCTGCATTTTGAAAAAACGTGCTGAAATTGCAGCGTTTCTTGCAAGACGGGCGGGGAATTGTGAAAGTTTTTTGAAAAAAGTGATTTTTCTCTTGCAAATGGCGCGGACAGCCAATATAATGTCTTCAGCAGAAAACCGGAAGACTGAGAGGAGGCACGAGATGTCTTTTGTAAAATATGAACCCAAGGGCAATATCGCCTATCTGATCGTCGACCGCGAGAAAGCGCTCAACGCGCTCAACTCGCAGGTGCTCGCCGATCTGGACGCGGCGCTCGACGCGATCGATCTTGATACCGTCCGCTGCGTCATCGTGCGCGGCGCGGGGGAGAAGTCCTTCGTCGCGGGCGCGGACATCGCGCAGATGAAGGAGCTGAGCAGAGCGGAGGGCGAAGCCTTCGGCAAGCAGGGCAACGACGTGATGCGCAGGCTTGAGACGCTGCCGATCCCGACGATCGCGGCGGTCGGCGGCTATGCGCTCGGCGGCGGCTGCGAGCTTGCGATGAGCTGCGATTTCCGCATCTGCTCCGATACCGCCGTGTTCGGCCAGCCGGAAACGGGACTCGGCATCACGCCGGGCTTTGGCGGCACGCAGCGCCTTGCGCGGCTCGTCGGCTCCGGCATGGCCAAGCAGATGATCTACACCGCCCGCAACATCAAAGCGGACGAGGCGCTGCGCATCGGTCTTGTCAACGCCGTCTACCCGCTCGACGAGCTTTACGCCGCGGCGGAAAAGCTTGCGGGCCAGATCGCGGCCAACGCGCCCATCGCCGTGCGCGCGGCGAAAAAGGCCATCAACGAGGGGCTTGACCTTGCGATGGACGAGGCGGTTGTGGTCGAGGAGAAGGCCTTTGGCTCCTGCTTTGAAACGGCCGACCAGCAGGAGGGCATGGGCGCTTTCCTTGAAAAGCGCAAGCACGAGCCCTTTACCAACAAGTGATCCCATAAGCTTTATATATTTAATTGTAGGAGGATACATACAATGAAAGTTGCAGTTTTCGGCGCCGGCACCATGGGCAGCGGCATCGCGCAGGTCTTCGCGGCCAAGGGCCACACCGCCCTGATGTACGCTTCCAGCGTCGCTTCCGCACAGCGCCACAAGGATAAGCTCGCCGCGTCTCTTCAGAAGCGCGTCGAGAAGGGCAAGATGACCGAGGAGGCCAAGGACGCGATCCTTGCCAACATTCTCGTCGAAGAAAAGTCCGCCGCCGCTGACGCCGACCTCGTCATCGAGTGCGTGGCTGAGAACATGTCCACCAAGCGCGAGCTGCTCGGCGAGCTGGACGAGATGTGCAAGGAGAGCACGATCTTTGCCACCAACACCTCGTCTCTCTCCGTCACCGAGATGGGTCTCGGTCTCAAGCACCCCGTCATCGGTATGCACTTCTTCAACCCCGTGCCGAGCATGAAGCTCGTTGAGGTCATCCGCGGCGCCAACACCACGCAGGAGACCTTCGATTTCATCTACGATCTCTCCAAGGAGATCGGCAAGGAGCCTGTTGAGGTCGCCGAGGCGCCCGGCTTCGTCGTCAACAAGATCCTGATCCCGATGATCAACGAGGCCATCGGTCTGGTCGAGACCGGCGTCGCCTCCGTCGAGGATATCGACAAGGCCATGATGCTCGGCGCGAACCACCCCATGGGCCCCCTCGCCCTCGGCGACTTCATCGGTCTGGACGTGTGCCTGGCCATCATGAACGTCCTCTACAGCGAGACCGGCGACCCGAAGTACCGCCCCGCGCTGCTGCTGAAGAAGATGGTCCGCGGCGGCCAGCTCGGCAAGAAGTCCGGCAAGGGCTTCTATGACTACAGCAAGAAGTAAGAGATCAGGCGGGACGCCCGCTTTAAAAAGGAGAACGGCCCCAAGGGCCGTTCTCCTTTTCCCTTTTGGAAGGGAGCAAATTCCAAAAATGACGGTATTCATGCATAAAAAGCGCGGAAACAACAAAAACGGAGAAGCGAATTCGGTGAAAAGGGATAATTCCAAGGAGGAATGCCGGTTTCCCTTGCGAAAAATTTATCAATCGTTTATAATGTGTATTACGAGTTGATTTGTGAAAAATTAGACAATTCAATCAATTTTTATAGTGAAGGAGCAAAAAGACTATGGATTTCCATCTGTCCAAAGAACATCTGCTGGTTCGTAAAATGTACCGCGAATTTGCAGAAAATGAAGTCAAGCCTTTAGCTGAGGAGCTCGATGAGGAAGAGCGCTTCCCCATGGAGACCGTCGAAAAGATGGCCAAGCTCGGCATGATGGGCATTTACTTCCCCAAGCAGTACGGCGGCGCCGGCGGCGATGTTCTCAGCTATGCCATGTGCGTGGAGGAGCTTGCGAAGGTCTGCGGCACCACGGCCGTTATCGTTTCCGCCCACACCTCTCTGTGCTGCGCTCCCATTTTTGAGAACGGCACCGAGGAGCAGAAGATGAAGTATCTGCCCGATCTGCTGCAGGGCAGGAAGATCGGCGCCTTCGGTCTCACCGAGCCCAACGCCGGTACCGACGCCTCCGGCCAGCAGACCACCGCCGTGCTCGACGGCGACCACTATGTGCTCAACGGCTCGAAGTGCTTCATCACCAACGGCAACGTGGCCGACACCTTCGTCGTCTTCGCCATGACCGATAAGAGCAAGGGCAACCACGGCATCTCCGCGTTCATCGTTGAGAAGGACTTCCCCGGCTTCTCCACCGGTAAGCACGAGAAGAAGATGGGTATTCGCGGCAGCTCCACCTGCGACCTCGTTTTCGAGGACTGCATCGTTCCCAAGGAGAACCTGCTGGGCAAGGAGGGCGACGGCTTCAAGATCGCCATGAAGACCCTCGACGGCGGCCGTATCGGCATCGCCTCTCAGGCTCTCGGCCTTGCCGAAGGCGCCATCAACGAGGCTGTCAAGTACACCAAGGAGCGCGTCCAGTTCAAGAAGCGCCTCTCCCAGTTCCAGAACACCCAGTTCCAGCTGGCTGATATGCACACCCGCACCCAGGCTGCCCAGTACCTCGTGTACGCGGCTGCCATGAAGAAGCAGAATCACGAGGACTACTCCATGGATGCTGCCATGGCCAAGCTCTTCGCAGCCGAGACCGCGTCCGACGTGACCCGCCGCGCCGTGCAGCTCTTCGGCGGCTACGGCTACACCCGCGAGTATCCCGTTGAGCGCATGATGCGCGATGCCAAGATCACGGAGATCTACGAGGGCACTTCCGAGGTCCAGCGTATGGTCATCTCCAAGTATCTCGGCGTGAACTAAAGAAGGAGGTAACATATAATGAAGATTCTTGTTTGCGTTAAGCAGGTCCCCGATACCTCCGGTAAGGTCGCCGTCAATCCCGACGGTACCCTGAACCGCGCTTCCATGCAGACCATCATCAACCCCGACGATATGAACGCCGTTGAGGCCGCGCTCAAGCTCAAAGACGAGCTGGGTTGCAAGGTCACGGTCGTCACCATGGGCCCCCCGCCGGCAGAGGGTATGCTGCGCGAGCTGATGGCCATGGGCGCGGACGACGGTTATCTCGTTTCCGCCCGTGAGTTCGGCGGCTCCGATACTTACGCCACCTCCCAGATTCTTGCCGCCGCGCTCGATACCATCGGCATCGACGACGACGACATCGTCTTCTGCGGCCGTCAGGCCATCGACGGCGATACCGCGCAGGTCGGCCCGCAGATCGCTGAAAAGCTGCATCTGCCCCAGATCACCTACGCCGCCGACATCACCAAGGACGGCGACACCCTGACGGTCAAGCGCATCCTCGAGGACGGCTACATGACCATCAAGGCGCACACCCCCTGCCTTATCACCTGCATCAAGGAGCTCAACACCCCGCGTTACCTGACGGTTTCCGGCGCGTTCGAGTGCTACTCCAAGCCCATGACGGTGCTGGATTACAACGCCCTGAAGGATCACCCCCTGATCGACGCCACCACCATCGGCCTCAAGGGCTCCCCGACCAACATCCTGACCTCCTTCACGCCGCCCCAGAAGGGCGCGGGCCAGATGCTCGAAGGCAACGACATGGCTACCTGCGAAAAGCTCGCGGGCATCCTGCTCGAAAAACACATCATTTAAGGAAAGGAGATCAATACGATGCGTAACGAAGTGATTCTTGCCAACCCGAACTATGACTCCTCCAAGATCGAAGAGTTCAAGAACGTATGGGTGTTCTGTGAGCAGCGTCAGGGCCAGATGATGTCCACCTCCTATGAGCTGATCTCCGAAGGCCGCAAGCTGGCGGACGAGCTGGGCGTGAAGCTCTGCGGTCTGCTGGTCGGCGACGGGATCGAAGGCCTTGCCGAGAGCGTTGGCGGCTACGGCGCCGACGAGGTCATCGTCTGCGATCACCCCCTGCTGAAGAACTACACCACCGACGCCTATGCCAAGGTCATCTGCGACGTCATCTCCGAGATGAAGCCCGAGGCCTTCCTCATCGGTGCGACCAACATCGGCCGTGACCTCGGCCCGCGCTGCGCGGCCCGTCTGCACACCGGTCTCTGCGCTGACTGCACGCACCTCGACGTCGATATGCCGATCTACAAGGACTTCCTGCGCGGTGCCTCCACGCTGCCCGAGGAGAAGATCGAGAAGATGGCGACCGCGAAGGTCATGGGACAGGACCATGACGTGTCCCGCGACCTGAAGATGACCCGTCCGGCGTTCGGCGGCAACCTGATGGCCACCATCATCTGCCCGCGCTTCCGTCCCTCCATGGCGACGGTCCGTCCCGGCGTTATGAAGAAGGCTCCCTATGACGAGGCCAAGGCCAAGGCCGTGAAGGTCACGAAGTATGACGTCAAGCTCGACGCCGCCGATCTCGAGACCGAGGTCGTCGAGGTCGTCAAGGCCGCCAAGAAGCTCGTCGACCTGATCGGCGCGGACTTTATCGTCTCCGTCGGCCGCGGCATCAGCAAGGACGTTGAGGGCGGCATCAAGCTCGCTCAGGACCTTGCCGACGTGCTCGGCGGCGTCGTCGGCGGCTCCCGTGTCGCCATCGACTCCGGCTGGCTCACCGCCGATCATCAGGTCGGTCAGACCGGCAAGACCGTTCACCCGAAGGTCTATGTCGCGCTCGGCATCTCCGGCTCCATCCAGCACAAGGCCGGCATGAGCGAGAGCGAGTGCATCATCGCGGTCAACAAGAACGAGACCGCTCCGATCTTCGAGATCGCCGACTACGGCATCTGCGGCGACCTGTTCAAAGTCACCCCGATGCTGACCGAGGCCTTCAAGGCCGCGAAGGCGAGCAAGTAAGACAATTTCAAAAAAGAAGGGCATCGTTTTTCGATGCCCTTCTTTTTTGAGCCTTTCGAAAAGACGGCACAGCCGCCTTTTCGAAAGGGATTCGCTGCGCTCTGCGCCTCAATTGTCCGCTGAAAGGCGGACAACTCGACACTCGCTCCGCGCAAAGTATTTTTCTGACGCACATGTCGTCAGAAAAATGATTGAAATTTATTTGCGCCGGAGGCGCAAATTTGGAAAGCGTTGTTTTGACAAAATTTACGTCTGCTTACTTTTTGCTTCGCGCGCATACTAACCGTGGGTATCGTGAGAAAACGAAATGAGGAGACGGGCAGATATGAAGCGGACTCTTGCGATAGGCTTTGTGCTGGCGATGCTGCTGTTTTCGCTGGCGGGCTGCGGTGAGAAGAAGGACAACGGCACGACGAACGGCACGACGAACGATACGACGAACGGTATGGAGAACGGGAACACAGCCGATAACGGCGCGGCCGACGACATGACCGGCGGCAGCACGAAGGACGACAGCGTGACCGGAGACGGCATGATGGGCGACGATATGACCGGCGATACGGCCGGCGGGACGGAGGACACCGTCAGCTCCGCCAACAGGAGGGGCAATGCCGCCGCGCGCGCCAGCGACCGCAGCCGCTACTTCGGCAGCGACAAGACCATCACGCGCGAAAACGGCGGCGTTTACGGTAAGTCCCTGACCCCTGAGGCCGGGTGGAACACCAACGCGCAGCTGCGCAGCAACGGGCGCAGCATGACGGGCATCACCGTTCCGTCGGCAAACGACCTCCGCTACCGGCAGATGCTCTCCAACGGGCGTGTGCGCGATACGGACGGCTTTCTCTTTGACGGCGAGAACACGCACTATAACACGCTGCGATGAAATAAGCGGGAGCGGGACGCTCCCGCTTATTTTTTGCCGTATTGACGGAGACAGAGGGGACGGGTATAATGAAAGCATAAAGAAGGGTGGTGCCGCTGATGGAGAAAAAGCTCCATGCGATCCTGTCGGTCCGCGTGTTTACCGACCAGAAGTGCTTCGGCCCCGGCGTTGCGCAGCTGCTGCGCCGCGTGGATGAGCTGCATTCGCTGCGCGCCGCGGCGATGTCGATGTCCATGGCGTATTCCAAGGCGTGGACGGTCATCCGCAGCGCCGAGGAAGGGCTGGGCTTCAAGCTGCTCTCCTCCGCCGCGGGAGGGAAGAACGGCGGCGGCGCGGTGCTGACCGACGAGGCGCGGCGCATGATCGGCGCATATGAGGACTACTGCGGAAAGCTGCGCGAATTCGGCGAAGCCCTCTTTGCAGAGACCTTTGCCTTTTATGACGACATTCCCAAGCAGGAGCTGCACAGAAAGGAGAAAGCCCGTGAGTGACAAGCTTTGCGTCTGCGGACACGCGATGGAGGATCGCGGCGCGCAGACCCTTGAGATGAACGGATCCAGCCTTGGCTCAAACATCTGGACCGACCATGTGGACGTGCAGATGTACGTCTGCCCCTGGTGCGGGCGCATGGCATTTTTTGAGCCGGAGGACGTGCGCAAATGGCGCTTTCAGGGCGCCTGCGAAGGGAAGACGATCGACGAGCTGCGCGCGCTCCTCCATGGGGACAGGCCCGAGCTGTTTCAGTCCGTCGTGCGCAAGCGCATCGAGGAGCTTGAAGCCGACGCGCGCTGGAAGGAGCAGCAGGAGCGGGAAAAGCAGGAGAGCCGCGAAAAGCGCAAGAGGTTTTTCTCGGGGCTTCTCGGCAGGGACGATGAGGACGGCGACAGGCCGCGCAAAAACCAGCCGCCCGAATTTTGACCGCGCGGGGCTTGACAAACCGGCGCGGCGGGTGTAAACTCCCATCATCAAAAATGGCATGGAGAGGGAAGAAACCGGACTTCGCCGCTCAGAGAGGGATGCGTTTGGTGCAAGCGTCCTGCGGAGGGAACCGGCCGTACCACCCTTGAGCCGCCCGCGAAACAAGCGGGACGGGTTCGCCCGTTACAGCGGACACAAGCGGCGCGCAATGCGCAAGCAGGGTGGGACCGTGGAGTATATGATGCTTCACCCCTGAGAACATCGGGGGTGAAGCTTTTTTTGCACCCTCAAAGGAAAATGGAGGTAAATAAGATGTCTGAAGAAGTCAAGATCAACGAAGAAAATCAGTTCACGTTTGAAAATCCCGAGTACCGCAAGACCTATTGGCACACCTGCTCCCACGTGCTGGCGCAGGCCGTCAAGCGCCTCTGGCCCGAGGTGAAGCTCGCCATCGGCCCGAGCATCGAGACGGGCTTTTACTATGACCTGCTCGCGCCGTTTGCATTTACGCCGGAGGATCTGGAAAAGATCGAGGCCGAGATGCGCAAGATCTGCAAGGAAAAGCTCAAGCTCGAGCGCTTTGAGCTGCCGCGCGCCGAGGCCATCAAGCTCATGGAGGAGAAGGAAGAGCCGTTCAAGGTCGAGCTCATCAACGATCTGCCCGAGGACGCGCACATCAGCTTTTACAAGCAGGGTGAGTTCACCGATCTCTGCGCCGGCCCGCACCTCGACTCCACCGGCCGCATCAAGGGCAACGCCATCAAGCTGACCGCCTGCAACGCCGCCTACTGGCGCGGCGACTCGAAGCGCGAGACGCTCCAGCGCATTTACGGCGTCGCCTTCCCGAAGAAGGACGAGCTGGATGCCTACCTCGCCAAGCTTGAGGAAGCCAAGCTGCGCGACCACCGCAAGCTTGGCCGCGAGCTGGGACTGTTTATGACCGATGAGCTGGTCGGCCGCGGCCTGCCGATGTTCCTGCCCAAAGGCTACACGGTTTGGCGCATTCTGGAAAACTATATCCGCGACAAGGAGCTTAAACTGGGCTACCAGCATGTGCTTACGCCCTGTGTCGGCACGGTCGATCTTTACAAGACCTCCGGTCACTGGGATCACTATAAGCAGAATATGTTCCCCGCGATGGAGGTGGACGACGAGGTCTACGTCCTGCGCCCGATGAACTGCCCGCACCATATGCGCATTTATGCCAACCAGCCCCACTCCTACCGCAACCTGCCCGTGCGCATCGGCGAGATCGCCCACGACTTCCGCTACGAGGCGTCCGGCACGCTCAAGGGCATTGAGCGCGGCCGCCATTTCTGCCAGAACGATGCGCATCTGTTCGTCACGCCGGAGCAGATCAAGGACGAGTTCTCCAAGGTCTGCGACCTGATCTTTGAGACCTACAAGGACTTCGGCATTACGGATTACCGCTGCGTGCTGTCGCTGCGCGACCCGGCGGACAAGGAAAAGTATCACGATGACGACGCGATGTGGAACACCGCTGAGAACGCGCTGCGCGAGGTGCTCAACGAGCTTGGCATTCACTACACCGAGGAGATCGGCGAGGCGGCGTTCTATGGCCCCAAGCTGGACGTGAACGTCCGTCCGGCTGTCGGCGCGGAGTATACGCTGTCCACCTGCCAGCTTGACTTCTGCCTGCCCGCCAAGTTCCACCTGACCTATATTGATTCCAACGGCGAGGAGAAGACGCCCGTGGTGCTCCACCGCGCGATCCTCGGCTCGCTCGACCGCTTTATGGCGTATCTCATCGAGGAGACGATGGGCGCATTTCCGACCTGGCTCGCTCCCGTGCAGGCAAAGTTCCTGCCTGTGACTGACCGCGCGAACGAATACTGCGAAAAGCTTGCCGCGCAGCTGGAGGAACAGGGCTTCCGCGTGGAGGTCGACTACCGCAACGAGAAGATCGGCCGCAAGATCCGCGACGCGCAGACCGAAAAGGTGCCCTACATGGTCATCGTCGGCGACCGCGACATGGAGAACGGCACCGTGTCCCCGCGCCACCGTGCGGACGGCGATCTCGGCGCGATGAGCATGGACGCGTTCGCCGCGCTGCTGAAAAAAGTGGTCGACCACAAGGAAAAGAAATAAATCCTGCATTTAAGCTTTGTAAAGAGCTGGTAAATGAGGGACGGCTGCAAGCCGTCCCTCATTTTTTGCCATTTTTGAAAAAACCGGCAAGCCTGACAAAAAGTAAGGGGTGCAAAAGTTTTTTTACTCATAAAATTGTGAATATTTTGGCGAAATGGCCGAAAATACAAAATCAGCTTGAAATAAAGAGCACATTCAGTTATAATGACTACGCCTGAAAGAGGCGTAAATAATTTCGGCTGCGGGTCTGGAAATCAAATGTCACGCGGCGCGGCACGACCGGAAGATCGCCGCGGCGGGAACGTTTGCAGACCGGAACGCACCGGAAAATCAAAAAGGAGATTGCGTATGAAAAAGTTCTTAGCTCTGCTTCTCTCTGTCGTGATGGTCCTCGCTCTCGTTGCCTGCGGCGGCGAAAAGACCGACGACACCCAGCCCCCCGCTGACGATCAGCAGACCACCACCACGCCCGTTGCCATCACGCTGGCGACCGGCGGCACCTCCGGCACCTACTATGCTGTCGGCGGCGTTATGAAGACCGTCCTCGACTCCAAGCTGACCCTCTCTACCCTGAACGTTGAGTCCACCGGCGCTTCCGTTGCGAACGTCAACATGATCACCGACGGTCAGGCTCAGATGGCCATTCTCCAGTCCGACGTTATCAACTACGCGCACGAGGGCACCAACTCCTTCGAGGGCGCTCCCGAAGATAACGCGCTGTGGGTCGCCGGTATCTACAACGAGACCGTTCAGATCCTTGCCAAGCCCGGCATCAACACCGTGTCTGACCTCAAGGGCAAGACCGTCTGCGTTGGCGACGTCGGTTCCGGTACCGAGATCAACGCCTGGCAGGTGCTCAGCGCCGCTGGCCTGACCAAAGACGACATCAATGCTGTGAACGGCTCCTTCCAGGATGGCGTTGACCAGCTCAAGGACGGCAAGATCGACGCTGCCTTCACCGTCGCTGGCGCCCCCACCACCGCTATCGTTGACTATGCCACCACCAACACCCTGAACCTCGTCTCCCTCTCCGACGACGAGCTCAAGGCCATCCAGGCTGAGTATCCGTTCCTGATCCGTGACGACCTCAAGGCCGGCACCTACACCGGTCAGGACAAGGACGTCATCTGCGTCGCTATCCAGGCCACTCTCGTTGCCTCTCAGGAGCTGAGCGAGGATGTCGTTTATGAGCTGCTCAAGGCCATGTTCGACAACAAGGACGCTCTCGTTGAGGGCCACGCCAAGTTCGGCTTCCTCGATGCCGCGTCCGCTTCCGCCGGTGCGACCGTCCCCATGCACCCGGGTGCTGAGAAGTACTACAAGGAAGTTGGCGTTCTGTAAGCAGAACAACGACTGTTGAAAGTGTATTGACGTGAGGTCAAATTTACGGAGATACATAACTGCGGCCGCCGCAATGATTTTAATTATTGCGGCGGCTGCCGTATTCCTTTCCCGCGCGGGGTATTACCTCACCCTGCGCAACCGCGACACCGGAGAGGTCTACGCCCGCTACCGCATGGCGGAGGGCGACCGCTTTTCCGTGACGTTTATCCATTCCGTGAACAAATACCCCCTGACCGATACCTACGAAATCGAAGACAAGACAATCTATGTGGAGGAGACGACCTACTGTTCGTTCGGCGCCGGCGTACAGACGGAGCTGAACCCGGGGGAGACTCTGAGCAAGGTCTATGTCGACCGGCCGGACTACAAGGGCTGGGCGATGGTCATTGGCAACATCCATCAGGACAGGACAAACGTTGGTTACATCGTCGGCACGGTCTCCGACCATGTGCTGAACGTGAACGGCGAAGATGTCAGTCTGCGTGATTTGTGTGGAAAAAACGCGCCTGTGCGTTTTAATTACGAGTTCTGGCTCTTTTGAGGGCGCACGGACGCTCGAAAATAGAACAAGGAGGAAATTGCATCATGGCTGAAAACGAAAACCTCAACAATGCTGCTGTCGATACCGAAGTCGGTACGATGGAAGACGTTGAGGCGATAATGAAAAAGTACGACCGTGAATCCAACACGCGTATCTGGGAGGGCACGCCCAAAAAGATCCTGCGTATCTTCACGGCGGCTTTCGGTATTTTCCTGATCATCATGAACATGTGGCTGAAGATGGACGAGCGTGCGCGCCGCCCGATCTTCCTGGGTCTTGTTATCCTGCTCGTGTTCATCTACTACCCGCTGAAGAAGGGCTCTCAGAAGGTCAACTATATGCCGTGGTATGACATTGTCATGGCGCTGGTCGGCTCGTTCTGCTACTTCTTCTATCCCCTGAATCTGGAACGCATCGTCAAGCTCGGCACCCGTATCCAGAAGGACTTCGTGCTCCAGATCGGCGATCTCAGCATTCCGCTTCTGATCGTCTTTGCCATTGTCGGTACGCTCATTCTGGTCGAGTGCTGCCGCCGCGTGGTCGGTATGCCGATCATCTGCGTGGCTGCCGTGTTCGTGCTCTACGCCTTCCTCGGCGCGGGCAAGACGCTGACGACCGTTATGTATAACCTCTTCTACACCACCACCGGTATCCTCGGCACCCCGATCGGTGTCTGCTCGACCTATATCGCGCTGTTCGTCATCTTCGGCGCCTTCCTGGAGGCCACCGGCGTTGCAAACTTCTTCATCGACTGCGCGAACGCGCTGGTCGGCTGGGCCTCCGGCGGTCCTGCGAAGGTCGCGGTCGTTTCCTCCGCCCTCTGCGGCATGGTCTCCGGTTCCTCCGTTGGTAACACCGTTACCACGGGCTCCGTCACCATCCCGATGATGAAGAAGACCGGCTATCCCCCCGAGTTCGCCGGCGCGGTCGAGGCTGCTGCCTCCACCGGCGGCCAGATCATGCCCCCGATCATGGGCGCTGCCGCGTTCCTGATGGCGGAAATGGTCGGCGTTCCCTATGCCGATATCATCGTGCGTGCGATCCTGCCCGCGTTCCTGTACTTCCTCGGCATCTTCCTCGGCGTCCACTTCAAGGCCAAGAAGCTCGGCCTCAAGGGCCTGCCCCGCGAGGAGCTGCCCAAGTGGAAGGTCCTGCTGCCGATGATCTACCTCATCCTCCCGCTGGTCGTTCTGGTCTACATGATCATGATCGGCTTCACGATGGCCACCGCCGCCGTGTATGCGACCCTCTACTGCGTGGTCGTCGCCATGATCAGCCGTGAGACGGGCGTGAAGAAGCTCATCATGGCGCTTCCTCTGATCCCCCTGCTGTTCATGACGCTGATGAGCCGCAGCTTCGAGCCGGGCACCTGGATGGGTGAAAACGGCGTTACGCTGTGCCTGCTCGTCGCGCTGGCGCTGATCATCGTCAACTACCTGATCAGCAAGCCCAACGGCAAGAGCCTGCCCACCATCGTTGATGCCTTTGAAAACGGCGGCAAGAACTGCCTGAGCGTTGGTATCGCCTGCGGTATGGCGGGTATCATCGCGGGCGTCGTCACCATGACCGGTCTCGGTCAGGTTCTGATCGGCGCGATCGTCAGCATTGCCGGCGACCACCTGATCATCGCCCTCGTGCTGACCATGCTCTGCTGCATCGTGCTCGGCATGGGCGTCCCCACCACCGCGAACTACATCATTATGGCCACCACCTGCGCGCCGATCCTTGCCTCCGGTATGGGTCTGCACCTGATGGCCGCCCATATGTTCTGCTTCTACTTCGGTATCGTGGCAGACATCACCCCGCCCGTCGCGCTGGCTGCCTATGCAGGCTCCGCCATCGCCAAGGCTCCCCCGATGAAGACCGCATGGAACGCGACCCGTCTTGCGATCGCGGCGTTCATCATCCCCTACATCTTTGCCTACAATAACGCGATGATCTTCGTCGGCGACAATGTCACCGTCTGGAGCGTCGTTTCCATCACGGTCTCCGCAACGCTCGGTATGGCGTCCATCGCCGCGGGCCTCATGGGCTACCTGATCCGCAACATGAATTGGATCAGCCGTGTCGCGCTGGTTGCCGGCGGCCTGCTGATGGTCATTCCCGGCACCGTCACCGACCTTGCCGGCCTTGCGATCCTTGTTGCGGTCCTGGTTCTCCAGCGCATCGAGAACAAGAAGGACAAGGCTGCCGCGTCCGTGTAACGCAAAGCATCATGCATCAAAAGAGAGGCTGCTCCGGCAGCCTCTTTTTTTGCGCGCGGCGGCGTGCATAAGCGCCGCCTGCGCGGCATAGGCTGGGGCGACGGGAGGTTTTGCTCATGCCAAGGATCTATTTGTCGCCATCCACTCAGGATTGGAACCCCTATGTCGACGGCAGCGGCAGCGAGGAATACTGGATGAACCTGCTGGCCGACGCGCTCGAGCCCTATCTGTATGCCAACGCAATCGCCTTTGTGCGAAACACTCCGGAGATGACCGCCGCCTCATCCATCGCGCAGGCGAATCAGCTCGGCGGCTTTGACTTTTACCTTGCCCTGCACTCGAACGCCTCGGGCGAGGGACAGGCGGGAAGGAACCGCGGGATCATCGTCTTCTACTATCCCACGAGCAGCGACGGACGCCGTGCCGCGGAGCTTTTTGCCGCGCAGCTGCGCAGGATCTATCCGCTGCCCGCACAGGTGACGACGCAGTCCACCACGACGCTCGGCGAGGTGCGTCAGCCGCGTTATCCGGCCAACCTCATCGAGCTGGGCTATCACGACAACTATGCCGACGCGCGCTGGATCGAGAACAACCTTGACGGCGCCGCGCAGGCCATCGCGCGGGGGCTGACGGATTATTTCGGCCTGCCGTTCATCTATCCGCAGCCCGAGCGCACGGGCGTCGTGACGACGGAGGGATCGCCGCTGCTGCTGCGCGCGTACCCGGGGCTGGACGGGGCGGTCGTCGGCAGCATCCCGAACGGCGCGAGCGTGCGCATTTACGGCAGCTTCCAGGGCTGGTACTCCGTCAGCTACGACGGTCAGCTCGGCTACGCGGCGCAGGCGTACATCGCCGCATAGACACCGGCCGCGCCCAATATTTTGGGCGCGACTTTTTCTTGACAGACGGTCACAAAAAGTTTACAATATACGGTGGATTTATGGAGGGGAGAGAGGGGAATCTCCCATTTGTGATCGAAAAACAACACACAGGAGGAATACATGATAAGCTATCTCTATGCCGCGCTGATCGCGGCGGGGACGCTGCTCATTGGCATTCTTCTTGGTATTTGGATTCGCAAGAGAGCCGCGAAGCGCGCCGAGGAGAAGATCTCCAACGCCGATGAAGAGGCTCTTCGCATTGTCAACGAGGCGATCAAGAGCGCCGAAAGCAAGAAACGCGAAGTGATGCTGGAAGCAAAGGAAGATATCCTGCGCTCCCGAAACGAATACGAGAAGGAAGTCAAGGAACGCCGCGCCGAGCAGCAGAAGCAGGAGCGCCGTCTCCAGCAGAAGGAGGAAAATCTCGACCGCAAGACGGACGCGCTGGAAAAGCGCGAGGAGGCCCTCAACCAGAAGCACGCCGCTCTGGACAAGGAAAACGAAGAGATCAAGATCATCAAGCGCAGCCAGACCGAAATGCTCGAGCGCATTTCCGGTTTTACTGCCGAGGAAGCCAAGAAGTACCTGATCGAGCAGGTCGAGAGCGAGGTCACGCACGAGACCGCGCTCAAGATCAAGGAGCTTGAGCAGCGCGCCAAGGACGAAGCCGATACCCGCGCCCGCGAGATCGTCGCCTCCGCCATCCAGCGCTGCGCTGCCGACCATGTCGCCGAGATCACCGTCAGTGTGGTTCCCCTGCCCAATGACGAGATGAAGGGCCGCATCATTGGCCGCGAGGGCCGCAACATCC
Source organism: uncultured Oscillospiraceae bacterium (assembly GCA_934572465.1). GTDB lineage: Bacteria > Bacillota > Clostridia > Oscillospirales > Oscillospiraceae > Hominicoprocola. The sequence goes on from CAKTLG010000005.1 coordinate 33,205, forward strand.
GCACGATCGAAACGCTCACGGGCGTCGATCTCATCATCGACGATACGCCCGAGGCGATCACCGTCTCCTGCTTTGAGCCGGTGCGCCGTGAGGTCGCGCGTCTTGCGCTTGAAAAGCTCATCGCCGACGGACGCATCCACCCCACGCACATTGAGGAAATGGTCAACAAGGCGCGCCGCGAGGTGGACGCCGTTATCAAGTCCGAGGGCGAGCGCGCCGTGCTGGAGACCGGCATCCGCGGCCTGCATCCCGAGCTTGTGAAGATGCTCGGCCGTCTGCATTACCGCACGAGCTACGGTCAGAACGTTCTGCAGCACTCCATCGAGGTCTCCCACCTTGCCGGCATGATGGCCGCCGAGCTGGGCGCGGACGTTTACGCCGCCAAGCGCGCCGGTCTGCTGCACGATATCGGCAAGTCCGTCGACCATGAGATGGAGGGCACGCACGTGGCGCTCGGCGTAGAGTTCCTGCGCAAGTACCACGAGAAGGACGACATCATCCATGCGGTGCAGGCGCACCACAACGACGTGGAGCCGCAGACCATCGTTGCCTGTCTTGTGCAGGCGGCCGATGCGATCTCCGCCGCCCGTCCCGGCGCCCGCCGCGAGAATCTGGAGAACTACATCAAGCGCCTCGAGCAGCTTGAGGAGATTACCGGCAGCTATCCCGGCGTCGACAAGGCCTACGCCATTCAGGCCGGCCGCGAGGTGCGCGTGATGGTCAAGCCCGAGCAGGTCAGCGAGGACCAGATGGTCATTCTGGCGCGCGAGCTTGCCAAGAAGATCGAGGAGGGGATGGAATATCCCGGCCAGATCAAGGTGCACGTCCTGCGCGAGACGACCGCGATCGAATACGCAAAATAAGGAAAAGGCTTCGCTCCGGCGAAGCCTTTTTTCATGCCTTTCTTGCGTTCTGCGCGCCGTCCTGCTATACTGGGGAAAACGAAGAACTGCGGAGGAACGCCATGCTTTACAACATTCTGGCCGTCGGCGACGTGGTGGGCGGCTGCGGCGTCAGCCACCTTGAGCGCCATCTGCGCGCCGTGAAGAAGCTGAAGGATATCCACTTTGCCGTCGTCAACGGCGAAAACGCCGCGATGGTCGGCCTGACGCGCGATGACGCCGAGCGCATCTTCGCCGCGGGCGCGGACGTCATCACGCTCGGCAATCACACGTTCGGCAAGGCGCAGATCGCCGGCTATCTCGACGACTGCCCGTACATCCTGCGGCCGTACAACCTCGGCGCGCGGATGCCGGGGCGCGGCTATGGCGTTTATGACTGCGGCAGGGCGCGCATCGCGGTGATGAACCTCATCGGCCGCTGCGACCTTGCCTTCAACGCCGACAACCCGTTCAAAACGGCGGACGGGCTGCTCAAAAGCGAAGAAAAGCCGACGTTCACGCTGCTCGACTTCCACGCCGAGGCCACGAGCGAGAAGCTCGCCATGGCGTACTACCTCGATGGCCGCGTCAGCGCGGTCTGGGGCACGCACACGCATGTGCCGACGGCGGATGAGGACGTCTTCCCAAAGGGGACGGGCTATCTTTCCGACCTCGGCATGACGGGCGCTGTGCGCAGCGTGCTGGGCATCCGGCCCGAGCAATCGGTCGAGACGTTCCTCGGCGGTCTGCCGGGACGCTACCGCGAGCCGGACGGCGGCGCCTGCAAGATGCAGGGCGCGATCTTCACGCTCGACGACGCGACGGGGCTGTGCGTCCGTGTTGAGCGCATCGACGTGCGATGAAAGGGGGAGGCGGACCATGCGGGTGAGGCTCGTCCACGCGGCGGACTTCCATCTTGACAGCGCCTTCGGCGCGCTGGACGCGGAGCGCTCCAGGCTGCGCCGAAGGGAGGGGCGCGAGCTGCTGCTGCGGCTTTCAAATTATGTAAACCAGAATGAGATCGACATTGTGCTGCTCGCGGGAGATCTGTTCGACGGAGAGACCGTCTACCGCGAGACGCTCGAAGCGCTCGCCGATGCGCTGGGATCGATGCGCGCGCGGGTGTTCATCGCGCCGGGCAACCACGATCCCTACACGGCGCACTCGCCCTACGCGGCGCTTTCCTGGCCGGAAAACGTGCATATCTTCACCACGCGCACGATCGAGCGCGTGGTGCTGCCGGAGCTTCAGTGCGCGGTCTACGGCGCGGCCTTTACCGAGGGCGCGCAGGAGGAGAGCCTGATCAGGGACTTTTCCGCGCCGGACGACGGGCTCATCCACCTGATGGTGCTGCACGGCGATGTTTCCGCCGCCTTGCATTACGATCCCATCGCCGAGGAGGAGATCGCGGAAAGTGGGCTGGACTATCTGGCGCTCGGCCATACGCACGCGCACGACGGCTTCCGCCGCGCGGGCGGAACGGTCTATGCCTACGCCGGCTGCCCCGAGGGGCGCGGCTTTGACGAGCTGGGCGAAAAGGGCATCCTTGCCGGCACGGCGGAGCGGGGAAGCGTGCAGATGCAGTTCATTCCCTTCGCGCGGCGGCGCTATGAGCTGCTGAAGGTTGACGTGACGGGGAAAAACGCGGAGGACGCGCTGCGCGAGGCGCTGCCGCCGTCCACTGCGCGCGATCTGTACCGCATCGTTTTCACCGGCGAGACGGACGAGCGCGGCGTGGATATGCGGACGATCGAGGAGCGTTTTGCGCCAGACTTTTTCTATCTTGAGCTGCGCGATGAGACGCGCATGGGGGAGGACGTCTGGGCGCGGGCGGAGGAGGATTCGCTGCGGGGACTGTTCCTGCGCACGCTGCGCGAGAAGTATGACGCCGCGCAGGACGACGCGGCGCGTACAGGGATAGACCTTGCCGCGCGCTTCGGCCTTGCCGCGCTGGATGGGCGCGATCTGTAAAGGAGGAGAGCATGTCGACATTTTTCAGCTGGCGGAAGGACGATAGGAAGACGCTGCTGCTCGGCGCGCAGACGGAGAAGCTCTGGGGCTTTGCTGAGCTGCCCTACGATGCGCGCAGCCTTGCGCGCTATGCGGGGCTGGTGCTCGGCGCCGTGTTGAGCCTGAGAAGCAGGCTGCGCTGCAAACGGTGAAAAAACGGAAGAAAAAGGACCGAAAGGCGCTCCCTTTCGGTCCTTTCCATGCGATATTAAAGGATTTTTAAGGTTCATCTGCTATTTTTATTTGAAAAGGGCTGCTACAATGGCAGCATGAGGTGAGAAGATCATGTACAACATTCTGATCTGCGACGACGAGCAGGATATCGTCAACGCGCTGAAGATCTATCTTTCCGGCGGGGACTACTGCCTGTTTGAAGCGCACAACGGGCGCGAAGCGCTCGAAGCGGTGGAGCAGAACGACATCCACCTGATCCTGATGGACATTATGATGCCGCAGCTCGACGGCATTGCCGCGACCGCCAAGCTGCGCGAGAGAAGCAACGTGCCCATCATCCTGCTGACGGCCAAGAGCGAGAGCAGCGACAAGGTGCTGGGGCTGAACATCGGCGCGGACGATTACATCACCAAGCCCTTTGACCCCGTGGAGGTGCTTGCGCGCGTCAGATCGCAGCTGCGACGCTATACGCAGCTGGGCGCGAAGCCCGAGGAGGAAAAGCCGAACGTCTACACCGTCGGCCCCATCGCGCTCGACGAGGAGAAAAAGAACGTGACGGTCGACGGCGACGAGGTCGCGCTCACGCCCATCGAGTATAACATCCTGCGCCTGCTGATAAAAAATCCGGGGCGCATCTACTCCTCTGCGCAGATCTACGAGCTGGTGTGGAAGGAGGACTCGCTGGGCGCGGAAACGTCGGTGAGCGTCCACATCCGGCACCTGCGGCAAAAGCTTGAGATCGACCCCTCCGAGCCGCGCTACCTCAAGGTCGTGTGGGGGCTGGGGTATAGGATGGAGGACAAGAAATGAAAACAGCATGGACGCGCAATTTCTGGACGAAGACCGTGGCCTTTCTGCTCGCGGCGCTGCTCGTGCCGCTGCTGCTTGCCTACGCGGCGGGGCTGGCGTTTTCCTACGGCGGCATGAGCAAGGATTTTTACACGAGCGACATCTGCCTCGGCGCGGTCAACCGTGAGTCGTGGAACATTTTCTCGGAATACACGAATGCGGACGACGGCAGCTATGAGCTGGACAAAATTTTCCCCAAGGGCGACAGCTACAGCAACATCCGCTTCAGCGTGACGAGCGAGGATGGCGTGATGGAGTTCAGCAACGCCGCGGAGGAGGATATCTTCTGCTACAGCACCGTCTATGACGGCAAGGAATTCAACCTGTACCTTGTCAGAGATCTGCCTGCGCAGGACAATGTCTACTGGGCGAAGACCTTTTACGACAACATGCTCAACTGGGGAGAAAACGCGGCGACGATGCTCGTGCTGCTCGGCGTTGCGGAGCTGTTTCTCTTCATCTTCCTCGCCCGCGGCGCGGGGCGGCGCGAGGACGGCACGATCGAGGCGGGCTGGCAGGAGAAGATCCCCTTCGATCTCTACCTTGCGCTCGACGGCTTTGCCGGCGCGTTTCTGCTGGCGGCGGGGGAGTACTTTCTGCGTCTGTACGCGGATTACTACACGCCGCCCTACGATCTGGGGCTGCTCGGCGTCGGATTCCTTCTCGCCGCGCTGGTGCTGGGGCTGTGGACCACGCTCTGCACGCGCGTGAAGCTCGGCAAATGGTGGCGGCACACCATCACATTCTACGTGCTGCGCTTCTGCTGGCGCGCGGTCAGATGGTGCTGGCGGACGCTCTGCACGCTCTGCCGCGGCATCGTCGAGGGGATCCCGATGATCTGGCGCACGGTGGTGGGCTGCCTTGTGCTCAGCGTGCTCTTCATCGCCTTTGAGAGCAATCACGCGGACGGGGCGCTGCTGCTGACGCTGTTTGCGCTGTCCATTGCGGCATGCCTGTTCTCGCTCCAGCTCAGAAAGCTGCAGAAGGAGGGCGAGGCCCTCGCTGCGGGCGATCTCAACGCGCAGGTGGACACAAAGTGGATGTACTGGGACCTGAAGCGCCATGCGGAAAACCTCAACTCCATCGGCGGCGGCATGGCCATCGCGGTGGAAAAGCAGCTCAAGAGCGAGCGGCTGAAGACCGAGCTCATCACGAACGTTTCGCACGACATCAAAACGCCGCTGACGAGCATCATCAACTATGTCGACCTCTTGCAGCATGAGCATACGGAGGAGCAGGAGGAGGAATACCTGAACGTGCTCAAGCGGCAGGCCTTCAAGCTCAAGAAGCTGACGGAGGATCTGGTGGAGGCGAGCAAGGCGTCCACGGGCAATCTGGCGGTGAACGCCGCGCGGTGCAGCATGAACGAGCTTTTGTCGCAGGTCGCGGGCGAGTACGGCGAGCGGCTGGCCGCCGCCGAGCTGACGCTGGTGGATGTGCTGCCGGAAAAGGAGCTTTACTGCTGCGTGGACGGCGCGCTGATGTGGCGCGTGCTCGACAATCTGCTCTCCAACATCTGCAAGTACGCGCAAAACGGCACGCGCGTGTATCTGACGCTTGAAAAGAGCGGCGGCGACGCGGTGGTGACGTTCAAGAACACCTCGCGCGCGGCGCTCAACATCCCCGCCGAGGAGCTGATGGAGCGCTTCGTGCGCGGCGACAGCGCGCGCACGACCGAGGGCAACGGACTGGGGCTTTCCATCGCGCGGAGCCTGACGGAGCTGCAGGGCGGCACGATGGCGCTCGCCATCGACGGCGACCTCTTCAAAGCGATCCTCAAATTCCCGACGGTGGTGTAAAAAATGACCGAAAAGGTGCGCAGCGGCAAGGCCGCTGCGCACCTTTTCCCTGTCCCGCGCTTGACAATTCGGTGCAAAAACAATACAATACCTCTTTAGAACTCTAACCTGAGAAAAGGGAGAACATAAACATGGCCAAAGACAAAAAAGTCGAACAGATCACCAATCTTGAGGACGATTTCGCCCAATGGTATACCGACATCTGCCGCAAGGCGGAGCTTGTCGAGTATGCCAGCGTCAAGGGCTTTACCATCCTGCGCCCCTATGGCTACGCCATCTGGGAAAATATGCAGCGCCTGATGGACGCCGAGTTCAAGAAGACCGGACATGAGAACGTGGCGATGCCTGTCCTGATCCCCGAGAGCCTGCTGAAAAAAGAGGGCGAGCTCGTCAACGGCTTCGCCCCCGAGGTCGCGTGGGTCACGATGGGCGGCAGCGAGAAGCTCGAGGAGCGCCTTGCCTTCCGCCCCACGTCCGAGACGATGTTCTGCGACCACTGGTCCCGCGTATTGCAGACCTACCGCCAGCTGCCCATGCTCTATAACCAGTGGTGCTCCGTCATCCGCTGGGAGAAGACCACCCGCCCGTTCCTGCGCTCGCGTGAGTTCTGGTGGCAGGAGGGCCACACCATCCACGAGACCGCCGAGGAGGCGCAGGCCGAGACGATGCAGCAGCTTGAATGCTACGCCGACTTCTTCCGCCACGTGCTCGCCATCCCTGTCGTCCCCGGCCGCAAGACCGAGAAGGAGAAGTTCGCGGGCGCCGAGGCGACCTATACCGTCGAGTGCATGATGAAGGACCGCAAGGCGCTCCAGGGCGCGACGAGCCACTATTTTGGCGACAAGTTCTCCCGCGCCTACGACGTGACCTTCACCGGCCGCGACAACAAGCTCCAGTACCCGTTCCAGACGTCCTGGGGCTCCACCACGCGCATGATCGGCGCGGTCATCATGACCCACGGCGACAACAACGGTCTTGTCCTGCCCCCGCGCATCGCGCCCACGCAGGTCGTCATCGTGCCCATCGCCGCACACAAGAATCCCGAGGTGCTCGAGACCGCCAAGAGCGTGATGGCAGAGCTCATCGCTGCCGACGTGCGCGTTAAGCTGGACGACAGCGACCAGTCCATGGGCTGGAAGTGCGCCGAGTACGAGATGCGCGGCGTGCCCATCCGTCTTGAGCTCGGCCCCCGCGATCTGGCTGAGGGCAACTGCTGCCTCGTCCGCCGCGACAACGGCGAAAAGGTCACGGCGAAGATCGACGGCATCGTCGACGAGATCAAGGCGCTGCTCGACGCCATCCACGACAATATGTACGCCGTGGCGGAAAAGAATCTTGAGGACAACACGTTCGATCTCAAAACCGTCGACGAGGTCAGGGAAATGGCCTCCGGCCGCGGCGGCTTCGCCCGCACGAAGTGGTGCGGCAGCCTCGAGTGCGAGCTGAAGATGAAGGAGCAGGCGGGCGTTTCCTCCCGCTGCATGCCCCTCAAGCAGAGCGGCACGACGGGCAAGTGCGTCTGCTGCGGCAAGGAATGCACGACCGACATCTACTGGGGCGTCGCGTACTGAGCCGAAGCGCGCGGGAGCGCGCAGCACGTGAAAGGAGCGTATGGCAATGAAAAAGGCATTGGTAGCCTATTTTTCCGCCAGCGGCGAGACTGCAAGGCTGGCGAAGACCATCGCGGGCGTGATCGGCGGCGACCTTTTCGAGATCGCGCCGGAGACGGCCTACACCGCCGCCGATCTCGACTGGAACGACAGGAAGAGCCGCAGCACGATCGAGATGAACGATGAAAAGAGCCGCCCCGCCATCGCGGGCCGGGTCGCGGACATGGCGCAGTATGACACGGTGTTTGTGGGCTTTCCCATCTGGTGGTATCAGGCACCGCGCATCATCGAGACGTTTCTCGAGGGCTATGACTTTGCGGGCAAGACCGTGATCGCCTTTGCCACCTCCGGCGGCAGCGGCATGGGGAAGACGGAGAGCATCCTGAAAAAATGCTGCTCCGCCGATACAAGGTGGCTTTCCGGCAAGCGCATGAGCAGCCGCGAAAGCGCCGCGAGCGTGCAGAAGTGGGTCGAGGGACTGGGACTGTAACGCTGAAAATACCGGCTATGACAGCCATCAACACGCGCGCCGCGTGGGAAAAACTCCCGCGCGGCGCTTTTTTGCGCCCTTTTTGCCGCGCGTCAGGGAAAAATGAAAAGCGCGCCAGCCTTTAGCGGCGCTTTAGGTTGGCGCGCCATAATAGCCGCATCCACAGGGGAGACGGACATTTCGCCCCCCCAATGATGTGGAGATATCTGACGATCCAATGACGAAGGAGGTCATTTTTATGAAGGGAAGAAAGGTGCTGTCCCTTTTCTGCGCGGCGGCGCTGACACTGTCGCTCGCCGCGTGCGGGAGCAAAAATGCGGCGGACTATTCCGGCCAGACGCTTACCGGCGAGATCACCGCCATCAACGGTACGTCCGTGACGATGCAGCTCGGCGAGCTGAGCGAGATCGCCGCGCCGTCGGGCAGCGCACCGGACGGTGCGCAAAGCGGCCAGACCCCGCCGGAAAAGCCTGACGGCGAAGCACCGAGCGGACAGAATGGCAGCGGCGACAGCCAGCCGCCCGAGCTGCCGAGCGGACAGAATGGCAGCAGCGACAGCCAGCCGCCGGAGAAGCCTGACGGACAGATCGACAGCAGCGACAGCCAGCCGCCGGAGAAGCCTGACGGGGAAGCGCCCAGCGGCGCGCCGGACGGCATGGGCGGCATGAGCACATTCACTGCGGGCGACGAGAGCGTGACGCTCGACTTCGCCGATGTGGAGATCACGAAAAACGGCGAGACCGTTACGCTCAGCGACATTGCCGAGGGCGATATCCTGACCGTCGAGGTCGGCAGCGGCAGCAGCGTGACCAGCGCGGCGGTCCAGACCGTGGGCGGTCAGGGCGGCACCGGCGGCATGGGCTTTGGCGGCAGCGGCGAGGTGACACAGGGCACCGCCGCCAATACCATCAGCGACGACGGCACCTACAGCGGCGTCGTTTACACCTCGACCGGCGACGATGAAAACGCCCTGCGCGTGGACGGCGCGGTCGTTACGCTCGACGGCGTTACCGTCGATAAGAGCGCGGGCGCGACCTCGAACACCGAGGACGGCGACTTTTACGGCATGAATGCGGCGCTCCTTGCGACGAACGGCGCAACGGTGACCATCAAGAACGCGACGGTCACGTCCTCCGCGCAGAACGGCAACGGCGTGTTCAGCTACGGCAGCGGCACGACCGTGAACATTTCGGACTCTGCCATCACCACAACGGCGGATAACTCCGGCGGCATCCAGACCACCGGCGGCGGCACGACGAACGCGAGCAACCTGGTTGTTGAGACTTCGGGCAATTCGTCCGCGGCCATCCGCTCCGACCGCGGCGGCGGCACGGTCAATGTCGACGGCGGCGCGTACACCTCGAACGGCTACAACTCCCCCGCCGTCTATTCCACAGCGGACATCACTGTGAAGAACGCAAACCTGACGGCCAACAACTCCGAGGCGCTGGTCATCGAGGGCAAAAATTCCATCACGCTCGAAAACTGCTATGTCATCGGCAATATGAGCAGCGACAAGGGCGCGAGCTCCTCGGAGAACGTGCATAACGTGATGATCTACCAGTCGATGAGCGGCGACGCGGACGTCGGCACGTCCGTCTTCTCGATGACCGGCGGCAGCCTTGTCAGCAATAACGGCGATATGTTCTACATCACGAACACCCACTGCCTGCTGACGCTTTCGGGCGTGAGCATCGTCAATAACGGCGGCGGCGCGCTGCTGCGCGTGACCGGCAACAGCGCCAGCCACGGCTGGGGCACGGCGGGCGGCAACGGCGCGCAGGTCGAGTTCACCGCCGACGGCCAGACGCTTGCGGGCGATATTGTCGTTGATACGATCTCGGCGCTCACGATGACGCTGAAAGGCGGCAGCGTGTTCACCGGCACCATCAACATCGTCGAAAACGCCGAGGGCGGCGCGGCCGTCAGCGACAACGCGGTCGTGACGATCGAGAGCGGCTGCACGTGGAAGCTCACCGGCAGCTGCACCATCACGAGCCTTGTGAACAACGGCACCATCGACTTTAACGGCTACACCATCACGCTGGCTGACGGCACGGTGCTGCAATAAACGCTTTCCCAAAACAACAATGAAAGGATGAGGACCATGACAAAGACACTTCCGAGATCCCGTGTTCTTGCGGGCGCAATGGCGCTGCTCCTGCTGCTGCTTCTGCTTCCGGCGACGGCGCGCGCCGAGTCGGAATACACGGCGAGCGGCGCGACAAGGTTTACCTTTACCAACAGCGGGATCACCGTCGCCGAAGGCGACTACAACGGCTATAAGACCGACGGCACGGCGCTTACCATCAACGCCGCCGGCACCTACATCGTTTCCGGCGTTTGCTCGGACGGCTCCATCAAGATCAAAAAGGGCACGACCGGCGTGACGCTCGTGCTCAACGGTCTGACGCTCACGAGCGGCGACACCGCCCCCATTGCCTGCAACAAGTCGACTGAGGTGACGATCGTGGCCGCAAGCGGCACGACCAACACCCTGACCGACAGCGCAAAGAACAACGACGAAAGCTATCCCGGCAACGAGAACGCCGAAAACGCGGTCATCAGGTGCAAGGACGGCTCGACCGTCACGCTCTGCGGCTCCGGTACGCTGAACATCGCCGCCAACGGCAAAAACGGCATCAAGTCCGGCGCGACGACTGACGAGGAGGGCGAAGCGTCCCTGACCATCCGTGGCCTGACGCTGAATATCACCGCATCCGTCAACGATGCAATCAATGCCGAGCAGGAGCTGAACATTGAGAGCGGCACGCTCAGCATTGCGGCGAAGGACGACGCCATCCACTGCGACTATGTGATGAACGTGGGCGCGAACGGCACGGCGGGGCCGAGCATCACCATCACGGAATGCTATGAGGGGCTGGAAGCGGCCACGCTGAACATCCGCTCCGGCAGCATCGATATCACCTCGACCGACGACTGCCTGAACGCGGCGAACTCCGACCTGACGGACTACAGCTTTTCCATGACGATCTCCGGCGGCGCGATCACCGCCTACTCGTCCACGGGCGACGGCTTTGACTCCAACGGCGATCTGACGATCTCCGGCGGCACGGTCATCGTGTGGACGGCAAATACCGCCGATAACCAGCCGCTCGACGCCGACGGCACGCTGAGCGTCACCGGCGGCACGGTGCTCGCCGCGGGCGGAAGCAGCGGCATGGGCGTGCGCATCAGCGCATCGCAGCCCTACGTGACCTTCGGCTCCGCCGGCGGCATGGGCGGCGGCCCCAGCGGCATGAACGGCAGGCCGGGCGGCATGGGCAGCACTTCAGCCGCGCAGTCCTCCGCCAGCCTGAGCAAAGGCAGCGCCTTTACCATCAAGGACAGCTCCGGCAGCACGGTCTACAGCGGCACGGCAAAGTGCAATGCGAGCTATGTGTTCTTCTCCTCCGCAAAGCTGACCTCCGGCGGCAGCTACAGCCTCTATAGCGGCAGTTCCAGCGTCGCGTCTGCGTCTGCGCAGACGGGCACGTCGTCCTCCGGCATGACGGGCGGCGGCCCGCAGGGCGGCCCCTCCGGCAGCGGCTCCGGCCAGCAGGGAAACGGCGGCAATACCCCGCCCGCGCTTCCCGATGACGCGAACGGTCAGCCGCCCACACCGCCTTCCGGCATGGACGGCGGCAGCGACGGCTCCGGCTTCACCCCGCCGATGCAGAGCGGCAGCTTCACCGATGTCTCCTCGGGCGACTGGTACTATGAGGCGGTGCAGTACGCCTGCAAAAACGGTTTGATGACCGGAACGGGCGGCGGCGCGTTTTCTCCGAACGCGACCGTTACGCGCGGGATGCTCGTGACCATTCTCTACCGTCTTGAGGGAACGGATGCCGCGAGCGGCGCAAGCCCCTTTACGGATATCTCATCCGGCAGCTACTGCGAGCAGGCTGCCGCGTGGGCAGCGGCGAACGGCATCGTCAGCGGTTACGGCGACGGGCGCTTTGGCCCGAATGACGCGCTGACGCGCGAGCAGCTTGCGGCGATCCTCTACCGCTACGCGCAGTATAAGGGCTGCGACCTTTCCGCAGCAGGCAGCATGAGCGGGTACTCGGACGCCTCCGCGATCGGCGGCTACGCCCGCACCGCGATGGCGTGGGCCAACGCCGAGGGGCTCATCACCGGTACCTCCGGCAATCTGCTTTCCCCCAAGGGCACCGCCACCCGCGCGCAGACGGCGGTGATCCTGATGCGCTTTTGCCAGCGGCTTGCCGGATAAGCGCAGAAACGGCATTTTCTCAGCGCCCGCGTCCGCTTTATAAGCGGACGCGGGCGCTCGTTTGCGGGAACGCATAGGGCGCCGGTTGACAAACCGGTGCGGTACGTGTATCATGTGAGACTACAAAAGGGAAATGGGGGCGCTTACAAATGGCTCAGCTTGACTACAGGCCGCACGGGCAGATGTCGGAATCCATGCTGACGGCGGCGTTCATCATCCTCTCCGGCGGTTTGCAGGACGCCTACACCTATCTCTGCCGCGGCGGGGTGTTTGCCAACGCGCAGACGGGCAACATCGTGCTCTTCAGCGGGTATCTTTTTGACGGCGACTGGGCGCACAGCCGACGCTATCTCGTGCCGGTGCTCTCGTTCATGCTCGGCATTTTCATCGCCGAGTGCATTCACCGGCACTATAAGTACATGGAGAAGGTGCACTGGCGGCAGCTCATCGTGCTGGCGGAGATCGTGCTGCTGTTTTTCGTCGGCTTTCTGCCGCAGGAGGCCGATACCATCGCCAACGCGCTCGTTTCGTTCGTCTGCGCCATGCAGGTGCAGACCTTCCGCAAGGTGCGCGGCCACGCCTACGCGAGCACCATGTGCATCGGCAATATGCGCAGCGGCACGGACGCGCTGTGCGCGTACTTCCATACGCATGACCGCGAGGTGCTGCACAAGGCGCTGACCTATTTCGGCGTGATCGGTATTTTCGCCGTGGGCGCGGGGCTTGGCGCGCTGGTGACAAGGGCTTTTGCCGAGCGCGGGATCTGGGTATCCTGCGCGCTGCTGGCAGCCGCCTTTCTCACCATGTTCATCCGCACGGAGGAAAAGGACTGAGGCTTTGTGCAGAATATGCGGAATGCCGTAATGCTCTTTTGCGGCGTATGGACGGGGACGCTGCGGAGCGGCCGGCAGAAGGCAGAACAAGGGCGGGGGCCTGAAGCCCCCGCCCTCGTTTTTATCCTTGGTGCGTGTTCACAGCGCCACGACCGCGCAGCCCTCCGGCAGCGCGAGCGCATCGTGCGCGGCCAGCAGGACGATCTTTTCCTCCGCCGCGCGCAGGATGCACGAAAGCGCCGCGCTGCGGTTCGCTGCGTCCAGCCCCGTAAACGGCTCGTCGAGCGCGAGCGCGTCGCAGGGCGCGAGCAGCGCGCGGGCGAGCGCCAGACGGCGCTTCATGCCGCCGGAATAATCGCTCACCCTTTTCCCGCCGGTATCGGCGAGACCGAGCGCCGCAAGCAATTCCGCGGCTTTCTGACTGTCGTAGGCCGCGCCGAGCGCGAAGCGGAGATTCCCCGCGGCGTCGAGCTGCGAAAGCAGCCGGTTCTCCTGAAAGACCGCCGCCCAGCGGAGCCCCTTTGGCGCGGCCGTGCCGCCGTCGGGCGTTTCCAGCCCCAGCAGGATGCGCAGCAGCGTCGTCTTGCCGATACCCGAATCGCCGGCGATGCGCGTCAGCCCCACGGGCGCGGTGAAGAACAGGCCATCCAGCACCGCCCTGCCGTCATAGGACTTTTTGAGGTTCGTTACGACAAGCTCCATCACGCGCCCACCCTTTCCGCTATTTTGTCCACCGCAAGGAGAAACAGCTTTTCAAAGCCTGCCGACAGCAGCACGATCACCGCCGTCCAGGCAAAGAGGTCCGGCGTCTGGAAGTAGACCTTCGCGGTGTAAAGCCGCTCGCCGATCGTGCCGCCGCTCAGGCCGATGACCTCCGCTGCCGTGCCGGCCTTCCAGCAGAGTCCCAACGCCGTGCTGACCGCCGCGCGGAAGTACGGCAGCACCTGCGGCAGATAGATGCCGCGCAGCGTGCGCGAAAACGGCACGCGGAATACCCGCGCCATCTCAAGAAGCGACGCGTCCGCGCACCGCACGCCCGCAAGGACGTTCAGATATACCGGCGGGAAGACCATCAGCGCGGCGATGAAGAAGGCGAGGCTCCGGCTCGGGAGCCAGACGAGCGCGAGGATGATGAACGACGCGACCGGCACGGCCTTGATGACCGCGACGGGCGGCGCGAGCAGCTCCTCCACGCGGGAAAAGCGCGCCGAAAGCGCCGCGAGCGCGACCGCGAGCACACACGAGAGCAGAAAGCCCCCCAGAATGCGCGACGCCGACGCAAGCACCGCCCGCCAGAACGGCACCGTCCCAGCAAGCGTGAAAAGCCGCCCGAGCGCGGAGAGAGGGGAGGCGAGCAGCAGCGCGCCGTGCGGATACGCCGCGCGCAGCGCCATCGCCGCGCCCTGCCAGACGAGCAGCCAGAAAACGACCGCCCACGCGCGCATTTTCTGCGGTTTTCGTTTCACGCCTTTCCTCTCCTCTCTGAATGTGGTCAGCGGCGGGACAGCGCCCGCCGCTGGAAAGCTTTTATGCGAAGTAGAAGCTGTTATCCGGCATCTCGCCGCCGACAGCGGCGGGGTCTGCCTCCCATAGAACATAGAGATAACCAGGCAGCGCTTCAAGAAGCTCCGCTCCCGTCAGGCAGACGATGTTGCAGTAGGGCAGCGCCTTTTCCGCGACGGCCGCGTCTACGATGCCGTATTCGCCGATGAGCGCGGCGGCGTCCGCCGTGTTGGCGTTCACCCAGTCGACGCTTGCGGCGTAATAGGACAGGAAGGTGCTGACCGCGGCGGGATGCTCCTCGACGAAGCCGCGCCGCGCAACGATCACGCCTGTAATGAGCGTGGAGCCATTATCGAGCGCGTCCCACTCCGCCGTCAGGTCAAGCGCCATGCGCAGACCGTCGATCTTGCTCTGCGCCACGGTGACGAACGGCTGCGGCAGCAGCGCGATGGATGCCTGACCAGAAGCCAGCGCCGCGACGCACTCGCTGTGCTCGCTTTTCCAGTCGATCGTCACGTCATTGTCGGGGTCGACGCCATTCTCGCTCAGCAGATAGCGCAGGGCGTATTCGGGCGTAGAGCCCTTGCCCGCGGCCACGATGGTCTGCCCCTTGAGGTCGGCAATGGACTGCACGCTCTCGCCGGTTTCCACGATGTAGAGGACGCCGAGCGTGTTGACCGCCAGCACCTCGATATCGCCTCCGGTCTTGTTATAGAGCACGGCGGCGAGGTTCGCGGGCACGCAGGCCATGTCGAGCTCGCCCTTGATGAGCGCGGGCGTCACCTCGTCGGCGGAGCCGGCGAGCGTGAAGTCATAGAGCGGGCCGCTCGAGGAGTACGGCGCGTCGCTCATGAGCTTGACAAGGCCCATGGCCGTGGGGCCCTTGAGCGCGGCAATGCGGGCGGTGACGGGAGCCTCCGCCTCCTGCGCGGGCGGCTCCGGCGTTTCCTCCGGCGTCTCGTTCGCCTTCTGTCCGCAGGCGGCGAGCGCAAGCGCAAGCGCAAGCGTCAGGCACAGGGCAAAAATGTGTGTAAATTTCCTCTTCATTTGATAGCTTCCTTTCCGATGCTGCTTTCGGGGGCGTAGACGGTCTTCGCGGTGATGCCGTCGAGCCGGCCGAGCTTGCCGGAGAGCGCCGAGATCACATCGCCCGGCGCGTCGAGCGCCACGCTGATGATGTTCACGCCCCTTTCACGGTACGGTACGCCCATGCGTCCGATGATGTACTGCCCGTACTGGTGCAGCAGCTCGTTGAGCGTCTGCACGGAGCTTCCCTCGCGGACGATGATCGCCAGCACGGCAACGCGCGTTTCCATCTGCATCCCCTCCTGAAAATAGATCATCCCTTCCGCCGCTTTGACAGAAGGGATGGATATGACAGGTCCGGACACGGCGTCCGCCGTGCCTTGCGTCCCCCTTCTTCCGGCTCGGAGCGCATCCTTGCCGCCAGAACGGTAGAATGAAATTGAACTGTCCGCCGGTCAGAGCGCTCTTTCCGGGGACAGCGTGATGATACCACGGATCGCGCGCGCCGTCAAGTGCGGCCGGCATTCTCTGCGGACGCGCCGCGCGGGGAGCGAAAACAGGAAAAGGCGTGGCAGTTTATGAAATCAGTCAATAGAAAACGAGGGGGATTTCGTGTAAAATAGAAGAAAACCGCGCAGACCGGAAAAAGCCGCCGCGGCGTCGGCAAGCGGCGCGGCGATATAAAAAACGCGGTGCGCCGCGAAAAAAGGAGAGCAGGAGCATGAGCGATATCAACGGCAGCAAGCCCACGAATTTCCCTCTCGACGAGAGCAAGCTGGATTTTAAGATCCCCCGCACGGACGCCCCGCGCGAAAACGTCCTCAAGCTCGGCAGCATGATAACCAACCGCATCGGGCTCAAGGCCACGGCGGACGATCCCGAGTACTGGGGCCTTGCGAGCGTGATGACCGACGAGATGGTCGACGTTGCGCTCAAGATGGGCGTGCGCAAGCCCAAGACGACCGAGCAGCTGATGAAGCTGACGAAGATGGAGCGCGAGCCGCTTGAAAAGCTCCTGACGGAAATGGCGTGGACGGGCATCATCGAGTACAACTGGGAGGATCTGGATGGCAAAAATCCCAGGCACGAAAAGCGCTGGGTGCTGCCGCTGTTCGTCCCCGGCAGCGCGGAATTTCTGAATATGCGCAAAAGCCAGATCGACGAGCATCCCGAGGTCGCTGCGTTCTTTGAGCGCATGACGATGCTCCCGCTTGAAAAGATCACGCCCATGGTGCCGCCGGGAGGCGCGGGCATCGGTATGCACGTTATCCCCGTGGAAAAGGCCATCGAGACGGAGAACGAGTCGATCGACTTGGAGCACATCTCCTACTGGCTGAGCAAGTACGAGGGCAAGTACGCCAAGAGCATGTGCTCCTGCCGCTTGAGCCGCGCAAAGCTGGGCGAGGGCTGCGGCGACGATGTGGAGAGCTGGTGCATCGGCGTGGGCGACATGGCCGATTACATCGTCGAGACGCAGCGCGGCGAGTACATCACGAAGGAAGAAGCGCTTGCGATCTTCAAAAAGGCCGAGGACAACGGCTTCGTTCACCAGATCACGAATATCGACGGCAAGCGGAAGATCTTCGGCATCTGCAACTGCAACGTCAACGTCTGCAACGCGCTGCGCACGTCGCAGCTTTTCAACACGCCGAACCTGTCACGCAGCGCGTATGTTGCAAGCGTCGAGAGCGAGAACTGCGTCGCCTGCGGCCGCTGCGTCGAAAACTGTCCCGCGGGCGCGGTCAAGCTCGGGCAGAAGCTCTGCACGAAGGATGGCTTTATCGAGTATCCCCGTCAGGAGCTGCCCGACGAGGTCAAGTGGGGGCCGGAAAAGTGGAGCGTCGACTACCGCGACAAAAACCGCATCAACTGCTATGATACCGGCACCTCGCCGTGCAAAACTGCCTGCCCCGCGCACATCGCGGTGCAGGGCTACCTGAAGCTGGCCGCGCAGGGCAGGTACCGCGAGGCGCTCCAGCTCATCAAGCGTGAAAATCCGTTCCCCGCGGTCTGCGGCCGCATCTGCAACCGCCGCTGCGAGGACGCCTGCACGCGCGGCACGGTCGATCAGGCCGTCGCCATCGACGAGGTCAAGCGCTTTATCGCCCAGCAGGATCTGAACGCGGAAACGCGCTTCGTGCCGGAGAAGGTCATCCCGAAGGTCGACGGCGAATTCTCCGAGAAGATCGCCGTCATCGGCGGCGGCCCCGCGGGATTGTCGTGCGCGTACTACCTCGCCGAAAAGGGCTACCGCCCGACGGTGTTTGAAAAGGAGGCGCGCCCGGGCGGTATGCTGATGAACGGCATCCCGAGCTTCCGACTTGAAAAAGACGTGGTGGAGGCCGAGATCGACATTCTGCGCGAGCTGGGCGTCGAATTCCGCTGCGGCGTGGAGGTCGGCAGGGACGTGACCATCGCGCAGCTGCGCGAGCAGGGCTATCAGGGCTTCTATGTGGCCGTCGGCCTCCAGTCCGGCGGGAAGCTGAACATCCCCGGCGGCGACGCGGATAGCGTCATGGCGGGCATCGACTTTATGCGGGAGGTCAACCTGCACGAGAAGAAGACGCTTTCCGGCAGAGTCGTCGTCATCGGCGGCGGCAACATTGGCGCGGACGTCGCGCGCACGGCGGTGCGCTGCGGCGCGGAGAGCGTTGACCTCTACTGCCTTGAGGCTTACGACGATATGCCGATGGGCGAGGAAGACCGCAGCGAGTGCGAGCGCGACGGCATCACCGTCCACGCCGGCTGGGGCCAGACCGAGATCGTTGTGAAGGACGGCAAGTGTGCGGGCATCAAATTCCGCAGGTGCACGCGCGTGAAGAACGACGAGGGCCGCTTCGCGCCCGAGTTTGACGACAGCGTGAACGAGCAGGCCGAATGCACGACGGTTCTCTACTGCATCGGGCAGAAGGTCGACTGGCGCGGTCTGCTCACCGGCACCGCCGTCGAGTTCAACCCCAACGGCACGGTCAAGGCCGACCCCGTTACATATCAGTCGGCGGAAGCCGACATCTTCGTCGGCGGCGACGCCTACACGGGCCAGAAGTTTGCCATCGACGCCATTGCCGCGGGCAAGGAGGGCGCGATCTCGCTGCATCGCTTTGTTCAGCGCGCGACGCTGACCGTCGGCCGCAACCGCCGCCAGTTTATCGAGCTTGACAAGGAAAAGGCCCTGATCCCCGTCAATTACGACACGACGCCCCGCCAGCGCATCGGCTACAACGAGGCGCTGCGCAGGACGTTCAGCGACGAGCGCATCGCGTTCACCGAGGAGCAGGTCAAAAAGGAGACCGCGCGCTGCCTTGGCTGCGGCGCGAGCGTGGTCGACCCGAACAAGTGCATCGGCTGCGGCGTGTGCACGACGAAGTGCGCGTTCGACGCGATCCATCTCCACCGCGAGAGGCCCGAGTGCAGCAAGATGTACGCCTGCGAGGACAAGATGAAGGCTATTCTGCCGTACATGATCAAGCGCGAGTTCAAGATCAGGCGCGCGGCGAAAAAGAATACGTAATGCACGAGCTGGGCATTGTTTTCCACGTCATCAAGAGCGTGGAACGGATCGGAGAGGAAAACGGCCTTTCGAGCGTCGCGTCCGTGACGCTTGAGCTCGGCGAGGTGAGCGGCGCGATCCCGCACGAGCTTGTGAGCTGCTGGAACTGGGCGGTCAAAAAGACCGCGCTTCTGCCGGAGGCGGAGCTGAAGATCGAGACCATTCCCGCCGTGACATACTGCGAGGGCTGCGGCAGAGACTATCCCACCGTGCAGTATGGACGCACCTGCCCGCACTGCGGCAGCGAAAAAACGTGGCTCAAGCAGGGCAGCGAGATCAACTTGAAGGAGATCGAGGCAATATGATGGAACCCTATAAGATCATCGAGGTGAAGGAAAGCGTTTTTGCCGACAATGACCGCGAGGCCGCGCGGCTTCGCGCGCAGCTCAAGGAGGAGAAGACGTTCCTGCTGAACCTGATGTCCTCCCCGGGCAGCGGCAAAACGACGACGCTGCTGCGCACGCTCGAGACGCTCAGAGATGAGCTGCGCATCGGCGTGATGGAGGCGGATATCGACTCCGACGTGGACGCAAAGACCATCGCGGGCGCGGGCGTCAAGTCCCTCCAGCTGCACACGGGCGGCATGTGCCACCTTGACGCGGGCATGACGGAGCAGGGGCTCAGGGAGATCGGCACGGAGGAGCTGGATCTTGTGGTGCTTGAGAATGTCGGCAACCTCGTCTGCCCTGCGGAGTTCGACACGGGCGCGGTCAAAAACGCGATGATCCTCTCCGTGCCGGAGGGGCACGACAAGCCGCTCAAGTACCCGCTTATCTTTACCGTGTGCGACGCGCTGATCATCAACAAGATCGATGTGCTGCCGTATTTCGACTTCGACATGGACAAGGTCGTCGAATACGCGCACATGCGCAACCCAAAGCTCAAGATCTTTCCTATCTCCGCCAAGACGGGCGAGGGTGTGGACGCATGGTGCGATTGGCTGCGCAAACAGGTGCGCGAGTGGAACGCATGAAGCAAAACAGAAAAGCGATGTGCCGCAAGGCACATCGCTTTTTTTTCCTATTCCTTGTCCAGTTTGAAAACCGACGGGCAGATCTGCCCGTCCCTGAACTCGAGCACGCCGTAGGTCGGGCGGCGGGGATCGCCGATGGCGCCGGGGTTGAGCAGCATCGGCCGTGACGCCGCGTCCACGAGCGGCACGTGCGTGTGGCCGAAGAGCAGAATGTCGGCGTTCATTTCGAGCGCGCGGTACTGCGCGCGAAGAAGACCCGTTTTTACGCCCATTGTGTGCCCGTGCGCGATGAGGACGCGGTGATCGTCCAGAATGAGCACGCGCTCGAGCGCTTCAAAGCGCCCGAAGTCGCAGTTGCCAGGCACCTGCTCGAGCGGCAGGCGGGGGAAAAGCGCACGCAGCTCCTCCGCGTCGCGCCAGCAGTCGCCGAGGTGGATGACGCCGCACGGCTTCACAAGCTCGACGGCGCGCGCCATGTTGTCGACGCTTCCGTGCGAGTCGGATAAGACGAGGTATTTCATCGCGCTCACAGGAACTTATCGAGCTCACGCTCGACCTCGGGCATCTTTTTGATCTGCGGCTTATCGATGCGATAGCCGCCCTTGACGACCATGTCGAGCGCACGCAGCGCGCTCAGATCCTTGAGCGGGTCGTTCGCGCAGACGATGAGGTCGGCCTGCTTGCCTTTTTCGATGCTGCCGGTCAGCTTTTCCACGCCTGCGAGACGGGAATTGAGCAGCGTTGCACTGAAAAGTGCAAATTTTGGCGTTACGCCGCAGTATTTTGAGAAGTAGTGCAGCTCGCGCCACATATCGTAGTGTGTGATGTACGGACAGCCTGTGTCCGTGCCGAGGCCGACGGGGACGCCCGCGGCGAGATTCGCCCGCGCGAGCGCGACGATGCCGTCGAAGACGATCTTCCCGTTTTCCTGCTGCTCGTACGTCGCGTGCGAGATGCTGCGGTCGAAGAGCGCGTAGGGCAGGGCGGGGGAGATGGTCGAGATCTGGAATGCGCGGCGCTCCTTGAACAGCGCGAGCATTTCATCCGTCGGCTGCGCGCCGTGCTCGATGGAGTCGACGCCGTTTTGCAGCGCGACCATCACGCCCTCGGGGCTCTCGACGTGCGCCGCGACGAGCATGCCGAGAGAATGCGCCTTGTCGCACGCGGCCTTGACGAGCGCGGGCTGCATACGCAGCACGCCAGGCTCGCCCACGACCTCGGCATCCAGCACGCCGCCGGTGATCATCAGCTTGATGAGGTCGGGCTTGTCGGCGGCGATCTTCTCAACGAGCGCGGAGGCCTCCTCGGCGCTATGCGCCTCGTAGGCGAGCGAACCGGCCATGTGTCCGCCGGGGACGGAGACCGCCATGTTCGACGCGAGGATGCGGGGCGCGAGGATTATGCCCGCCGCAGCGAGATCGCGGATCTTCGTGTCGTAATCGGCGACGCCGCCCACGGTGCGCAGCGTGGTCACGCCGGATAAAAGCTCCGTTTTGGCGTAGCCTTCGCATATGCGCAGGCCGATCTTATTCGTCAGGCCGCAGGAGGTGATGAGCTTTACGAGCTTTTTGGGATCGCTCGCCTTTTTCTTCGGCTTGCCCGAGGCGGGAAGGTGGACGTGCATATTGATGAGCCCGGGCAGAACATATTTTCCGCCGAGGTCGACCTTTTCATAGCCCGCGGGGATGTGCTGCGCGTCGGCGATCTCCGAGATCCTGTCGCCGTCGATGCAGACGGCCTTGCCCGTCTGCGGTTCCATGTGCTCCGTGCCGTCGAGGATGATGCAGTTCGTCAGTGCGTATTTCTTGTCGTTTCTGTACATATCTGTATCGCCTTTCTGTCAAAACCGTCAGGAGAGGGATTTGGTGCGCTCGACCGCCGCGTCCACCGCGCCGATGCAGGCCGAGCGGAAGCCGCGCGCTTCCAGCGCGGCGACGCCCGCGATGGTGCTGCCGCCGGGGCTGCACACCTCGTCCTTGAGCGCCTCGGGATGCTTGCCGGAGCGCAGCGCCAGCTCCGCGCTGCCGAGCAGCATCTGAGCGGCATACTGGATGGCCTTGGCGCGGGGAAGACCGTTTTTCACGCCGCCGTCGGCGAGCGCTTCGATGAACATGTAGGCGTAGGCGGGGCCGCAGCCGGAGACGGCGCTGGCCGCGTCGATAAGGTGCTCGGGCAGCTCGTCGAGCGCGCCGGAGAAGGAGAGCAGCGCCTTGAACGCATCAAGCTCCATCGGCGTGACGTTTCCGTTCGCGCAGAAAAGGGTCAGGCCCTGACCGACGGAGCAGGGGGTGTTGGGCATGATGCGGATGATCTTCCTGTCCGCGCCCAGCAGCTCCTCGAGCCGTACAAGGCTCGTGCCCGCGAGCATCGAGACAAAGACGGCCTGCGAGGCGGCGATATCGTCCCTGAACGGGGCGATCACGCCGGAGAGCATCTGCGGCTTGACGCCGAGGAAGACAAAACGGCTGCTATTGAGGATGTCTGCGGGAGTGCCGGCCGCGCAGCCGAGCCGCTGCGCGGCGGCGGCGGAACGCGCGGGCGTGCTGCACGCGACGGCGACCGCGCCGCCGGAGACTGCCCTTACCGCGGCAAGGGCGAGCGCGCCGCCCATATTGCCCGCGCCGATGAAGCCTGCCTGATAATTTGCCATGCTGCTGTTCCTCCCTTATCGAATCTGGCCGCTGCCGGTGATGATGTATTTGTAGGTGCTCAGCTCGTCGAGCCCCATGGGGCCGCGCGCGTGGAGTTTCTGCGTCGAAATGCCCATCTCGCAGCCGAGACCGAATTCGCCGCCGTCGGTGAAGCGGGTGGAGACGTTGACGTATACCGCCGCGCTGTCGACCTCGTCGACAAAGCGCGCCGCCGCGGCGGCATCCTCCGTGACGATGCAGTCGCTGTGATGCGTGGAGTGGCGCTGGATGTGCGCGATGGCCGCGTCCAGATCGTCCACGACCGCGACGGCGAGAATGTAATCGAGAAACTCCGTGTCAAAGTCGTGCTCAGCGGCCGCCGTGCCGGAGATGATCTTTGCGGCGGCCTCGTCGAGCCGCAGCTCGACGGGGACAAGTCCCGCGGTCCTGCGCCCGTCGACGAGCGCGGCCTTGAGCTTCGGCAAAAACGCCTTCGCCGCGTCGCGGTGGACAAGGCAGACCTCCTCGGCGTTGCAGACCGAGGGGCGGCTCGTCTTGGCGTTCTCGATGATCCTTACCGCCATGTCAAGGTCAGCGTCCTTATCGACGTAGACATGGCAGATGCCGGTGCCCGTTTCGATGCAGGGAACGCTGGCGTTTTCCACGCAGGCGCGGATGAGGCCCGCGCCGCCGCGGGGAATGAGCAGGTCGACAAGGCCGTCGGCCGTCATCAGCTCCTGCGCGCTCGCGTGCGTCGTGTCCTCGACGATGTTGACGATGTCGGGGTCGCCGCCGACGGCCTCGATGCCCGCCTTCAGCGCCGCGACGATGGCATGGGAGGAGCGGTAGGCCTCCTTGCCGCTGCGCAGCATGCAGACGTTGCCGCTCTTGATGCACAGCGCGGCGGCGTCCGACGTGACGTTCGGGCGGCTCTCGTAAATGATGGCGACAAGGCCGAGCGGCACCTGCCGCTTCGTGATGGTCATGCCGTTGGGGCGCTCGAAGCGCGCGAGCGCGCGGCCCACATGGTCGGGCAGCGCCGCGGCCTCGCGGATGCCCTCGGCCATGGCGCGGATGCGGCTCTCCGTCAGGGCAAGGCGGTCGAGCATCACATCGGAGATCGTGCCGCGCGCGGCGTCCATGTCCTGCGCGTTGGCGCGCAGGATCTCCGCGCTGCGCTGCTCAAGGCTGTCCGCCATGGCGAGGAGCAGACGGTCCTTCTCCGCCGCGCCCGCGCTGCGGATGCTGCGCCAGGCGGCCCGCGTGCGGATCAAAAGCGCTCTTGTGCTGTTCATTCTGTCCTTCCTCCTCCGGCAAGAAATCTGGTGCCGACATGTCTGCCCGCGGCCACATCGTAAAGAAGCTCGGGCTTTTCCCCGTTGGCAATGACCATTTCGCAGCCGGCGGCCGTCGCGGTCTGCGCGGCGCGGAGCTTCGTTGCCATGCCGCCGGTGCCAAGGCTCGAGCCGCTGCCGCCGCCGAGGGCAATGATGCGCTCGTCGATCGTGTCCACGGTGTCAATGAGCCTTGCGTCCGGATTCCGGCGCGGGTCCCCGTCGAACAGCCCGTCGATGTCCGAGAGCAGAATGAGCAGGTCGGCGCGCACCGCCGCGGCCACGATGGCGGACAGCGTATCGTTGTCGCCGATGCCAAACTCGGCGGTGGAGAAGGTGTCGTTCTCGTTGATGACGGGCAGCGCGCCGAGCTGCAAAAGACGCTCGAGCGTGTTGTGGAAGTTCTGCTTGCGCACGCCGCCCTCCTCGATGTCGGCGGCGGTGATGAGCAGCTGCGCGACAGTGTGGTTATACTCCGTGAAGAGCTTGTCGTAGGTGTACATCAGCTCGCACTGGCCGACGGCGGCGGAGGCCTGCTTGGTGGGCACGTCCTTTGGCCGCTCGCTCAGATTGAGCTTGCCAAAGCCCATGGCGATGGCGCCGGAGGAGACAAGAATGATCTCGTGCCCCATGTTCTTGAGGTCGCTGAGCACCTTGCAGAAGCGCTCCATGCGCTGGATGTTCAGCCTTCCGGTGGGATAGGCCAGCGTGGAGGTGCCGACCTTGACGACGATACGCATAATTGGATCCCTCGCTTTTGCGCCGCAAAGCGCGGCGGATGATTTGTGAGCTATTATACCGCGCTTTTTCGGATTTTGCATCCTTTTTTTGCGCCTTTCGGGACATATGGTCACAGATGCATAAAAAAGAGGACGCGCCCAAAGGCGCATCCTCGCGGGATGACGGTCTTGCGGTCAGAACGGCTTGCGCGCGACCTCGGATATGGCGTCGAGCATCCCCTGGATCTGGGGCGTGATGACCTTGTTTTTGTGGTAGAGCACCTGACGCCACTGGCGCATCTGACAGTCGGCCACGGGAATGACGGCGAGGTTATCCTTGTGAATGCTCATTTCGACCGTGTAGAGCGGAAGGACGGAGAGATACGCCGGATTTTCGCGGATGAGGCGCAGCGCCAGCGTGTCGCTCTCCAGCTCGAGGAACGGCTCGACGCTCAGATCCTGACGGGCGAGCTCACGGTCGAACTGGTCGCGGTAGGGGTTGCCGTGGTTCATGAGGATGAACGGATGCGAGACAAGATCGGCCAGACGCACATCCGCGCGGCCGGAGAGCGGGTTTTCCGTGTTCGTCACGATGACGACATCCTCCTGCGCCTCGAAGACCTTGACGAACTGGGTGTCGAATACCTGCGCGTCGAGCGTGTAGATCATGTCCAGCTCGTTTTTGATGAGCATCTCGGTGATCGAGGCGATGTTGCCGGCGTGGAGGTTGATCTGCACGCGGGGGAAGCGCTCGTGGAACAGGGGGACGATATCGGAAAACGACGCAGTGAGCAGAGAGTTGAGCGTGCCGACGCGGACGGTGCCGGTCAGCTCGGAGTCAGCCGAGGCGAAGGCGCTCGCGCGGGCGATGGCGCTGACGACATCACGCGCGTAGGAAACAAAGTCCTTGCCGTACTGCGTGATGGAGACCGTCTTGCCGATGCGGTCGAACAGCTGCACGCCGAGCTCGCGCTCAAGCTGCTGGATCTGTACAGTGACGGCGGACTGAGAATAGTCCAGCGCCTCGGCCGCACGGGAGAAGCTCTTGAGCTCCGTTACCTTTAAGAATGTGACCAGATTGCGGACTTCCATGGCGATCGTGCTCTCCGTTTCAAATTTGTAATGGATCTTCAAAAATATATTATTGGAAATATCGGCGTTTGTCAATAGACCTATTATAAAAAGTAATAAGCAATTTGAACAAAAAGGGAGACCGGCCGCGCGGCGCGGCCGGTCGTAAGCGCTTACTTTTCGTAGGAGTGGTGCAGCAGCTCGTGCGCGCGCTTGCCGAGCCCCGCATCGTACATCGCGTTGACGACGGGGTTGCGCTCGCTGCGCTTGAACATGGCGCTGCGGTCGATCTCATAGAGCCCCTGGGCGCGCTGGAGCTTTTTGGCCATCAGCGCGTAGGGCTGTCCCGCGCCGCCGACGCAACCGGTACGGCAGGACATGACCTCGACCAGATCGACCTCGACCTCGCCGCTCTCGATCTGGTCAAGAAGCTTTGCCGCGCTGCCGAGGCCGTGGACAACGGCGATGCGCACGGCACGCCCGCCCATGGGGACGGTGGCGAAGCGGATGGGGTCAGAGCCGCGCAGACCGCTGTGCTCGAGCATACGCAGGGCGTTTTTGCTCTTGTCGCTCAGGCAGCAGCGCACGACCGCCTCCGCAACGCCGCCGGAGGTGCCGAAGATCTCGGCGGCGCCGCTGCCCATGCCGTAGGGCAGGTCGGGCGATTCTTTTTCAAGGATCTGGAAGCGGATGCCGGATTCCTTCATCATCTGCACGACCTCCTGCGTGGTGAGCACAAGGTCGACATAGGGGACGCCGAAGGCATCGCGGAATTCCGCGCGCCGCGCCTCCATCTTCTTGGCGGTGCAGGGCATGATGGCGATATGATAGGTCGTGCGGCCGTCGTCGGCGTCCTTGGCGCGGTAATTCTCCTTGAGAACCGTTGCGAGCATCTGCATGGGGGAGCGGGCGGTGGAGAGGTTTTTGAGGAACTGCGGGCGCTCATTTTCCACATACTTGACCCATGCGGGGCAGCAGGAGGTCATCAGCGGCAGGTTTTCGCCCGTTTCAAGGCGGCGCAGGAATTCCTGCGATTCCTCGCGCACGGTGAGGTCCGCGCCGAAGATCGTGTCGTAGATCTCGTCCGCGCCCATGATCTTGAGCGCGGTGACGAGCTTGTCGAGCACGTTTTCTCCCGCGGGCAGGCCGTAGGCCTCGCCGATGGCGACGCGCACGGCGGGCGCGATCTGGACGACAACGCGCTTTTGCGGGTCCTGCAGCGCGCGCCACGCCTCGCCGATCTGGTTTTTGACCGTGATGGCGCCGGTGGTGCACACGGCGGAGCACTGTCCGCAGCTGACGCAGTGCGTCTCGCTCATGGGGAGATCGTCCGCCGTGGCGACGTGCAGGTTTGGCCCGCGGCCGGCAAAGCGGAGGTTCTTCACGCCCTGTACCTCCTTGCACACGCGCACACAGTCGCCGCAGAGGATGCACTTGTTGAGATCGAACGTGACGGCGGGGCTGGAGAGATCCATCCCCACGTGCGCGCGCGTATCCTCGAAGCGGACATGGTGGATGCCGAAGCGGACGGCCATCTCCTGCAGGCGGCAGGCGCGGTTTTTTTCGCAGGTGGTGCAGTCGCGGCAGTGGGCGGCGAGCAGCAGCTCGATGATCATGCGGCGGTACTTCAAAAGACGCGCCGTGTTCGTGCGGATGTGCAGCCCGTCGCGCGGCGGCATGGTGCAGGCGGCTTCGATCCTGCCGGTGCCCTCCTCCTCGACCATGCACATGCGGCACGCGCCGTAGACCGAAAGATCGGAATGGAAGCAGAAGTTCGGCATTTCGACGCCGGCCTTGCGGCAGACCTCCAGCACGTTCGGCTCCTCGTCAAATTCCACGCGGACGTTGTCCACGTACATGATGCCCTTAGCCATCGATCTCCACCTCCTGGATCGCATCAAAGGGGCAGGCTTCGATGCAGGTATAGCACTTGACGCATTTCTCCGGATCGATGGAGAACGGCGAGCGGATCACGCCTGTGATCGCGTCGGCATGGCAGGAGCGCGCGCATTTGCTGCACCCGCGGCAGATCGACGGATCGACGACAAGGCGGATGCGGTTATAGGGCAGACCGCCCGGCTCGATGGGCGCGCGGCCCTGTGCGCAGAGCGCGCAGGTGCCGTTCAGATGCGCTTCAAACTCCTCGGGGAAGTATTTGATGGCGGTCTCGAGCGTGTGGAAGGAATTCCTGCCGAGGTTGCAGAAGGCTGTGACGGAGATCATCTCGCCAAGGTCGGTGAGCAGCGTGAATTCCCCGCGGGAAAGGCGGCAGTCCTTCAGCGCCCATAAAAGCTCATTCATGCGCTTCGTGCCCTCGCGGCAGGGAACGCACTTGCCGCAGAACTCCGTCTGCGTATATTCCATGAAGCGCGCGGCGACGTCGACCATGCAGCGGTCCTCGTCGAGCACGGTGATGACGCTGTCGCCGCGGCGGATGCCGTAGGGCTTGAGCTTTTGAAAATGGAGCGGCAGGTCGAGCTGCTCGCCGGTGAGCAGGCCGCCGCTGGGGCCGCCGATCTGCACAGCCTTGCACCTTTTGCCGTTCGGGATGCCGCCGCCGAGCGTATAGACCACCTCGCGCAGCGTGGTGGCCTCCTCGGGGATATCGACGTAGCCGGGGCGCTCGATGTCGCCCTTGAGTAAAAAGATCCTTGCCATGAATGCTGTTCTCCTGCGATATATAAACTACAACAGTATGACACTCTAACACCGACTGCGCAAAATGTAAAGAGCGTGAGCCATCAATTATCTGAATAGGACGGGCGGGTATAAAAAAAGCGGCGCGCAAGCGCCGCCTTTTGTCTCAGGCTTCGAAGTATTCCGCATACAGCGCCTCGTCCGCGCCGCCGCGGGTGAAGATGGCGGCGAGGAGCTCGTAGGCGTCGGTTGTTTCGCGCCGCTGGGTCGCAAAATCGACGGAGACGACGCCGCGGCGGACGCTCTGTCCGTCGAGCAGCTCGAACCCGTCGGTGAGCGGGGAGCAGAAGCAGCGCTCGATGGGCAGCTCGCTTTCGCTCAGCGCGCGCAGATGCTCGAAAAGGTACGGCACGCGGATATCGTCCTCCACGCCGTGCAGCGTGAGCGAGAGGGGCAGAGGGCAGGCATCGTGGAGCGCGGCGAGGGAGGAGAGGAGCACGTCCGGCGCGGAGGAATCGGGCGCGCCGTTGGCAGGCGTGGTGCTCGCAAGATCCGTCACGGGCGTAAAGCCCTGCCAGTCGAGGGAAAGAAAGTCTGCGCAGGGGTTGTCGGGCTTGAGGATGGCGCTGTATTTCATCGGCAGCCTGACGCGGCCGAGATAGAAGGCCGCGAACGCCGCGTCGAACGCGCGGCGCGCGCCGTCCGCGAGCGAGCGGGCAAGGAACGTGTCCCGCGCGGGGACAAAGTCGTTCAGCCGCAGCGAGACGCTGACGCGGCAGCTGCGGTAGTGCATGGCGCTGTGGAGCGAGTGGAGCAGCGCGTAGGCGTAGGTGTGGCACTCGGCCATGCGCGTGAGCACGCGGAAGCAGGCGGAGGCGTTGTTCTTTCCGGGCGGGAAGCCGCCGCCGAGATAGCCGCCGAGCGCGTAGGCGTTCGGCTCGGCAAAGGTGAGGTATTCGTCTACAAGGTCGCCCAGCGCCGCGGCGACATGCTCGGCATAGTGGAGGTAGCAGGAGAAGTTTTCCACCCGCTCGAAGCCGCCGCGCTCGGCAAACCAGACGGGATCGTCGAAATGGTGCAGCTCGAGCTGCACGCGGATGCCGGCGTCGCGCAGAGCGGTGAGCTCAGCGCGGTAGCGCGCGAGCTCCGCTTCATCGAACTCCTCCTCGCGCGGCTCCACGCGCGTCCAGTCGATCCCCATGCGGTGCGCCTTGACGCCGAGCGCGCGCAGAAGGGCGACATCCTCCTGCCAGTGCTGCGTGTGCTGTGCGGCGACGGCGGGAGAGGCCTTGTCGCGGATATGGCCGAGCCCCCACCAGTAGATCCAGCTGCTTTCCAGCTCGCCGCCCTCGCACTGGAGCGCGGGGGAGCAAAGCCCGGGCAGCATGTCCTTTTTGAACGCGAAACCGTTCATGGGCGTATCTCCTTTGTCGTTTGATGCTCACATTATAGGGGAAAGCGCGCGGCGCGTCAACGGAAAAGAGACGGCCCTATCGGACCGTCTCTTCGCTTTCCTCATCCTCAACGAGCTGCATGACCGATACCTCGAACGCCGTGCGCTCCTCGGTGCCGGAGGCGAGCTGCTTGGTGTAGATCCGGCTCTGCACGCGGCCCTCAAGCGTCAGCCGTTCGCCGACGTCCATTTCGGCGATCTGCGCCGCCGTCTGCCCCCATGCGATGCATGGCAGATAGTCCGCGCGACCGTAGTGGCGGTTGACGGCAAGGATGATGTCGCAGATGCTGCGGCCAAGCGGCGTGCGCCGCAGCGAGGGCTTTTTGCACAGCGCGCCGGAGAGCAGGATGCGGTTGAAGAACGTGCCGTCGCCGGGGTCGAGCGTCTGGGCGAAGACAGTGATGACGAGCCGGCTGCCCTGTCCGCTCTTGTTGTTGAACGAGCGGAGCTGGCCGGTGACGCGCAGGCTCTGCCCGGGGAAGACGGGACACTCGCGCAGCAGCGCCTCGTTCACCACGATGATGGGAAGATCGCTCTGGCCGGAAAGCCGCTCGACCCGCAGCGGGAATTTATCGAAGCGGCGGGCGTGGTTCTCGTGCGAGAAGACCGGCGCGCTTTCGGCAACGCCCCAAAGCTCCACGTAGTTCTGGTTTTCATCCATACAGCACACCTCAACACGATTTGTTGTGCTATCCTATGAGTGCTGTACGCGATATATGCCTTGGGAGGGGGGCGGAAAGAGGCGCCGGACGCTTATGCGTCCGGCGCCTCTTTTTGACAGGGGGAATCATTCGTTCCAGAGTGCGGCGTTCGTGGACGAGACGGCGAGGGCGCCGGCAGCGAGCGCGCCGACGATATCCTCCTTATCGGAGATGAGACCGCCCGCCACGATGGGAACACGGACGGAGGCCGCGAGGCGGCGGATGATCTTCGGCATCACGCCGGGCAGGATCTCGATGACATCCGGCGTGACCATCGCCGTTTCCCGGGCGATGTTGTCAAGCGCCATGGAGTCGATCACGAAAACGCGGAGGATGGCGAACAGGCCCAGCTCCTTCGCGCGCCGGATCAGGTTCGGACGGGTGGAGATGATGCCGTCCGCGTGGGCGTAGGCGTGCAGAAAATCGACGGCAGCGTCCTTCTGCGCAAGGCCGGAGATGAGATCGAGATGCACGATGGCGTGCTTTCCGGCGGCGTGGATGCGCCCGACCGCGGCGGGGACGGAGCAGATATCGCCGCAGAGCAGAAAGATCACGCCGCACGGGGAGGCGATGGCGGCGTCAAGCTGCGACTCCGACTTGACGGCTGCGATGATGGGGCTGCGCTCGAGGATCGAAACAAGATGGTCCATCGTAAGGCTCCGTTTCCATGTGCGCTGATGCGCGGCACATTGCGTTCTGTCCGTCAGTATAGCACGCGAGCGGCGAAAAGGCAATCAGATCGCGGCAGCGTCGCGCTCGGCGACGAGTGCGACGCCCGTACCGGCGATGTTTTCACAGATCACATCGCCCGCGCGCAGCGGTGCGGCGGCGCGCAGACTCCGGCAGGCCTCAGCCACGGCGAGAATGCGCTCCTTGGGAACGTCCTGCGCGGTCTTGACCGGCAGGACGGGGCTTGTCCCGCCCGAGAGGGCGACGGTGCCGGTGAAGCGCCGCACGGGCGCGGTGCATTCCGTAATGGCATAGGCCTTGCCGCGCGGGCAGGTGTTGCCGGATACTTGCAGGGCGCCGGCCTCGCTGGTGATATGAAGCTGGCAGCCCAGCGGGCAGCCGATGCAGGTGAGCTCACGATCCATGGTCATGCCTCCTCAATGGTGATGGTGATCGCGCCGGTTTCGGCGGGGATGTCGGCGCGCCTGAGCGAAACGCTCTCCATTTCGCCAGGGGCGAGAACGTTCTTTTTGCGGTGCAGGATGCGCTTTTCGTCCGCGTATACGCTGATAAAGCGGTTTTTCACCGGTGCGGCGACGCGGAAGCGGACGGTCAGCTCCTCCGGCATGGAGGAAAGGCAGAGCCGCTGCGGTACGGTGTAGCGCACGCCGCCCTCGCCGCGCAGCGCGATCGAAGCGCCGTCCTCTGTGCGTCCTGCAAGGTACGCCGCCGCTGCCGCGCCGACGTGCGAGGCCTCCTCGCTCACATAGTCGACGAGGTCGTGGACATGGAGAACGTTGCCGCAGGCAAAGATGCCGGGGATGGACGTGGAGAAATCGCCGCCGACGACGGCGCCGCCGGTCACGCGGTCGAGCGCGACGCCGGCCGTGAGCGAAAGCTCGTTTTCCGGCAGCAGGCCGACGGAGAGCAGAAGCGTGTCGCAGGGGATGTATTTCTCGGTGCCGGGGATGGGACGCCGCTGCGCGTCGACCTGCGCGAGCGTCACGCCCTCGAGCCGGTCGCGGCCGCGGATGTCGACGACCGTGGTAGAAAGGCGCAGCGGGATGCCGAAATCGTCAAGGCACTGCACGATGTTGCGCTTCAGCCCGCCGGAGTAGGGCATGACCTCGGCGACCGCGCGCACGCGCGCGCCCTCGAGCGTCATACGGCGCGCCATGATAAGGCCGATATCGCCGGAGCCGAGGATGACGACCTCGCTCCCGGGCATCAGCCCCTCAATGTTGATGAGCCGCTGCGCCGTGCCGGCGGTGTAGATGCCGGCGCAGCGGGCGCCGGGGATGTTGAGCGCGCCGCGCGGCCGCTCGCGGCAGCCCATGGCAAGGACGATCGCGCCGGCCTTGATCTGCTCGAGCCCGTGCTCGCGCGAGGAGCACGTGACGACGAGCTCATGCGAAATGTCGAGCACCATCGTGTTGAGCTGATAGGGAATGCCGAGGGCGCGGACCTCATTTGCAAAGCGCGCGGCGTATTCCGGCCCTGTCAGCTCCTCGCCGAAGGTGTGCAGGCCGAAGCCGGAGTGGATGCACTGGTTGAGAATGCCGCCGAGCTCGCGGTCGCGCTCCAGAATGAGGATGTCGTCCGCGCCGTGCCGTTTGGCGGCGATGGCGGCGGCAAGGCCCGCGGGGCCTCCGCCGATGATAAGAACGCCGATCTGTTTCATGCTCAGACCTCCTTTGTCGTGCCGGTGAGCAGTTGGGACGCGCCGCCGCGCTTGGTCAGCGCCGTCTGCGGGATGCCGAGCTCGCGGCTGAGCAGCTCCATGACGCGCGGCGCGCAGAAGCCGCCCTGACAGCGGCCCATCCCCGCGCGGGTGCGGCGCTTTACGCCGTCGAGCGAGCGGGCGCCGCGGCGGATCGCCTCGACGATCTCGCCCTCGCTGATGGATTCGCAGCGGCAGATGATGTTGCCGTAGGCGGGCGACTGCTCGATCAGGGCGCGGCGCTCCTCAAAGGACAGCGTGCGCGGATCGGCGATCGCCTTGCGTGCGGCGATAAAGTCCGGCTTTTTTGCGGCGTGCAGCTTATCTGCCGCCCACTGCGCGGCCATCTCGCCGATGGCGGGCGCGGAGGAGAGACCGGGGGATTCGATGCCGATGACATCGAAGTAGTTCGGCGCGTGCTCGCCGATGATGAAATCCTCGCTTTCCTGCACGGCGTGCGCGCGCAGACCGGCAAACGAGGTGATGATGTCGCGCAGCGGAAGACCGGGGACGCTGCGCGCCGCCGTGGAGAGCGCCTTTTCAAGACCGGCGGCGGTCGTTTCAGTGCCCTCCTTGTCGGGAACATCCTCGGCGGTGGGGCCGACGAGGAGATTGCCGTGAATGGTCGGCGTGACGAGCACGCCCTTGCCGAGCTTACCGGGGAGCTGGAAGATCGTGCGGGTGACAAGCCCGCCGCTGCGCCTGTCAAAAAGGCAGTATTCCCCGCGGCGGGGGACGATGGAGACCTTTTCCCTGCAGATCTGGTTATGCAGAACGTCTCCATACACACCGGCGGCGTTGATGAGGAGAGAAGCGTGGTACGCATCGCCGGAGGACGCGGTGACGGTATAGCCGGAGGCGTCGGGGGAGATGGTCTCTGCCGCTGTGTTGAAGAAGAAATGCACGCCGTTGGCCTGCGCATTCTCAAAGAGCGCGTAGGTCATGGAGAACGGACAGACGATGCCGCCCGTCGGCGCGCAGAGCGCGGCAACGGCCTCGGCGGAGACGGCGGGCTCGAGCGCGCGCACCTCGTCGCCGGAGAGCAGACGCAGCGAGGGGACGCCGTTGGCGAGTCCGCGCTCATACAGCGCATGGAGCTGCGGGAGAGCCTCCTGCTCGAAGCACAGCACGAGCGAGCCATTGCGGCGGAACGGGAAGTCGAGCTCGGCGGCAAGCTGATCCATCATCGCGTTGCCGCGCACATTGAGCTTTGCCTTCAGGCTGCCGGCGGGCGCGTCGAAGCCCGCGTGGATGATGGCGCTGTTGGCCTTGGAGGTGCCGCAGCAAACGTCCTCCGCGCGCTCCAGCACGGCGACGGAGCAGTCGAAGCGGCTCAGCTCGCGGGCGATGGCACAGCCGACGACGCCCGCGCCGAGGATGATAACATCGTAGGAATGCAGCATGGGGAAAAACCGTCCTTTCGTAAAAGCGAAACGAGCTATGCGCAAAGAAAAAGAGCTATGCAAAACCGGACGCAGCTTCCTGCGCCTGCTCTGCATAGCTCAAACTCTCAATGCAACGCTGTTTTATTTTTCAAGTCTATTATAATCGCGGCTTTCGGCATTTGCAAGTCTTTTTTTGCCGGTGCGGCGGGGGGGGATCCCTCTCGCTCAGACCTGGCACGTCCAGCCGAACGGGTCGGGGCGCGTGCCCCACTGAATGCCTGTCAGCTCATCGTACAGCCGCTGTGACAGCACGCCGATCTCACCGTGGTTGACCTCATAGTACTGCTCGCCCCAGCCCAGCGCACCGATGGGGGCGACGACTGCCGCTGTGCCAACGCACCACGCTTCTTCCAGCGCGCCGGCTCTGGCGGCCTCGAATAGTTCGTCCACGCTCAACAGGCGCTCCTCGACCGGCACACCCCAGCTTCTGAGCAGAGCAAGGCAGGAGCGTCGGGTCACGCCGTGCAGGATCGAGCCGGTCAAAGCAGGGGTAACGACGGTGCCGCCTATCTTGAACATAACATTCATGCCGCCGCCCTCCTCCACATACTTGCGCTCCACACCGTCGAGCCACAGCACCTGCGAATAGCCCTTTTCCTCGGCGCGTTCGCCTGCGCGGTTCGCTGCGCCATAGTTGCCGCCGCACTTGGCCTCGCCGGTGCCGCCGCGCACCGCGCGCACGTCCTCTGTTTCGACCATGATCGGCACGGGCTTGAGCCCCTCGGAAAAATAGCTGCGCGAGGGGGAGAGAATGATGACGAACGACGCCTCATGCACGCCGTGCAGTGCCAGCGTCGGGTCAGTGGAATAGAGGAACGGCCGGACGTAGAGGGAGGCACCCTGCTCCGCCGGCACCCAGCGCTGGTCGATGGCGACGGTCTCTCTGATGGCCTGCAGCGCGTCATCAGGATCGAGCTGCGGCAGGCCGAGCCGCTCGCAGGAGCGGTTCAGACGCTCCACATTGTCCCATGGACGGAAGAGCTGCACGCCGCCGTCGGGGCGGCGATAGGCCTTCATGCCCTCAAAGACCTCGGTGCCGTAATGCAGCACGCTCGCGGCGGGCGAGAGCGTGATCGGCCCGTAGGGCACGATGCGCGCATCGTGCCAGCCCTGAGCGTCCGTGTAGTCCATCACAAACATATGGTCGGTAAACACTGTGCCGAAGCCCAGCTGGTCGGCGGGCGGCAGCGTGCCGGGATGCGGATTTCTTGTGACAGTGATATTCATCATGATAGCCTCCTATCGTTTTGGTTCAGTTGAGTCAGATCTCTTTGAGATGCTCCATGTTGCGGCGGATGCCCTCGCAGCAGGCGTGGAAAGCGGCCTTTTCATCTGCGGTCAGCGGCAGCTCGACGACCTGCTCGACGCCGCTTTCACCGATGACGCAGGGAACACCCGCGAACAGATCCGTCTCTCCGTACTCGCCGCGCAGCTCTGCGCTGGCGGGGAGGATCACCTTTTCGTCGTGCAGCACGGCGCAGGCCATGCGCGCGGCGGTCGTGGCAATGCCGTATTCGGTGCAGGACTTGCCAGCGAACGTGACCCAGCCGCCGCCAATGGATTCCTTTTGCAGTGCGTCGCGGTCAAAGCGGAAGCGCTTGTCGGTCTTCGCCCATTCATCCAGCGGCACGCCGCGGAAGCTGACGCAGGACCAGGGCGCGAACTGCTGGTTGCCGTGCTCGCCCATCATATAGCAGGTGATGGACTTGTGGTCGAGACCGGTCTGGCGGGAGAGCGCGCTCAAAAGACGCGAGGTGTCAAGGCCTGTGCCGGTGCCGAACACGCGGCCGCGGGGAAGATCCAGATGCAGCGCGAGCTCGCGCGTGACGATGTCGCAGGGGTTGGTGATATTGATGAGCACGCCGTCAAAGCCGCTGGCCCTGATCTTTCCGGCGTAGCTGCGCACGGCGGGGATGGTGAAGTCCATCTCTGTCAGGCGGTCATGCGTGCTGCGCAGAAGTTCGATCTTGCCAACGCTGTTGACGATCACGTCGCATACGCCCAGATCGGAGAAGCTGCCGCCGCGGATCTCGACGCGGTGTGGCATATACGCGACCGCGTCGCGCAGGTCCTGCACTTCACTTGCAAGCTTCTGCTCGTTCTGATCGACGAGCACCAGCTCGTCCGCAATGCCCTGGATCGCCAGAGCGTAAGCCACATGTGCGCCGACATGCCCCATGCCGACCACGCCGAGAACTCTTTTCTTTGCCATAAGAATACTTCCTTTCCATAAGTTGTTTTGCCGCCAAAAAGAAACAGGAGACTCTGCCGGCCGCGGCGGAGTCTCCTGCGAAGGTGCTGCCCGCCATCTCCTGCAGAGATGCGGGAAAGCGATCATCGGACGCGCCGCGGACCGGACGAAATGATTTTTTTGGCCGGAAGAATAAAAACGGACGCCGGCATAGAGCCGGCGTCCGTGATCATGACGTTGTCCTCTGCGGCGGAGCAGGAAAAAGCGGCGCAGTCGGGCTGCGCGGTGCGGGCTGCTGCGGTGCTTGTGCGGAAAACGTTCAGCATAGCGCTATGCTCCTTCCTGAAAGATGGGAGAAGCATAGCACACATTTTTATGCGCTGCAAGAGGGAAAATATCCGCGCGGCGCAAGATCGTCTGAACTGACAAAAATTGTGACTGCGGCCTTTTTTCTCTTGGTCAAACCGAGCCGTCCGCCTGCAGCTCGGCAGACATAAAGCCGCCGTGCAGCCAGTTGCTGAGTTCGGCCGGAGTACCGGGTGCGCCGACGGTGGCAAACTCTGTGCGCCCGGGGATCATCTTGGAATTGTCGTTGCTCTCGGCCCATTGCACGCGCTGGAGGATCCTGTCCGTGCAGTGGGCGAGCGATCCCTCCGGCGCGTCCTTGTACTGGAGCAGGATCGTCACATACCGGTTGTCCGATGTCCAGCGGCCGAAGTTCGTCGTCGGCTTGCGCCATTTCCACAGGCATTCGTTGCCGCTCGTCTTTTTCAGCTTGAGGTAACCGTTGGCGATGTCCTGCGTGCAGCGCACCAGCCAGATGACGTGGTAGCCCGCGCGCTGAAAGTGCGCGCAGACATCGAAAAAGGCGGATTCCATCAGCAGTCCGTCCTGCAGCATCATGACAAAGTGGTTGATCTGCACATAGGCGACGATGCTCCTGCCGTCCACCGTTACCGGCACGTCGCGGCATTCTGGAGGCACCAGGGCCTGCCACTGCTTTTTCCATTCCCCAGTAGGGGACTGGGTGAACGGTGCTTTTTTTCTCCTTCCGAAAAGCAGCATGACGCATCTCCTCCAATCGATGTTTCTGATGCCATTATAGCGGATGTGAGCCGTCCGCACAAGGCTTTCTTGCGCGGTGTCTGTCTGCCGGACGATTCATGCAGCCTATTTCAGCATCCGCCACAGTGTGCTGCGGCTGATGCCAAGGCGCTTGGCCGTTTTTCCGTGGTGCATGCCCTCCGCTTCGTAGACCTGCTGTACGATGCTCCTTGTGATCTCGCTCAAAGGACGGTCCAGGTCGATCGAGGCCTGAGAGGAGACGGCTTTGCCCGAAACCGGAAGGATAACGGGGATAAGGGGGAACCTTCAAGCGCATCGTGCGCTCGGTGCAGCTGCCTGACCGCTGTCATGTGGAATACAGCATCCTTTGTGTGGTGACTGGGCAGAATGCGCGCGCGATCCAGCAGATCTACAACTTCTGCTTCGTGACGAAGAGCGACGGCAGCGTATACCCATGCGACTTCTATGCACTGGATGAGTGGAAGATCGGCACGGTCGGCCGGCAGAGCCTTGAAGAGATGGAGGCGGGCGCGACGGCACGGCGCTTTATTGAAGATTCGTGCCGGATCCCGGAGGAATGCCATGCGTGTCCGGCCTGCCCGCTGTGCCATAATGGCTGCCGCCGCAGCCGCGTACCGGCATCTGGCGGACTTGCGGGCCGCTTCCGTTTCTGCGACGCCTACCGCCGCTTTTTCGCGGAACGCTATGAGGAGCTGTGTGCGGCGGCGCAGATCATAGCCGGACTTCATGGCAGGTGGAGTTGAGACAAAAACGCCGCATTGCCGGTTTGGCGGACAAAGGGTCTGCCTCTTTTTGCCCAGATAGGCCTGCGGCGCCGGGGAGAGAGCTGTTGAAAGACCCGCGCGCGATTTTACCGCGGTTTCCGCATGACGGAAAGAATATCCGCATACCCTCTACCAAAAAGAAAGGGGAGGCTATGCGGATGTTTTTGCATTTGGAACGGGAAAGGAAGCGGCGGAGCGGAGAGAATGTGAGGATGTGGTTTCTGGTGCTGCGGCGCAGGTGGCTGACGCTTGCCGCGGCGGGGATGGCTGCCATTGCCATTTTTGCTGCGGTCAACTACCCTGCCGCCGTCAGCGCCGCGGCGGCGGCGCGGCAGCTGCCGATCTACTGCGTGCAGCGCGACCAGAAGATGTGCAGCATTTCGTTCGACGCGGCGTGGGGGGCGGATAATACGCAGAAGATCCTCGACGTGCTTGAGGAGTACGGCGTTACCTGCACGTTTTTCGTGGTGGGGAACTGGGCGGATCAGTATCCCGAGCAGGCCAGGGCCATTGTCGACAGCGGCAACGAGCTGATGAATCACTCCAACGCACACGACCACTACAATTCGCTCACGGCCGATCAGATCGTCGCCGATGTGAACGTCTGCAACGACAAGATCGAGGCGCTGACCGGCGTGCGCCCCACGCTGATCCGCTGTCCGTTCGGCGAATATGACGATCATGTGATCTCCGCGATCCGCTCAATGGGCATGGAGCCGATCCAGTGGGATGTGGACAGTCTGGACTGGAAGGGTATTTCCGCAGCGGAGATCACCAGGCGCGTGACAGGCAAGGTGACGAACGGCTCGATCGTGCTGTTCCACAACGCGGGCGAGCATACGCCGGAGGCGCTGCCGGATATCCTCGACTATCTGCTCGCCGAGGGGTATGAGATCGTGCCCATCTCCAAGATCCTGCTCTCCGGCGAATACAGCATCGACCACACGGGGCGGCAGTGTCCCGCAGCGCAGTGAGTGCGGCGGCGCCGATACTGCGGCACGAAAAGGGGAGAGTTCTCTTATGCAAGAGAACTCTCCCCTTTTTATTTGCTGCGGCCAACGCTTTACGCATCAGCAATGATTGAAACAAATGCTGCGCAGGCGGATCTCAGCATATCTCAAGCCGCGGCGCTGTGCGGGATCCCGGCGCTTTTCGCATGTATCGAAAAGCGGAATATATCTTACCGTGTATATTCAGTATGACCAATTTTGTAGTTTTTGTCATCAAATATTCCGGTTATTCTGATCTCAGAAAGTCGTTGCCGTGGCGGCACTTTCTTACTATAATGTGGTAAAGTGTTTTGCGTGAGGAGGTTGAAAAATGAATTACAGTAAGGCCACATTGCTCGCGTCTCCTGTATTCCGACATTTTGATGAGCTCTGCCATATCCCGCACGTCAGCGGAAATGAAAAAGCCCTGAGCGACCATATCCTTGCATGGGCAATGGAGCGCGGCCTGCAGGCGAAGCAGGATGCGCACCATAATCTTTATATCCGCAAGCCTGCCAGCAAGGGCTACGAAAATGCTCCGTCGGTTATGCTTCAGGCTCATCTTGATATGGTGGGCGATCAGCCGGGCGGCGGTACATTTGATTTTGCCCACCAGCCCATTGAGTGGATCGTCGAGGGCGATACCATTACGACCGGCGGCAAAACGACGCTCGGTGCCGACGATGGCGCAGGTGTTGCCTTGATCCAGTCGATCCTGGAGGACGACACTCTCGCGCATCCTGCTCTGGAGGTCGCGCTTACTGCGATGGAGGAAGTCGATTTCAGCGGTGCGGACAAGTTTGATTTCCCGTTTACATCTGAACTTTTCATCAATCTGGACGGCTCCTATGATACGCAGATCCTGTGCAGCAGCTCCGGTGGAATGGATGCCGATGTCGTGCTGCCCCTGACATATCAGCCGGCGGCGGACGGTTCGGTGTGTGCCAAAATTTCTGTCACCGGTCTGGCGGGCGGCCATTCCGGACGCGAGATCGACCGAGGGCATGATTCTGCCATCGCTGTGATGGGGCGTTTCCTGCTGGCGCTGAGCGGCAGTGTGCCGTTTCTGATCTCACACGTGGAGGGCGGCAACGGCTATACCTCCATCAGCCGTGATGCTTCGGCTGAGATCGTTCTCGATCCCTCCGATATGCCCGCACTGCGCGATGCCGTCAAGCAGCTGCAGGGGGTGATGCGGCAGGAGCATCCCCGCACCGGCAGCGGCATTGAGGTCAGTCTTTCCGATGCTCCGTGTCCGGCGCAGGCTGCCCAAGCGCAGAGCATCATCGCATGGCTGACACTTTCACCGAACGGCATCGTGCAGATGAACGAGATGTTTCCCAGCGTGGTGGAGTCCTCCGTCAACCTCGGGACGGTCAAAACGGACGAAGCGGGGATGCATTTCAAGTTTGACATCCGTTCTCTCCCTGAACAGATGGGGCGCTTTTCCTATAACCGGATCGCTCTGCTTGCCAAAATGACAGGCGCCAGCTGCGCGACCTCTCTGCAGTATCCGAGCTGGACGCTCCGCGAACCGTCGGCGCTGCGGAGCACGGCCGTCGATGTCTATCGGCAGCTCAACGGCAGTGAGCCGGAGGTGCTCTCCATCCATGTCGGGCTTGAGGTCGGCTATTTCTGCCGCCGCAAGCCGCAGCTCGATGCCATCTCCATCGGCCCGCTGCGCTGGGGAGCGCACGGCCCAGCGGAAGCAATGAATATTCCTTCGCTCTACCGCTGCTTTGAATATCTTAAAGCGCTGCTCGCTGCGATCCGATGATCCAGCTCAGGTGAACTGCTTGAAATACTGCTGCATGTAGTCCAGAAAAGATCGGGTCGCATTGCTCAACGGCCGCATGCTGTCGCGGAACAGGAACGTCTTTCGCCGGAAATTTTCCTCGTCCACCGGCAGCAGAACTGCACCCTGAAACGGCAGCTCACGCCATGAGACCGTGGGGACGACCGAGATCCCAAAGTCGCAGGCGACATATTTTTCAAGACATCTGAGGTCATCTATGTAAGTAACACTTTTCGGATGCAGACCCTGCTGCTCGCAATGCATCGTCAGGATACGGCAGAGGCTGGAAGCGGGAGAGAGAAAAAGAAAATTCTCCTTTGTCAGCTCCGGCAGGGCAACGGACTTTTTTCCCGAAAGCGGATTGCTTTGTGAAACGGCAATTTTCAGTTCTTCCTCTAAAACGGGCACGCACAGATCCTCTCTCTCCGTTGGCGGGAAGGCTGAAATGCAGAAATCATAGTCCGTCGCCTCTTTTGGATTCTGATACAGAAGGAAACGTACCTCGGGGTTGAGCCGCTTGAATGCTGCAATACAGTCCACCATGTTGTACCGGTGCTGAAGCAGCAGGCATTTTACGGTTCCTTTGAGCGCTGTGCTCTTTTTCTCCTCATGAACAGCCTCGAGCGCATTGTCAAGATGCAGCAGCGCTGCCTGTACCCCTTGGAAGAGGATCTCTCCCTCCGGCGTAAGGGAGATCCTGTTTTTCGTGCGGTCGAAAAGTGCGGCGCCCAGCTCTCGCTCCAGCTTTGAGATCGTTTTGGACATGGCTGGCTGCGGGATCATGTGATAGGCCGCCGCATGAGAGATATTTTCCATTCTTGCCACGGTGGCAAAATAACGAAGCTGCAGCAATTCCATTGCAGGTTACCTCCATTCCTATCCTTGCAGATATGGTATCGCAAAAATGGCATATCTGCAACC
This sequence comes from uncultured Oscillospiraceae bacterium, assembly GCA_934572465.1. Taxonomy (GTDB): domain Bacteria; phylum Bacillota; class Clostridia; order Oscillospirales; family Oscillospiraceae; genus Hominicoprocola. The sequence continues at coordinate 75,262 of CAKTLG010000005.1, forward strand.
GTATGTTTTATTCTTCATATCATTTAACAGAAAGAAGGACTATCATGTTCAAAAAGAAGAATCCCATTGAACAGCAGCAGGTCAAGGCAGTCAACCCCATGATCATCCTGATCGTATTTCTCCTCATTGCTGCGATCGCCACTTATATCATTCCCGCCGGTTCGTTTGACCGTATTGCCGATGAGACCACCGGCTACGAGACGGTCGATCCCGACAGCTATCACCGCGTGGACCAGAACCCCATCAAGCCCTTTGACGTGTTCAAATCGTTCCACAAGGGCCTTTCCGGTTCTGCAAGCCTTATTTTCTTCATCCTGATCGTCGGCGGTTCGCTGCAGGTCATTCAGGACACCGGCGCGATCGACATCGGACTGAAAAATCTTATCAAGCGCTTTGCCGGACGGGAAAACCTGCTGCTCATTATGATCCTGCTTTCGTTTGGCGTGCTGTCCTGCTTTGCTGCATGCAGCGAGGAGTTTCTTGCCTTCATGCCGCTGATCTACACGGTCTGCCTTGCGCTTGGCCTTGACTCCATGGTCGCCGCGTTTCTGGTGCTTGGCGCATCCTCTATCGGCTATTGCGGCGGTATGACGAACGCCTTTACCGTCGGCGTTGCGCAGAACATTGCGGGCCTGCCCGTCTTTTCCGGCATGGGCTACCGTACGATCGTGTTCATCGTCTTCGAGATCGTGAGCCTCGTCTGGCTCTGCCTGTACGCGAATAAAATCAAGAAAAATCCGGAAAAGAGCCTGATGCACGATATTGACAACCAGTATCGTACAGAGCTTGACCTTTCCGAGATCCCCCCGATGACCACGCGCCACAAGCTCGTGCTGCTGGTCTTTGTGCTCGGCATTGCCGCTATGGTCTACGGCACGCTGAAGGAAGGCTTCTACCTCACGGAAATGAGCGCCGTTTTTGTCATCGTCACCATTCTTTCCGGACTGATCGGCGGTCTGAGCGGCGATCGGATCTGCGATGCGTTTGTCAAGGGCGTGAAGGATCTTGTCTGGGTCGGCCTCATCATGGGCATCTGCAAGGCTTTGACCAATGTCCTTACCGACGCCAATATCATCGATACCATCATCAACGCCATGGCACGCCTGCTTATCGGTCTGCCGAAGAGCGTTGCTGCCTGCGGCATGTTCATCGTGCAGGATCTCATCAACTGCGTGATCCCCTCCGGCTCCGGTCAGGCTGCCGTGACGATGCCTCTGATGGTCCCACTGGGCGATCTTCTTGGCATCAATCGGCAGGTCAACGTGCTGGCATTCCAGTTTGGCGACTCCCTGACCAATATGGTTACCCCCGCCGGTGCCAAGCTGATGGCCGGTATTGCCATGTGCCACATCCCTTATAAGAAGTGGATGAAGTTCTTCCTCCCCTGTTTCATTCTCTGGGTCATCACAGCCTGTGTGCTCCTGATCATTGCTACGGCCATCAACTATGGCCCGTTCTGACCGGATGGCCGGAGTACGCTGTAATGATGTGATTTGAATTAGGAGTTTTCCGTTGGACAATGCATTGATCATTCTTCGGCAGATCGGCATTATGTTTTTCTATCTTGCCATCGGCTGCCTGCTGTTTCGCTTTGATCTGCTGACAAAAGAGGGCAGTCGTTCGCTTGCCAATCTGCTCATTTACATTTCGCTTCCCTGTGCGATCATCCAATCGTTTTGCATCAGTGACGGGCCGGAGATCCGGCAGGCGCTGCTTCCTTCGCTGTTTCTGGGAGCACTGCTCCTGCTGCTCTCCATGACCATTTCGGCAGTGCTGTTCCGTCAGGAGCCGCTGCAAAACTTTGGGGCGGCGTTTTCCAATGCCGGATTCATGGGCATTCCGCTCATTTCCGCCTCGCTTGGCGAACAGGCGGTGTTTTTCAGCGCCGGGTTTACCGCCATGCTGAATATCCTGCAGTGGACGTACGGCCAGCGGCTTCTGTCCCGGCAGAAAACCAAGCGTCCGTGGAAGGCGCTGCTGAACCCGCTGATGGTCGGCTTCCTGATCGGCCTTGCTCTGTTTTTCTCTAAGATCACGCTGCCATCCGCCGTGCTCTCGTGCCTGTCGGCGCTGTCCGGTCTGAACGCCCCCCTTGCCATGATCACCGTGGGGGCATATCTTGCTCAGACTGATTTTCACGACATGATCTTCACTGCCCGCAACTACTGGGTGTGTGCGGTCCGGCTGGTGCTGATCCCGCTGATGAGCATTGTGCTGCTTTCCTTGTTTTCAGGGGTCTCTGTTTCGCTGCGCTATGCGCTGCTCATTGCGGCCTGCGCTCCCATCGGAGCCAATGTGGCTGTTTACGCACAGCGGCTTAACGGCAACTATACCTATGCTGTGCAGCTGGTCTGCCTGAGCACGCTGCTGAGTATCGTCACTATGCCCCTGATCATGGGTCTTGCCTGCGTCTTATGGGCGTGAGAAGCTGTCCGCCTGCAAAGGAGACCGGGTTTACGGCAAAGCGCAGATGGGCGGTACGTGCTGTCTCCGCGCAGCGGTACAGGTCTGTGACGGCTGCACCTTGTTTTTCACAGTGCGGCGTGGTATAATCAGTTTACTTTCATGTGATAAAGGGGGAAAGCGCCATGACGTATCAGGAGATGACCGCCGCGCAGCGGCGGCAGGAATACGATCGGGTCGCCGCGGAATTTGAAGCGCTGAGGGCAAAGGATCTCAAGCTCAACATGGCGCGCGGCAAGCCGAGCAGGCAGCAGCTCGATCTGGTGAGCGATATTATGACGGCGCTGGCCGATCCTGCCGACTGTATCGACGGCGGCGTGGATGCGCGCAACTACGGCGAGCTCAAGGGCCTTGAGAGCGCCCGCGTGCTGTTTGCCGACATTCTCGGCTGCAGGCCCTCGCAGGTCTTTGCGGGCGGCAACGCGAGCCTTCAGCTCATGTACGACACGATCTGCAAGGCCTATACCCACGGACTTCTGCACAGCGAGTCACCGTGGTGCCGTCAGCAGGGGCTCAAGTGGCTCTGTCCCGCGCCTGGGTATGACCGCCACTTCAAGATCACCGAAAGCTTCGGCTTTGAGCTTATCACCATCCCCATGACCGAGAACGGCCCCGACATGGATATCGTCGAGAATCTCATCAAGGACCCGATGGTCAAGGGCATGTGGAATGTGCCGAAGTACTCCAATCCCGACGGCGTCATCTACTCCGACGAGACCATCGAGCGCATTGCAAGGATGAAACCCGCCGCGCCGGACTTCCTGCTCATGTGGGATAATGCCTACTGCATTCACGAGTTCGACGGCGAGTTCGTGCCGTTTCCCGATATCCTCAGCGAGTGCGAGAAGTACGGCAACGCCGATATGGTCTTCGAGTTTGCCTCTACGAGCAAGATCACGCTCCCGGGCGCGGGCATCGCATGCTTTGCGTGCAGTGAGGCCAACATGGACTACATCACAAAGCTCATGGGCGTGCAGGTCATCAGCTTTGACAAGATGAATCAGCTGCGCCATGTGAAGTACCTCAAGGACAAGGCGCACACGCTGGCGCTGATGAAAAAGCACGCGGCGGTGCTGAAGCCGAAGTTCGATATGGTGGTCGATACCCTCGAGCGCGAGATCGCGCCGCTCGGCATCGCACGCTGGCACACGCCCAAGGGCGGCTATTTTGTCTCCGTGAACACGGCCCCCGGGCTTGCCAAGCGCACGCTGGCACTCTGCAAGGAGGCGGGCGTTGTGATGACGAGCGCGGGTGCGACGTATCCATACGGCCACGACCCCGCCGACAGCAACATCCGCGTCGCGCCGTCGCTCCCGCCGGTCGAGGAGCTCGAGCAGGCGATGACGGTGTTCTGCTGCTGCCTGAAGCTCGCGGCGCTTGAACAGCTGGAAAAGTGAAAAATACGGAAAAAGCGGGCCGCACTGCGGCCCACTTTTCTTATTCTGCTTCACTTTCCCGCTTTCTTCGCTTCCCGCTTCACGCGCCAGACGGCGAGCGTGCGCACGAGCAGCACGTTCACGAGCGCCAGACGCGCATAGCTGTACAGGACGCTGATGAAGAAATACGGAGAAGCGTTGCTGTAGATCTTGCCGCGCCAAAGCGGCATAATGCCGTAGCGCATCAGAAGCGGCAGCACGACGAGCGCGGCAAGCCAACCTGCGATGAGCCGTGTGACCTCCTTTTTCGCCGTGGGCAGCCTGAGCATCCGGTAGGAGCACACTGTGCAGACGATCATCACAAGCATGCCGATGAACTGCACCCACGCGATGGCAAGGCGCGCATAGTTCATCTGCGCCGTCCAGAGGTGCGTCATAAAGATGGTCGTCCACGAAAGACCGGTCGCAAAGCGGAGGTAGAGATCAATGCACCCATAGGCCGCCCAGCCGCACCACAGGCCTGCGCGCCGCTTCGCCGTAAAGCAGATGATGCCGCAGATGAAAAACGGCGAAGCGTATATCAGCCCCGCCAGCAGATCGCCGGCGAGTATCAGGCAGATGAGAAGAAGGGCTGCTCCGGTGCACAACAGGATCGTGCCTGCAACGGTGCGACGCTTTTCCCGCTCGGGCGCCGCCTGCGGCGTAAAGGACGCGGGCGCGTTGGACGGTGCGGGGATCTCTGATTTCGGCGCGTCCTCGCCGCGCACGAGCGCGTCAAGCGTTACGCCGAAAAGCTCAGAGAGCCTGAGCAGCTTGTCCAGCTCGGGGATAGACGCGTCGGTCTCCCATTTCGAGACGCTTTGACGCGAAACGTCCAGCGCGTCGGCAAGATCGCCCTGCGACCAGTTCTTCCGCGTGCGCAGACGCACGATATTCTCTCCAAGTGTCATGTGGGGGGCCTCCTTTGCGTTTTTTCTGCGCTCAGCATAGCAGAAAACGCGGCGGAAGTCCACCAAGGGGACTTGAAAAGTTAGCAACCAGCGGTTGCAGCGCATCAAAAAGGCTGTAAAACAACACTTTTGATGAAAAATGCACGCCGCTCTGCGCCTTGCCACCCTACGGGCGGTGGGGCCCTCGCTTTGTGAGAAGAATAAATCGCCACGCGCAGGCCGCGGCGATTTGTGATCCAAAACATTTCGTGCCCGCGGGCGCGAAAAAATTCTGATCGTAAATTCCGACGACATGCGCGTCGGAATTTACTCTTTGCGCGGAGCGCGTGTCGAACCGCCCTACGGGCGGTGAGACACAGAGCGGAGTGCAATCCCTCCCAAAAACAAAGAGCGCCGAAAGGCGCTCTTTGTTTTTGATTAGAATTCGTAGTCCACGGCGACGCGGTCGACGCGGATGGCCTTGCATAGCCCGCTTGCCGCGACATGGCGGGGGTCGACCTTGTAGGCGGCCAGATCCTCCATGGAGTCAAACTCGGAGACAAGCACGGCGTCGTAATTGTCCGCGCCGATGTTCTTTGCGACCTCGCACTTTTTCAGCTGCGGGATCACGCCGTCGAGCGCCTTGAGCTGCGCGAGGAATTCGTCGGCCTGCGCCTCGGTCCCCTCGCGGAACTTCCACATTACGATATGACGGATCATCGCGCGTACCTCTTACTTTGCGTTGTAGACCTCGATGGCCTTCTTGAGAATGTCCATCGCGCGCTCGATCTTGGAGCACTCAAGGACGTAGGCCATGCGGACTTCGTTCTTGCCCTTGCCCGGGGTCGCGTACATCGGCGCGCCGGGGGCGAACATCACGGTCTCGCCGTTGTCGTTGAACTCCTCGAGCAGCCACTGCTGGAACTTATCGGCGTCGTCCACCGGCAGCGCCGCCATCAGATAGAACGCGCCGCCCGGCACGTCGAACACAACGCCGGGGATCTCGCCGAGCTTGCGGCAGAGCGTATCGCGGCGCTTCTTGTACTCGTCGCGCACGGCGGCAAAGTACTCGGGGCCGACGGTGTAGAGCGCGGCGGAGGCGACCTGATCGAGCGTGGCGACCGAGAGCCTTGCCTGGCAGTACTTCATCGCGTGGCTCATGAGCTGCTTGTTCTTGGAGATCAGGCAGCCGATGCGCGCGCCGCAGGCGGAAAAGCGCTTGGAAACGGTGTCGATGACGATGATGTTGTCGCCGGCCTTATCGGCGAACTCACCGAAGGACTGGAGCTTCTGCCCGCCGTAGACGAACTCGCGGTAGGCCTCGTCGCCGATGAGGAACAGATCGTGCTTCACGGCAAGATCGACGAGCATCTCCATCTCCTCGTGGCTGAGGATGACGCCGGTGGGGTTGCCGGGATTCGTGACCATGATGGCGCGCGTGTGCTCGTTGATCAGCGGCTCGATCTTCTCGCGGTCGGCATAGTGGTAGCCTTCCTCGGGGCAGGTCGGAATGGGGCGGATGGACGCGCCGCAGGTACGGGTCATCGTGTTGTAGTTGGGATAGAACGGCTCGGGGATCAGGATCTCGTCGCCGTCGTCGAGGATGCACTGCAGCGCGATCTGCAGCGCCTCGCTGCCGCCGGTGGTGACATAGATCTCGCTCTTGTCAAAGTGCATATCGAGCTTGTCGTAGTAGCCCTGAATGGCGTCGATCAGCTCGGGGATACCGGGGGAGGGAGCGTAGGCGAGCACCGGCTGCTCAAACTCCTTGATGGCCTTGAAGAAGGCGGGCGGAGTCTGCACGTCGGGCTGGCCGATGTTCAGGTGGTAGATGCTGACGCCGCGTTTTTCCGCCGCCACAGCATAGGGATGGAACTTACGCATCGGGGAAAGGCCGCATTTTTCAACTTTGCTGGAAAACTTCATTTGGTGTTCTCCTCCTCTTGATTTGAATAAAGCGTGTGCTCCAAATGGAATAAATTTCCTTCCAAGCTGTATTATAACGCCCGCCGGAGCGAAAAACAACTGGGCTATGCGGAGAAAGACGGCGCGGCGGCTTGTCGGAATTGACGAAGCGCCGTTCAGATGTCGTCAAGAGCGCTCTCGCCGTACACGCGCACGCCGTTTTTCTTCAGCAGCTCCGCCGTCACGCCGTCGCCGTCCGTCAGGCGGCGGGAAAAGGTGCCGTCGTAGATCCTGCCGCAGCCGCAGCTGGGGCTTTTTTCCTTGAGCACGGCAGCGCAGCAGTCCTGCGCGCGGCAGATGGCGAGAGCTTCCTCCGCGCCGCGGCGGTAATGCGCCGTTACGTCGCGCCCGTCCGCCGTGACGACGACTCCGCCGCGCCGCTCGCTCGGCACGCGCGGCGTGGGCAGCCCGCCGAGCTGCTCGGGACAGACGGGGATGAGCTCGTAGCGCTCCGCCAGCGCAAGGACGCGCGCATCGGTCTTGCTCTGCCCGTCGTAGCGGCAGGGCGTGCCGAGCAGACACGCCGAGACGAGCAGCTTTTCCCCCTCCCGCAGCGAGAGCGCATGCCCGTTGAGCACGGCCTGCGCAAGCGTCTCGCCCTCATAGCGCAGCTTGAGCGAGAAAAACGGCGCATCGCTGTCCAGCAGCCGCAGAAAGAGCTTGTCGCCCGCCCATGCGGGCAGCGCCAGCAGCTCCTCCTTTTTGATCCAGGCGAGTTCGCCCTCGTCGCAGTCTCTGAGCGTGCCTTCAAAGCCGTCGGCGGTAAAAAGGTGCATATACTCCGGCTCCCAGCGGTCAGAGACAAAGGTGACGATGCCGCGGTAGCGCCAGGATGTGAGCGTCAGGCCCGTTTCCTCCTTCGCCTCGCGCAGCATGCATTCCTCGGGGCTTTCGCCGCGCTCGAACTTGCCGCCGATGCCGATCCACTTGTCGTGGTTGCAGTCGTTTTCCTTCTTTGTGCGGTGCAGCATGAGATATTCGCCGTCCCGCTCGATGTAGATAAGCGTCGTGTTCAGGGCACGGCAGATGTTGTCGTCCATGGTGAGCCTCCTGCTTTGTTGCTGGTGACAGTATAAGCGCGCAAAAGAGAAATTGCAAGTTTTGTGATTTTCTGCTTGACTTCGGAATGATTTCTGGTATAATGATTTTTGCTGTCGAGCACGACGATACGCAGCAGTATCGAAGCGGTCATAACGAGCACGACTGGAAATCGTGTGTACGTCAAAAGCGTACCGAGAGTTCGAATCTCTCCTGCTGCGCCAAAGCAAAAGCTACATTTTAGTCTTGAGATCAAGGCTAAAATGTAGCTTTTTCTATATTAAACCTCCATGATATACTGCTGGTCAGTGATATCATGGAGATTTTGTTATGTCTGGATATGTGATCAAGATTCCACAAGAGAAAGAGAACCGTACTATTTGGAGTCGGCAATTAAGAGTCGCTGCTTATTGCCGGGTCAGCACTTCTTACGAGGAACAACAGCAAAGTCTGGAAAACCAAATCGAGTACTTTACGCAATACATCAAAAGAAATCCCTTTTGGAGACTTGTCGCTGTGTATGTAGACAATGCCTCCGGACTTCATACGAAAAACCGGCCCGGATACCAAAAGATGCTGAAAGACTGCTGGAAAGGAAGCATTCGCAACCTTTGAGTTTAAAAAAGGAATCGATAAAGTTTCAACTGACGATGATATTCTTTCTCTTCTTGGCTGCCAAGCGTTTAAGGTTTATTTTAAAAATCTCATGTACCGCTTAGTACTCCATGGCGGGAGCCACAAAGAAGAGTATGTGAAGTCAATGAATGATTTGAACTTTTTTACACTCATTTCCGAAAAGGAAAAAGAAAGAACAGCAAAAGATATCCTTTGTTTCATCTATTGCTTGAACAAACCACATCTACTTGCGCATCTGAAGGATGTAGACCCGGATGCGAAATCGAAGTTGAATTTGTGGTGTCAAGATATACGAAAGAGATCCGCTGCAACATAAAATGTCGATTTTAACCGTCCCTTCTAAGAAAGGAAAACATCCGCCTTCAGCAGATGTCTTCATTTCTTGGGATTCCGCCACCCAAAGGGCGGCTCCACCCTCCAGTGATTGAAATGCTCGAGCGAAATGAATTCGCCCAGCGATTTGCCTGCGGCAAAAAGCTCGTACGGCGCAAAAGCGCCGCCGGCCAGAAGGCCAGTTAGGTACTTCTCAGGTAAAATCACAAACAACCTTAGAGGGTTCGGAATTGTTACCCCCTGCCAAATCAGAAATTCCTGCCACCGTTCCGTTTCCGCTTTACAGCGAAAACGGAACGGTGGCAGGAATTCCTTCGCTTTCGTCCGGCAAACGCTTCGCTGGTTTACCGGACGAGGAGATTGGGTGCGATGCGGAAATATCCGAATTGAAGCCGTCCGACAAAAAGGACACCACCCGAAAGGGTGGTGTTTTTTTGCAATGGGAGATTTGAACAGGGGGCGAGCAAAGCGAGAAAACGCCCCTGTGGGGCGTTTGTCCCCCGCTGTGCGTGTCGCGGCACGGGAGTGCCGCGAGCGAATCTCTCCTGCTGCGCCAAAAAGGACACCACCCGAAAGGGTGGTGTTTTTTTGCGATGGGAGATTCGAACAGGGGGCGAGCGAAGCGAGAAAACGCCCCTGCGGGGCGTTTGTCCCCCGCTGTGCGTGTCGCGGCACGGGAGTGCCGCGAGCGAATCTCTCCTGCTGCGCCAAAAAGGA
>CAKTLG010000006.1 GCA_934572465.1 uncultured Oscillospiraceae bacterium
TGGGGTCAGGATACGACACACCCCTTCATCATGGAGAACGATACTCTGATGGACGGATACCGACCGAACCCTCTGGAAGAAACAAACCCTTAAAATTGAAACAGCAGCGGGATGGCATTACCATTCCGCTGCTGCTACTTTACAGAATAAGCGCACAGCGCCGGAAAGGAGAAAGCCCATGAACATCCGCAAACCCATAGATTACAGCATCTTGTTTTCGGAAATAGACAAGCTCATGGCAGGGCAGCTTCCACAGATGAAATTGTACTGTGAGATCGGTCGGCTGGTCAGCGACCGAGCGGAGAAAGGCGCAGCTGTCGCGGCGTCGGAATACCTGCAAGCGGCCTATCCCACAGCCGAGGGCTTCTCTCCCCGCAATCTGCGCCGGATGCGGGCGTTTTACGCAGCCTACGAGGAATCCCCTGAAATCATGCGGCTGGCAATGAACCTTGGCTGGACGCGGAATGTGGCGATTTTAGAGGGGTGCGGCAGCAGCGAAGAACGGGCGTGGTACATCCGAGCCGTGCTGCACTTCGGTTGGAAGAAAGCGAGATTGCTGGAAGCTATAGAATCTCAGGTGTGGCTATATTCTTCTCTCGACGAACAGATGGTTTCCTGCTATACTGAAGAAAAAGAAGTAATGCAGGAGAGCGAGAGCGATGAAAAAGATACTCTTTGTGTGCCACGGCAACATCTGCCGTAGCCCAATGGCAGAGTTCGTAATGAAGGACTTGGTCAGGAAGGCTGGGCTGGCGTCACAGTTCCATATCGAGTCGGCAGCAACCAGTCGGGAGGAAATCGGCAACCCGGTCTATCCTCCGGCACTGCGCAAGCTATCCGAGCACGGGATCGCCTGCGGCGGTCACGCGGCACGCCAGCTTACGAAGCAGGACTACGACGAATACGATCTGCTGATCGGCATGGACAGCGCGAACCTGCGGAATATGCAGCGCATCTGCGGCGGCGATCCGGACGGCAAGCTGCACCTCCTGATGAACTACACCGACCACCCCCGCGATGTTGCCGACCCGTGGTACACCGACGATTTCGAAGCAACCTGGAGGGATGTGCTGTCGGGATGCCAAGGGCTGCTGCATGAGATAACTGACCATCTTCATACGAGGGAATGAACATGAAAAATAATGACATAGAAAAAAACAGAAAAGCCATCCGCAATAGTACGGTCGATTTCCTCGTTTTCACCAAGGACGCCGGTGAAGACAGTATTGAAGTCCGTGTGCAGGATGGCGAGGTCTGGCTGACTCAGGATGGGATCGCGCAGCTTTTTGATGTAGACCGAAGCGTAGTGACCAAGCACCTCAAGAATATCTTTCAGGATGGGGAGTTGACGGAAGAAGCAACTCGTGCAAAATTTGCACAAGTTGCTGACAACGGAAAAACCTATCAATATAACTCCTATGCGCTGCCGGCAATTATTGCGGTGGGATACCGCACCAATTCTTCCAGAGCGGTGCAATTCCGGCAATGGGCAACAAAGGTGCTGGAAACCTTTACGAAACAGGGATATGTGTTGGACAAGGAGCGTCTGACCAATGGTCAGATTTTCGACGAATCCTACTTTGATCACCTAATTTCTGAAATTCAGGAGATTCGTGCCAGCGAACGCCGTTTTTATCAGAAAATCACTGATATCTACGCAACCGCTGTAGACTATTCCCTGGACAGCAAAACGACCAAGGACTTCTTCGCAACTGTCCAGAATAAGATGCATTATGCGGTGCATGGCAGCACTGCGGCAGAAGTTATCATGTCCAGAGCAGATCACACCAAAGAGCACATGGGACTAACATCATGGAAAAACGCTCCGAACGGAAAAATCGTGAAAGCAGATGTATCCGTCGCAAAGAACTATCTGCTTCAGGACGAATTGCAAGAGCTCAACGAGATCGTCACGATGTATCTCGACTATGCGACCAGACAAGCCAGACGTCATATTCCAATGACGATGGAAGACTGGGCATCTAAGCTGGACGCATTTCTGCAATTCAACGATGCTGAGATTTTGCAGGACAAGGGAAAGGTCACAGCAGCCATAGCCAAGGCGTTTGCGGAAAGCGAATTTGAAAAGTATCGCGTCATTCAGGACAAAAATTATCAGAGTGACTTCGACCGATTGATGGCTGAAACGGATGAAGCAAAATATCCGAATTGAAGCCGCCTGACAGATCGAAAAAACCTTGGAATCTCAACGGTTCCAAGGTTTTTTCTTGCTTTTGACGAAAAACGCTTTTGCAACTTTTGGCGGGCTTTGGCTTGGTTAATTTTGCTCTGTGGGCTACAAAATGGGCTACATACTTGCAGCGATTTTCTTGAAATATTTGCAGAAAACCATTCCGAGATTTTTAGAAAAAATCTCGGAATGGTTTGGATCGATTTAAGGCAATTATACCGGAAAGCTGAAAATAAACCTACTGCTTTTCGTGACGGAAAAAATAACGGGTATCCGGTTTTCGCCGGATACCCGTTATTTCGCTGCTGATCCCGCCTGACAGATGCGCATTTCGTAATTCCGGTCTGAACCTGTTTTACGAACACATGTCTATCGAGCGGCAGTCCATGTATCAGAATGAGCTTATTCGATCACAACGGCCTCAAGTCCGGTGGGAACGACCTCGTCGGGCATGGGCTGATAGACGCGGCCATGCAGATGCTTCTCCCATTCATCACGGGCGGCGGCGACGAGCTCGGGCTGCGTCAAAAGGTCGATGGCCGTGCCGGCCAGCACGCGGCCCGCGTACAGCATTCCTTTGTGCGCGAGTGCGCTCTTGCCCTGCGCGGTGCGCTGCCAGGTGTGGCTGCCGGTGTTGGCGCACATCGTGCAGATCTGCGCCTGCGAGGTCGGGCACACCCAGCTCACATCGCCCACGTCCGTCGAGGAGGACGGCGTAATGGTCACGGGCAGCTCAGGGATGACCATGTTGTGGATGGGTTCGTCCGCGTGCTGCGCGGCAAAGGCCGCGAGCTTGCCGCCAAGCTTTTCCGCGTGCTTGACGAGCAGATCCTTGCTTGCGGGGATGGTATCTCTCATGCGCTGGGCATAGGCGATGTCCTCCTCCGTAAAATCCGGCAGGGGCATCTCTGCGAGGTTCTGGCTCAGCGCGTGGGAGAGCACCTTGTTCGGAATAATGTTGGCGCAGCTTTTGTTGAAGGTGATCTTCACCTCGGTCTCGGTCATCATGGCCGCGCCGCGCGCGACCTTGTTCACGCGCTCAACGATGGGCGCAAGGCCCTCGGCCGACGGCGTGCGGATAAGATACATCGCTGATGCCGTGGACTGCACCACATTTGGCGAGATGCCGCCTGTGTCGAGCACGGCGTAATGGATGCGCGTGCTGGTGGGAACGTGCTCGCGCAGGAACTGCACGCCGGTGTTCATCAGCGTGAGCGCGTCGAGCGCGCTGCGGCCGCGTTCGGGGCTTGCCGCCGCATGGGAGCTGACGCCCGTGAATTCATAGAGCATCTGCTGGTTGGCGAGCGAGGAATGCGCGGGCGCGGCATTGAGGTAGCCGGGGTGCCATGTCAGCGCGCAGTCCACCCCCTTGAAAACACCGGCGCGGACCATGAAGGCCTTGCCGCTGCCGCCCTCCTCCGCGGGGCAGCCATAGTAGACGACGGTGCCGGAGAGCCTGTTTTCCTTCAGGTAATCCTTTACAGCGATGGCGGCGGCGAGAGAGCCGACGCCGAGCAGGTTGTGCCCGCAGCCGTGGCCGTTCCCGCCGGGGACGATGGGCTCGGGGTGCGTGACATCCGCCTGCTGGCTCATGCCGGCGAGCGCGTCATACTCGCCGAGAATGCCGATGACCGGCTTTCCCTCGCCGAAGCGGCCGAGAAAGGCCGTCGGGATACCGGCAATGCCTTCTTCAACGGCAAAGCCCTCCTGACGCAGCGCGTCGCACAATAGATCTGCCGCGAACGTCTCGTGGAACGCAAGCTCGGGATGGTCCCAGATCGCGTCGGACAGGCCGGACAGCCATTCGCCGCGCCGGTCGATGGAATGAATGATAGCTTCCTTTTTCATGGTATTCTCCATTTACGTTCAGTTCTTTTTCTTTTTATCCACAGACTTGATCGGGTACAGGCGCATACCGATGATCGAGCAGACGTCGGAGAAGATCGTCGGTATGGCGAGCAGCAGGATGATCGCCGTCAGGACTTCGGCCGGCTGGGCGACGTTCGGAACATAGCCCGCCGCATCGAGCACGGCGGTCGAGACCGTGGAACCGAGCGCCTGCACGAGCTTGTCCGTAAAGGTCAGCACCGAGGCGACCGCACCGGCCGCGACGACGCCCGATATCTGATAGCCGTAGTCCACGCAGTCGGGCATCATGATCTGCATACACATCGTGCAGGTGAGCGCCGTGATTTTTGAAAGCGCCATGCTGATGACCATAACGTAGAAGTTGTGCGAGAAGCCGCAGAGCAGCAGCACCGGAAAGACGAGATGCAGGATGGTCGCATAGAGGAAGATCTTGCACTTGGGGATGCGGCGCGAGAGCCAGAGCACCAGCAGGAACATCGGTACCGTCAGGATCGTGGAGATGGTGCCGGTCAGGGAGATGAACTTCATGTTTTCCAGATAGTATTTTGCGTAATACTGCTGGTTGGAGGAGACGAACTTGTCCGCAAACGCGTTGGTCGAATAGGCGAGCATCAGGCAGAAGAGCGCCTTGTTGCCCTTCACGGCGCGCAGGATATCGGATACGCGCAGCTTTTCGCCCTTTTCGTTTCTGGACGTAGTCGCGGATATCTCGGCGTTATCAAAGCGCCGCGCGGCATGAGACGAGATCCACATCGTCGCCACCATGATAACGCCGCACAGAGCGGTCATCATGAACCAACCAGCCCTGCGCCTCGTTGCCTTCGCCCGCCTGCTTGACGATCTGATGCGCAAACGAAAGGAGCAGGCCCACAGGCGTTGCGAAGAGCTTGCCGACCGTGACGATGGTGTTGCGCGTCGCGCGATCCGAGCTGAGCGTTGCCGTCAGGCCGTGGCGCGCCATGCTTGTCATCGTGTAGCCGAGCTTATAGAGGCAGTAGACGCAAAGGTAATAGACTGCGGCGGCGTTGCCCTCGGCGGGGATCTTGAAAAAGAGCATCACTGTGGCGACCGCCGAAATGGGCGAGCCGATGATGAGGTACGGGCGGTAACGGCCGAAGCGCCCGCTGGTCTTGTCCTCGAGAAACGCGACGAGCGGGTCGGTCACCGCGTCGAAAATGATGGACAGGCTGACGATCAGGCCCGCCACCGACACGGAAAGGCCCGCAACATCGGTCATGAAGTACAGCGCGTAGGTGTTGATGAGCATTGTGAGGATGTTTGCACCCATGCCGCCCACACCGTAGGCCGTGATCTCGCCGCGGGTGATCGGCTTCTGCTCTTTGAACTGGGGGATGGTATCCACTTGCCGGTTTTGCGTATCCATAGGGTCCCTCCTATTAGTTGATCCATTCCGCAGCATGGGAAAAGATGCTTCCCTTTTCGACGGAATGTTTCGTATTATAAGCAGAAAGCGGCCCCGATGCATAACTGAAATTTTCATTATCCCTATAGGAAAAAGCCTATGGAAAAGAGGAGGGGAGAGAGCATGACATCCGAACAGATACGCCTTGCGCTCACCATCGCGGAGGCAGGCTCCATCTCGGGCGCGGCGAAGCGGCTGTATCTGACGCAGCCCACCGTGAGCGGCACGCTCGCGGCGCTGGAGCGTGAGGTCGGCTGTACGCTTTTCAAGCGCTCCAGCCACGGCGCGGCGCCGACGGCGGAGGGAGCCGAGTTCCTGCGCGCGGCGCGGCGCATCGCGCAGGAGCTGGACGGCATCGCGCAGCTGAACCGTCAGGGCGAGGTGTGCCGCCTGCATTTGACATCGTTCAGCAGCACGCGCGTGGAGCGCGCGTTCACGCAGTTTTGCCTCAATTACCAATATCTGCGGCGCCTGGACATCTCCTATGAGATCATGTCCTGCCCGCTCGAGCGGGCGGCCTCTCTCATCTATGACGGCAAAAGCGACCTTGTCATCATCGCCGCCATGAGCGATCTCTCACCCGCGCAGCGCCAGCTTCTCTCCTCGCGGCAGCTGACATACGAGCCCATCGGGCGGATGCCTGTCGCCGTTACCATGGCGCAGTCGCACCCGCTGCGTCAGGGAGAGCTGACGCTGGAGCGGGCCGCGCAGTTCACGCGGCTCGAGTCTCCCCATCCGCAGCCGAACAGCGCCATCTATTCCGAGAGCATCCGTCTTCAGCTGCAAAGCGCGCCGTCTATCCAGATCCAGTCGCGCGCCATGCGCATCCGGCTCGCCGCGGCGGGCATCGGCTTTTTCCTCGGGATGCCGCTGCGCGCGGAGGAGCTTGCACAGAATGGGCTCATCTGCCGGATCCTTCCCAATCTGCAGATGTATCTTACCGCCGTCCGCTCCACGGCGGCGGTCAATGATCCGCAGCAGGCAGAGTTCCTGTCGCTTGTTCGGCACGAGTATGAATGCGATGCCGTTTCCCAGCTGTAAAAATGCTTTGTGGCGGGCCGGCTGCGGATCATTGGGATGGGTACCGCCGGCTGTCCGCGCTTTTTGTGAAGAAGCGGCTGGGAAAGACTGTCCGAATAGAGAACGACCGACCCGAGAAGCGGGGGGAAAGCATTGCGCTTTCTCCTGCTTTTTCTTTTTGCTCAGATGTGGCATACTATAGCATCATCGAGCGAAACGGAGGACAGATCATGTGTACAGCCGCGACCTACCAAACAAAGGATTTCTATTTTGGAAGAACTCTGGATCACGATACCTCCTACGGTGAGAAGATCGTGATCACGCCGAGGAACCGCGCCTTCGCGCTGCGCAACGGCAGCCGGATCGAGAACCATTACGCCATGATCGGCATGGCGTGCATCCTGCGGGACTATCCGCTTTATTACGATGCGGTCAACGAGAGGGGGCTTTGCATCGCAGGGCTCAATTTTGTGGAAAGCGCGCAGTATGGCGGAAGTGCGGAGGGAAAGGACGCCATCGCGCAGTTTGAGCTGATCCCGTGGCTGCTCGGCAAGTGCGCCACGGTGCGGGAGGCGCGGCGGCTCCTGGAGCGCATGGCGCTGGTCGACACCCCGTTTATGGAGGGATTGCCGGCCGCGCGGCTCCACTGGCTCGTTGCGGACAGAAACGAGTGCGTTACAGTGGAGTCGGTAAAGGAGGGGCTGATGGTCTACGAAAATCCGGTGGGCGTGCTGACCAACGAGCCGCCGTTTCCCTGCCAGCTGTTCAACCTGAACAATTACCGCCGCCTTGCCGCGGAGAACGGTGAGAGCACGTTTGCAAGGGGGCTTGCGCTGAAAGCGTACAGCCGCGGGATGGGGGCGATGGGGCTTCCGGGCGACCTGTCCTCCCAGTCGAGGTTCGTCCGTGCGGCCTTTGTGAAGCTGAACTCCCTTTCCGGCGATTCGGAGGAGGAGAGCGTGGGCCAGTTTTTTCACATCCTCGGCAGCGTGGACCAGCAGCGGGGCTGCTGCAGGCTGGAGGACGGCAGGTACGAGATCACGCTGTATACCTCCTGCTGCAACGCGGACAGGGGGATCTACTATTATACGACCTACGGCAACCGCCAGATCAGCGCCGTGGATATGCACAGGGAAACGCTGGACGGCGATGAGCTGATCGCCTATGCGCTGGCAGAGGGCGAGCGGATCCGGATGCAGAACTGAGCGCGCCGCGCGGCGTATGCTTTGTGCGCTTTCTGCAAATCCTATCGAAAAATACATCGGGAGGACTTGCCATGAGAAGCGAAACGAAACCGCCGCGGGACGAAGAGAAGAACGGGCAGGAGCCGCTGCTGCCGCCCATCCAGCCGGTCATCGACTTCGGCTCGGTCGTCATCAAAAATAACCGTGCCGCCATCCACTGCCTGACGATCTCCGGCCAGATCGAGGGGCATATGGTGCTGCCGAACACGCAGAAGGCGACGAAGTATGAGCACGTGATGCCGCTTTTGGCGTATCTTGAGGAGAGCGAGGAGATCGACGGCGTTTTGTTTCTGCTCAACACCGTCGGCGGCGACGTGGAGGCGGGGCTCGCCATCGCGGAGCTGATCTCGGGGATGAAAAAGCCGACGGTCTCGCTCGTGCTCGGCGGGGGGCACTCCATCGGCGTGCCGCTGGCCGTCGCGCCGATGGTGACGATGATCGCGCCGTCGGCGTCGATGACCATTCATCCCGTGCGCACGAGCGGCACCATCATCGCCGCCCCGCAGACGTATCAGTACTTCGAGCGGCTGCAGGAGCGCATCGTGCGCTTTGTGACAAGAAATTCCCATATCGGGCGTGAGGAGTTCCTGAAGCTGATGATGGACACGCAGGACTTGGCCTCCGACGTCGGCAGCGTGCTCTACGGCGAGGAGGCGGTGGCGCACGGCCTGATCGACCGGCTCGGCAGCCTTTCCGACGCGCTCGACGCGCTGTATCGGCTCATTGACGAAAAGAAAAAGTAAAAAGCCTCGCAGAGTTTCGTGCCGCGCACGGCACGAAATCGATTTAAATCCGTTTTCTGCCGCGACATGTGCGCGGCAGAAACCACTTCACGCGGAGCGGAAAACGGTGAAGCGCCGCCTGCGGCGGAAACAGCGAGCCGTTTTCGAGGAAGCGGCACGATTGGCGCGCCTGAAGGGGCGCGGGAATCGTAATGCCGCGACGGTGCAATGTCGCAGACGCCCTTTGGGCGGCAAGGCACGAAGCGCAGCGAAGCTTTCTCACAAAAGCGGCACGCCGCTTTTGTGAAGTGAAAAAGACGCCTGCGGGCGTCTTTTTTACGCTTTGTTCATCAAATGCCCTTGAAAAGCGGGCGGAAAAATGATATATAGTATAAGTTAAAATGTGTCCATTGTACCCCTTTTTACGAGGAGGAAGCAGTTCGTGTACTTAAAGGCATTGGAGATCCAGGGCTTCAAGAGCTTTCCGGATAAAACGGTGCTCAACTTCGGCGAGGATATCACCGCCATCGTCGGGCCCAACGGGAGCGGAAAATCGAATATTTCCGACGCCATCCGCTGGGTCATGGGCGAGCAGTCGAGCAAGTCGCTGCGCGGTGCGAAGATGGAGGACGTCATCTTCGGCGGCACGGAGAAGCGCAGCCAGATGGGCTTTGCGCAGGTGACGCTCGTGCTCGACAACACCGAGCATATTTTCCCCAGCATGGAGGAAGCCGAGGTCGCCGTCACCCGCCGCTACTACCGCAGCGGCGAATCGGAATACTACATCAACAAGCAGTCCGTGCGCCTGCGCGACGTGAACGAGCTGTTCATGGATACCGGCATGGGGCGCGAGGGCTATTCCATCATCGGTCAGGGCCGCATCGACGAGATCTTGTCGCAGAAGAGCGCCGACCGCCGCGAAATTTTTGAAGAGGCGGCGGGCATTTCGCGCTTCCGCTACCGCAAGGAGGAGACGGAGCGCAAGCTTGAGCGCACGGAGGAAAATCTCGTGCGCATCAACGACAAGATATCCGAGCTTGAGCTGCAGGTCGAGCCTTTGCGCGCGCAGGCGGAGACGGCGAAGCAGTATCTCGTCTACCGCGACGAGCTGCGCGTGCTGGAGATCTCCGTGTGGCTTGAGAATCTGGAGGCGCTCAAGACGAACGCCATCAAGCTCGATACCGACCTTGCCATCGCGCAGGAGGAACTGAAAAAGGCGAATGCCGACCTCGAGGCGCTCTATGCGTCCTCCGAGCAGTTTTCCACGCGCATCCACGAAAACGACATCGCGCAGGAGGGCCTGCGCGCGGAGAGTGCGGAGCTGGACGGCCAGATCAGCGAGCAGGAGTCGCAGATCGCCGTGCTGAAGACCGGCATCGCGCACAATGAAGAAAACATTGCCCGCGTGGAGGAGGAGCTTCGCAGCCAGTCTGACCGCGTGGGCTCCATGGACGCGCAGCTCGCGCAGCAGCGCGCGCGCATCGGGGAGCTGGAGCAGCGCCGCGGCGAGGTGGAAACGGAGCTTGCCGGATTGCTTGCGCAGGCGGAGGAGCTTTCCAAAAGCGCGGGAGAGGCGGCGAGCGAGGCGGAAAGCCTGCGCGGCCGCGAGGCGCTGGCGCTCTCCGCCGCCGCCGACAGCCGTGCCGATCTTGCCGCGCTGCGCTCGGCGCTTTCCGAGATGGACGAGCGCGAGGCCGCCATCACGGGCGAGCAGGAGAGCGGTGAGACGCAGCTTGCCGATACGCGCAAGAGCGCCGCGGAGAACCGCCGCGCGCTGGACGCCGCGCAGGAGGAGGCTGACGCCATCCGCAATATCATCGCCGGCCACACGATGAAGATGCAGGGCAGGGTCGCGCGCGAGCAGGAGACAGGCGAAAAGCAGGTCTCCCTCACGATGGAGATGAACAACCTCGATTCCCGCATCCGGCTTTTGAGCGAGATGGAAAAGGAGTACGAGGGCTTCAACAAGGCCGTGCGCCTTATCATGCAGGCGGCGGAGAAGAAGACGCTGCGCGGCGTGCGCGGGCCGGTCGCCAATCTGATGAAGGTCGACAAGAAGTACGCCGTCGCCATCGAGATCGCGCTGGGCGCGGGGCTGCAGAACATCGTTGTCGAGCGCGAGGAGGACGCCAAGAGCGCCATCGGCTTTTTGAAACAGCGCGACGGCGGCCGCGCGACGTTCCTGCCGATGTCCGCCATCCGCGGCGAGGCGCTGCGCGAGATGCGCGTGAAGGGTGAATACGGCTACATCGCGCTCGCCAGCGAGCTGGTGGAGCACGATGCGGCCTACGACGATATTTTCCGCAATCTGCTTGGCCGCACGGTCGTGGTCGAGGATCTTGACTGCGGCATCAGCATTTCCAGAAAGTTTTCCAATGCCTTCCGCATCGTCACGCTCGATGGTCAGGTCCTGAACCGCGGCGGCTCGATGACGGGTGGATCGATCTCCCGCAGCGCGGGCATCCTGAGCCGCGCCGGCGAGCTGCGCGAGCTGAACGCCCGCCGCGCGGGCCTTGCCGAAAAGCTGGAGCTTGCCGCAAAGGACGCGGGCGAGGCCAAGCGGGAGCTTGCCAAGGCGCGTTACGAGCTGGAGGTCGCGCAGAGCCAGCAGCGCGCGGCGGAGGACGCCGTGCTCAAGCTGCAGGGCGACAAGAATCACTATGACTTATTGCTCTCGTCGCTGTGCGAGCGGCTGGAGAGCCTGGATACCGAGCGCGAGACCATCGCGCGCCGCCGCGGCGAAATGAAGCGCGCGGCGGAGGAAAAGGAAGCGCTCGCGCTTTCTCAGGAGAAGGAAGCGGGCGCACTGCGCGCACAGGCGGAAAAGAGCCTGAGCGGGCAGACGGAGCTGCTGCGCTCAGGCTCCCGCCTTGGCGACGAGATCGCCGCGCGCAAGAGCGCGCTCGCAGGCTTTGCCGCCGAGCGCGAGACGACGGAACGGTCGCTTGAAAATCTTGAGGCGCTGCGCGCGCAGCTGCAGGGCGACGAGCAGAGCCGCCGCGCGCTTATCGGACAGTATCAGGCGGCAAGCGAGCAGGCGCGGCGCGAGATCGCCGCGCACGAGACCGAGATCGCCGCGCTGCGCGAAAAGAGCGCGGAAAAGCGCGCCGCGCTCGAGGAGCTCTCGAAGGCCAAGCTTGCGCTCGAGGCCGAGCGCGGACAGAGCGACCGCCGCGGCCGCGAGCTGAACGAGACGGTGCTCAACGTGGAGCGCAGCGTCGGCAGACTCGAGCAGAAGCGCGCGACGAGCGCGATGGAGGAGCAGCAGATCCTCGACAGGCTGTGGGAAAACTACGAGCTGTCGCATTCCGCCGCGCAGGCGCAGCGCATCGAGCTGGAGAGCGTTCCCAAGGCGAGCCGCCGCATCGGCGAGCTCAAGCGCGCCATCAGCGGTCTCGGCACGGTGAACGTCGGCGCGATCGACGAATTCGAGCGCGTGAACACGCGCTACACCTATCTGACCACCCAGCGCGACGACGTGGAAAAGGCCAAGGAGGAGCTGCTGGGCGTCATCGAGAGCATCACAGGTGAGATGACCGTCATTTTCAAAGAGCAGTTTGCGCTCATCCGCGAGAGCTTTCAGGAGACGTTTCTGGAGCTTTTCGGCGGCGGCAAGGCCACGCTCGAGCTTGAGGACGAGAACGACGTGCTCTCCTGCGGCATCGAGATCAAGGTCCAGCCGCCGGGCAAGGCGCTCAAGACCATCACGCTGCTCTCCGGCGGCGAGAAGGCCTTCGTCGCCATCGCGCTGTATTTCGCCATCCTGAAAGTCCATCCGACGCCGTTCTGCGTGATGGACGAGATCGAGGCAGCGCTTGACGAGCCGAACGTGGTGCGCGTGGCGAACTATATGCGCCGCATCACGCAGAAGACGCAGTTCATCGTCATCACACACCGCCGCGGCACGATGGAGGCCGCCGACGTGCTCTACGGCGTGACGATGCAGGAGCGCGGCGTGAGCCGCATCCTCACGATCAATATGAACGACATGACCAGAGAGCTGGGCATCAAGGAATAAGAACGAGGAGAGACTATGGGAATTTTTTCCAAGATCAAGAAGGCGTGGTACGACACCATCGTGTGGGAGACCATCGACGAGGAGTTTTATGACGAGCTGGAGGAGAGCCTGATCCTGGCAGACCTCGGCGCGTCCGTTGCGCACGACGCGGTGAAAAAGCTGCGCGATGTGGTATATCAGAAGAGCATCCAGAGCGGCGAGGGCGTGAAGCAGGCGCTGCGCGAGATCCTCATCGAAAAGCTGAACGTCGGCGATACGGCGCTCGACCTGTCGACGAAGCCCTCGGTCGTGCT
Organism: uncultured Oscillospiraceae bacterium; assembly: GCA_934572465.1. Lineage (GTDB taxonomy): Bacteria > Bacillota > Clostridia > Oscillospirales > Oscillospiraceae > Hominicoprocola. Next base: position 12,781 of record CAKTLG010000006.1, read on the forward strand.
GGTCATCGGCGTGAACGGCGTGGGCAAGACCACGTCCATCGGCAAGCTGGCGCACCGCCTGAAGGGCGAGGGCAAACGCGTGCTGCTGTGCGCGGCGGACACGTTCCGCGCGGCGGCGGCCGACCAGCTCGAGATCTGGGCGAACCGCGCCGAGTGCGAGATCGTCCGCTCGGTCGAGGGCGCCGACCCCGGCGCGGTGCTGTTCGATTCGCTCGCGGCGGCGAAGGCGAGGAACGTCGACGTTGTCCTCTGCGATACGGCGGGCAGGCTCCACAACAAGGTGAACCTGATGAACGAGCTTTCAAAGCTCCGCAAGATCATCGACCGCGAGACGCCGGACGCCGCGAAGGAGACGCTTCTGGTGCTCGACGCGACGACGGGGCAGAACGGCTTGCAGCAGGCCAAGGTCTTCCGCGAGACGGCGGGGCTGACGGGTATCATCTTAACGAAGCTCGACGGCACGGCCAAGGGCGGCATCTGCGTCGCTATCGCGCAGGAGCTGGGCGTGCCGGTGAAGTTCGTCGGTCTTGGCGAGGGCATCGACGATCTCCAGCCGTTCGACGCGGAGGAATACGTCAAGGCGCTGATCTAAAACAGGAAAAACAGGACCCTGCGCGACAAAAAGGAGACGAATATGGAAATCACTTCTGTTTGCCCCTATTGCGGAAAAGAAATGCGAGATGGAGCCATCCCTGTCTTGCGTGATATTTACTGGCGTCCAAGAGGTGAGGACGGCATGCTCAAAGACGGATTTGGCGACGAGAAGGAACAGGTCTGTCTTGGCAGAGAGGGGCTGTTAGGAGATTATTACACGCCCGCCCGTTACTGTGAGAGCTGCAAGGTGGTCATCGTGCCCGTGCCGGAGATCGAATCTACGCTTGACAAGCTCGACAGAAAGCTGGATGAATGGCGCGAGAAGCGCAGTGCACGGCAGCAGGTGCGTCAGGCACAGCGCGAGGAAAAAAAGCGCGAAGAAAGAAGCAAAACGAGACGGGAAAAGGACCCGTGGGAGGTTTGACGATGAAATTTGTTCTGGCAACGCAGAACCCTAAGAAGCTCAAGGAGATGCGCGCCATTCTGGAAGACCTCGGCGTGGAGATCGTGTCCGAGGCGGAGCTCGGCGTGAAGATCGAGGTCGAGGAGACCGGCGAAACGTTCGCCGAGAATTCGCTTTTGAAGGCAAAGGCTGTGATGGAGGCGACGAAGCTGCCCGCCATTGCAGACGATTCCGGCCTTTGCGTTGATGCGCTGAACGGCGGCCCGGGCGTATACAGCGCGCGCTTTGGCGGTGAGGGGCTGGACGACGCGGGGCGCTACCGGCTGCTGCTGGAGCTGCTGCGCGGGCAGAGCGACCGCCGCGCGCACTTCCACACGACCATCACCTGCGCGTTCCCGAATGGGGACGTGCTGCGCGCGGACGGCGAGGTGCAGGGCACCATCGCCTTTGCCCCTATGGGCGAGGGCGGCTTCGGCTATGATCCGGTGTTCTTCGTGCCGGACAAGCGCAAGACCTTCGCCCAGCTGACGGCGGAGGAAAAGGCGGAGATCTCACACCGCGGCAACGCGCTGCGGGCGTTTAAGGAAAAGCTCGCGGACTATCTCGCGGGCGCAAAACAGGAAGAAAAGGAATAAGGATATGGAACTCAACAGCAAGCAGCGCGCGTATCTGCGCAGCCTTTCAAATAACCTCGACGTGATCGTCCACATCGGCAAGGACGGCATCGGCGAGAACCTTGTCAAGCAGGCGAACGACGCGCTGGAGGCGCGCGAGCTCATCAAGTGCCGCGTGCTTGAAAACAGCATGCTCACCGCGCGCGAGGCCTGCGACGAGCTGAGCGCGCTGACGCGCAGCGAGCAGGTGCAGGTCATCGGCACGAAGTTCGTGCTCTACCGCCCCTCGCACAAAAAGGACAAGAAAGACAAGATCGTGCTGCCGAAAGCGGCGAAGAAGACCGTTTGACAGAAGAAGAGGTCGAAGTATTTTGAAGATCGGAATTTACGGCGGCAGCTTCAACCCGCCGCATCTGGGGCATCTGGCCGCGGCTGAGGGCGCCGCGCGGTATCTGAAGCTCGACAAGCTCGTGCTGATCCCCGCAGGCGACCCGCCGCACAAGGCGCTTTCATCGGACGCGCCCTCAGGCGCGCACCGCTTTGCGATGACGCGCATGATGGGCGAGCAGGCGGCGTTCGACACGGGCATCTCCGTTGAGGTCTCCGACATGGAGCTGACGCGCGAGGGCAAGAGCTACACTGCTGACACCGTGCGCCTCCTGCGCGCGCAGTATCCGGACGATGAGCTGTGGCTGCTGATGGGCACCGACATGTTCCTCACGTTCCAGAGCTGGTGCCGGCCCGAGGAGATCGTGCGCCATGCGGGCATCTGCGCCTTTGGCCGCGCGGAGACGGACGGCGAGGAGCTGTTTGCCCCGCAGCGCGCGCTTCTCAGCGCGAGATTTCCGCACAGCCGCATTGTGACGATGACGCTGCCGGATCTTGTGGATATTTCCTCCACGGCGCTGCGCGCGCGCATCCCGCGCATGGAGACGGAGGGGTATCTTGCCCCCGCCGTGCTCGGCTACATCCTGCGCAGACATTTATATGGAACAAATCTCGATCTGAAGCGTCTAACAATAGAGGAGCTGAGACCCATCGCGCTCTCCTACCTCAAGCCCAAGCGCATCCCGCACGTCCTCGGTACGGAGAAGACGGCCGTGGCGCTTGCGGAAAAGTACGGCGCGGACGTTCACAAGGCGCGCGCGGCGGCGCTGCTGCACGACGCGACCAAGCGCCTTTCGATGGAAGAGCAGCTTACGATGTGCGCGCATTACCACATCGCGCTCGACGAGCTGGAGCAGAAGACGCTCAAGCTGCTGCACGCGAAGACCGGCGCGGCGCTTGCGCGCGACGTGTACGGCGCGGACGACGACATTTACAACGCCATCCTCTGGCACACGACCGGAAAGCCCGATATGACGCTTTTGGAAAAGGTCATCTACCTTGCCGATTTTATCGAGCCGAGCCGTGACTTTGACGGCGTTGACGCGCTGCGGAAGGTCGTGTGGGAGGATCTGGACCGCGGACTTGAGATGGGCCTCGCCATGACGGTGGAGGAGATGACGGAGATGGGCAATCCCGTTCACCGCAACACACTGGAAGCACTGGACTATCTGAGAGGACATACCCATGAGTGACTACAAGGATACCTATGAAAGAGACGGCGGATACGACGCGCCGCGCGACGACGGCTTTTTTGCGCGCAACTGCGACGAGGCGTGGGCGCAGATCTGCGAGACGTTTTCCCATCCGGGCAGATTGATCGGGCGCGTGCTGCTGGTGCTGCTGGCCGTCGGCCTCGTCGCGGGCGGGAGCTATCTTCTGAAGATCCGCGCGCCGGAGCTGCCGAATAAGGGAGACGACGCGCAGAGCGATCCCAACCAGCCGCAGGTCGATGAGATCGACTACGGCGACGGTGTGCGCCCGCGCGTGGACGGCGAGCGCAAGAGCAAGGATTTCTACACCGTGCTCGTCCTTGGCCGCGATACGGGCGGCGGCGGCAACACCGACACGATGCTGCTGGCGAGCTATGATGTGACAAACCAGAAGGCGACGGTCATGTCCATCCCGCGCGACACGATGGTCAACGTCCCATGGGATGTCAAGAAGATCAACTCCGTCTACAATTATTACGGCGGCGGAGACAAGGGCATCAAGGCGCTCTACAAGGAAATTTCCCAGCTCATCGGCTTTGAGCCGGATTATCAGGTGGTCGTGGAATGGGAGGCCGTCGGAAAGATCGTGGAAGCGATCGGCGGCGTATATTTTGATGTGCCTTATACCATGGACTACCATGATCCGTATCAGGACCTTGTGATCGAGCAGGAAAAGGGCTATCGCCTGCTCGATGGCGATGACGCCATGCAGGTCATCCGCTGGCGCAAAAACGACAAAAACAGTCCCTACGGCAATCCGGAGATCGGAGACAGCGGGCGGATGCAGATCCAGCAGGACTTTCTCAAGGCGGTCCTCAAGCAGCTGCTGCAGCTGAAGAACGTGACAAACATCGGCAAGATCGCCAAGGTGTTTCAGGAGAATGTGGAAACGGATCTTTCGTTTGAGAACATCCTCTGGTTCGGCAAGCAGGCGGTTTTCGGCGGCCTTTCGGTGGACGATGTGACCTTTACCACCATGCCGTGGTACGGCGTGTATGTTTACAGCCGCTCGATCAGCTCGGCGTATGGCAGGCCCATGAAGCTTGACTATGTAGCGCCGAACGCGACGAAGCTGCTCGATCTGGTGAACGATGGATTGAGCCCCTTTGTCGAAAGGTTCTCAATGAGCGATCTGGATATCATGTCCGTGAACGAGGACGGTTCGCTCGCCTCCTCTACCGGCCATGTGGAGGACAGCAAGGCCGCGGCGCGCCCGCCGGTCCATGTGGACCGCTACACTGGAGCGATCACGGCGTGGCCGGGCAGCGAAACCGATACCGGCGAAACAGACACCGGCGACGGTACGGAGACGACCGATCCCGCCGGCGGCACCGGCGATACCGGTACGACGACGCCCGAAAGCCCCGATGCGCCGGTCACAGTGCCGGACGGCGGCGACACCGATACGGCGACGCCGGACAGTCCTGATGCGCCGATCACGACGCCGGACGCCTCCGGCGGCACGGACGGCAGCGGTACCGGCGATGCCGGCGCGGGCAGCGTCGTGGATGAAATGCCGGAATGGCTGCGGCCGTAGGATGAAACGGCAGCGATAAGAGAAGGATAGAAAAACCAATTATATCGGAAAAGGAAAGGAGATCCTACATGATTCCTGCAAAAGAATTGGCTGAGATCGCCGTCCGCGCGCTCGACGATAAGAAGGGCAAGGAGATCAGGCTCATCCGCATCGACAAGATCACGACGCTTGCGGAATACTTCGTCATCTGCACCGGCTCGTCCAACACGCAGATCAACGCGCTGTGCGACGAGGTGGAAAAGCGGCTGACGGAGAATGGCGAGGAGCCGTTGCACCGCGAGGGTTATCGCGGCGGCACGTGGGTGCTGCTCGACTACGGCTGCGTCGTCGTTCACGTGTTCAATGACGAGGCGCGCAAGTTCTATTCCCTCGAGCACCTTTGGGCCGACGGCGAGGAGGTTGACCTCAGCGGCGTGCTCACGCGCGAGTGAGCGAAATTAACGCTTGACAAGGCGGGGAAGACCGCCTACAATAGAAACGCTGTGAATATGGCATAAACGCGAAGATGGAGCATAAAGACGTGCGATTTCCGCCCCAAGAGAGCCGGCGGTCGGTGCAAGCCGGCGGGGAAGCGCGCGTGAATGACTCACTCCGGAGCAGTCCGCCTGAAAGGACGGGACGGCCCGCCCCCGTTACGGGCGAAGCTATCGAAGCTGCCGAGGGCACGCGGGCGACCGCGCGCCGAATCAGGGTGGTATCGCGTAAGTTTTTGCGCCCCTGACCGTTTTATAACGGTCAGGGGCTTTTTCAGCGTCAGAAGTATTTTTTCACATAAAGGAGAAAAGGAGAAGATCCATGAAGTACGATTTTGCAGCCATTGAGAAGAGATGGCAGGACAGGTGGGAGCAGGAAAAGCCCTACGCCGCGATCACAGGCGACCCCCGCCCCAAGTTTTACGGCCTCATCGAGTTCCCGTACCCCTCCGCCGCGGGCCTGCACGTCGGCCACCCGCGCCCGTTCACGGCGATGGACATCATCTGCCGCAAGAAGCGTATGCAGGGCTATAATGTCCTCAACCCCATCGGCTTTGACGCCTTCGGCCTGCCGACGGAGAACTTTGCCATCAAGAACCACATCCATCCCGCCATCGTCACCCAGCAGAACATCAGAAACTTTACCCGCCAGCTCAAGATGCTCGGCTACGGCTTCGACTGGGACCGCGTGATCGACACGACCGACCCTCAGTACTACAAGTGGACGCAGTGGATCTTCCTCCAGCTGTTCAAGCACGACCTTGCCTATAAGACCACGATGCCCGTCAACTGGTGCACGAGCTGCAAATGCGTGCTTGCCAATGAAGAGGTCGTCGAGGGCGTGTGCGAGCGCTGCGGCGCGCCCGTCATCCGCAAGGAGAAATCCCAGTGGATGCTGCGCATCACGAAGTATGCCGACCGTTTGATCGACGATCTCGACGGCGTGGACTATATCGAGCGCGTGAAGACCCAGCAGCGCAACTGGATCGGCCGCTCCACCGGCACTGAGGTCACGTTCAAGACCAACACGCCGGACGATATCACCGTTTACACCACCCGCGTCGACACGCTTTTCGGCGTGACGTATACCGTCATCTCTCCCGAGCACCCGCTGCTCAAAAAGTGGCAGCCCATCATCAGGAACTGGGACGCCGTCGCCGCCTATCAGGAGGCCGCCGCGCGCAAGAGCGATTTCGAGCGCGGCGAGCTCAACAAGGAAAAGACCGGCGTGCGCCTTGAGGGCATTGAGGTCATCAACCCCGCGACCGGCAAGGCCGTGCCGATGTTCGTCTCCGACTATGTCCTCATGGGCTACGGCACGGGCATCGTCATGGGCGTTCCCGGCCACGACCAGCGCGACTGGGACTTCGCCACGGCCTTTGGCCTTCCCATCGTGGAGGTCGTCGAGGGCGGCGACATCACGAAGGAGGCCTTCACGCTCAAGGACGACACCGGCATTATGGTCAACTCCGGCTTCTTGAACGGCATGACTGTCAAGGAAGCCATCCCCGCGATGAAGCAGTATGCCGTCGAGCAGGGCTGGGGTCATGAAAAGGTCAACTACAAGCTGCGCGACTGGGTCTTCTCCCGCCAGCGCTACTGGGGCGACCCGATCCCCCTTATCAACTGCCCGAAGTGCGGCTGGGTGCCCGTTCCCGAGGAGGAGCTGCCGCTCGTTCTGCCGCAGGTTGAGAGCTATGAGCCGACCGACGACGGCGAGAGCCCCATCTCCAAGATGACCGATTGGGTCAACACCAAGTGCCCCAAGTGCGGAGGCGACGCCAAGCGCGAGACCGACACCATGCCCCAGTGGGCCGGCTCTTCGTGGTACTTCCTGCGCTATATGGACCCGCACAACGATCACGAGCTCGTCTCTCACGAGGCCGAGCAGTATTGGGGCCCTGTGGACTGGTACAACGGCGGCATGGAGCACACCACGCTCCACCTGCTCTACTCCCGCTTCTGGCACAAGTTCCTCTACGACATCGGCGTTGTTCACACGAAGGAGCCCTACGCCAAGCGCACGAGCCACGGCATGATCCTCGGCCAGAACCCGCACTACGTCGGCAACGTCTCCACGCAGGAGGAGAAGGACGCGCTCATCGCCAAGTACGGCAATCAGGCGCTGCGCCCGGCGGTCAAGATGAGTAAGTCCCTCGGCAACGTCGTCAACCCCGATGATGTGGTCAAGGCCTACGGCGCGGATACGATGCGCCTTTATATCATGTTCATCGGCGACTTTGAAAAGGTCGCCACATGGTCCGACGACGCCGTCAAGGGCTGCAAGCGCTTCCTCGACCGCGTGTGGAACCTCGCCGATCAGGCGACGGAGGAGAAGGGCATTTCGGAAAAGAACGCGCCCGTCGTCCACAAGACCATCAAGAAGGTTACGGACGATATCGACACGCTCAAGATGAATACCGCCATCGCCGCGCTCATGGCCATGGTCAACGAGTTTTACGCGAACGGCCTGAGCCATGGCGATCTTGAGGCGCTGCTGCTCATGCTCTCTCCCTTCGCCCCCCATATGGTCGAGGAGCTCTGGGAGCAGAAGGGCTTTGCCGCCGCGCATGAAGGCAGGATGGCGATGCAGTGCGCATGGCCCGAATACGACGAGAGCAAGACGGTCGCTTCCTCCGTCGAAATGGCGGTGCAGGTGGGCGGCAAGCTCAAGGGTACGATCACCGTTCCCGTGGACAGCGAGCAGGATGCCGTCGTCGCGGCCGCGCAGGCGAACGAGAAGGTCGCCAAGGCGCTTGCCGGTATGCAGATCGTCAAGGTCATCCACGTGAAAAACAAGCTCGTGAACCTGATCGTGAAGCCCTGCTGAGCATAAGCTGTGGATTTTTTGAAAATGTGAGAAAAATATTATTGACAAGCTGTGATTTTTCTCATATAATACCCCCGTTAGTCATGTGAATGACTCTTAAAGAGCACTCAGGATCAAGCCGGGTGCATCGGAGGGAGGGAAAATATAAATGTCCGAGATCCATGTCAAGGAGGGCGAATCTCTCGACAGCGCGCTCAAGCGCTTCAAGAGAAGCTGCGCTAAGGCTGGTATCGTGGCGGAGGTTCGCAAGAGAGAGTGCTATGAAAGCCCCAGTGTCAAGCGCCGCAAGAAGAGCGAAGCCGCCCGCAAGAACCGCAACAAGCGCTACTACTAAGCGATTTGAAAAAAGACCCGCCGCATATGCGGCGGGTCTTTTTTTGCGTCATGCCCTCTGCGGGATATGGGCAGGATGCCGCGCGGCTCAGAGCTGCGCCAGCTCCGGAAGGATATCCGCCACCTCTGGATACATGAGGAACGCCTCCTGTATCCCAAGGCTTTGCGCGAGGCGGCGTTTCTGGCGCAGCGTGCCGGCGTCATCAAAGAGAACGAAGTGCCCCGACTCCCCGTCGGTGTAGGTAAAGTAGTTCGCCATCAGCTCGCGGGCGTAGTAGACGGAGCTGGGATGCTGACGGCGCAGCGCGAGCAGCTCGCTGCGCGTCAGCGGCGTGCCGCAGCCCGTGGGACAGGGAAGGGGAAAGTCCATCTGCACGCGCTCCAGATCGAGCGCAAGGCGGTTTGCACCGTAACGGCTCACCGCGCTTTCCAGCAGCGCGCGCAGCGAGCCGCCGGAAACGGCAGTGCCGACGAGCAGCACCGCGCCCTCGGCGGGAAGGGCGAGCGGACAATAGAGCGGCAGGCCCCGCGCGCTGAGCGCGCGGGCAAGGCGCGTGAGAAAGGGCAGCCGGTCAGCGGGACACGCCGCGTCAAAGTCCGCCAGCACGCCGCGGTGCCCGTGCGCGCGGCACTCGTTCACAATGGCGCGGCACAGGGCGTCCGCACGCGGCAGCGTGAGCGCGCAGCGGTCGATGAGTCCCATCAATCCGCCGTGCGGCGCCTCCGGCGCGCGCGTGCGCGCAAGGCAGCCGCTCTCATCGACGGCATAGGCGACGTGGACGAGCGGAAGCTCCGGCGGCCGGTCGAGCCGCGCGAGCGCGGCGGGCGTGATGGCAAGATGTACGGCCAGAAAAAATCCCCCCTTGTGCAGCGCGGGACAAATGCGTATAATAAACAGGCGGGCGCGCTGCGTCCTGCGATACCTTATGCAACACGGGAGTTCGATATGCTCAGCCTGCTTTGCCCGCAATGGGTGTTTGACGATCATACCGCCGTCACGCCGGCGTTTCTGAGGGAGCACGGCGTGCGGCTGCTGCTGTGCGACCTTGACTATACGCTCGCGCCCAAAAGCCAGCGCGAGCCGGACGAGGCGCTCAGGCAATGGATCGGCGCGCTGCGCGGCGCGGGGATCACGGTCGCCATCCTCTCCAACAACCGAAGTCCCGCGCGTGTGGAGCGCTTCTGCAAGCCGCTCGGCATCGGCTATGTGGGGCACGCGGGCAAGCCCGCGGTGCGCGGCTTCCGCGAGGCGATGGCGCGCTATGGTGTGCGCGCGGACGAGACGGCGATGCTTGGCGACAAGCTGCTGACCGACGTGCTCGGCGCGCGGCGCAGCGGCGTGCTGGCGCTGATGGTCGAGCCGAAGGGCGGGCCGCGCGGCGCATGGAACCGCGCGCTGCACGCGATGCAGCAGCCGTTCAAGGCCGCCAGCGCCCACGACGAACGTGCAGGATCGAAAAATTTGTGAAAATCTACCGCAATATCAAGAAAACCACTTGCAAAGGCGCGCTGTATGCGGTAAAATACCTAAGGTTATCAACCGATACTTTTTTGAATTTGAGGATAGCAACGGATATCCTCGGGAATACAGGAGGAAAAAGCAATGGCAACGATTACGGCTGGTGATTTCAGAAACGGTAAGGTCTTCGAGATGGACGGCAAGTATTATCAGGTCGTCGAGTTCCAGCATGTCAAGCCTGGCAAGGGCGCGGCCTTTGTGCGCACCAAGATGAAGAACGTCGTCACCGGCGGCGTGACCGAGACCTCTTTCAACCCCACCGCGAAGTTCGACGAGGTGGCCATCGAGCGCAAGAACATGGAGTACAGCTACAACGACGGCGATCTGTACTACTTCATGGATCAGGAGACCTACGACATGGTCCCGCTGAACCGCGATATGCTCGGCGACGCGTTCCGCTTCGTCAAGGAGAATACCATGTGCATGATCCTGTCCATCAAGGGCAATGTCTTCGGCGTGGAAGCGCCGAACTTCGTCGACCTTGAGGTCACCGATACCGAGCCGGGCCTGGCCGGCAACACCGCCACCAACACCCTCAAGCCCGCCACGCTCGAGACCGGCGCGCAGATCAAGGTGCCCCTGTTCGTCAACATCGGCGACAAGATCACGATCGACACCCGCACGGGCGAGTATCTCAGCCGCGCCAAGTAAGGCATACGGCCCGCATACGATAGCAGCCACAGGAGGATTGTAGTTCCGCTCAAGGAAAGGAGTTTTACGATGGGTATTTCTGAAAAGATCGCATATCTCAAGGGCCTGATGGAAGGCCTGAAGCTCGACGCCGAGTCCAACGAGGGCAAGCTGTTCCGCGCGATCGTGGACGTGCTCGACGAGGTCGCGCTCGAGGTCGAGGATCTGACCGACGAGGTCATGGAGCTTGGCGACGGGCTCGATGTCGTCAGCGACGATCTCAGCGACGTGGAGGATCTTGTCTATGATGAGGACGAGGACGACTACGACGAGGAAGAAGACGAGGATGACGAGGAGGAGTGCTACGCCACGACCTGCCCCGAGTGTGAGGAGGAGATCTTCTTCGACGATTCCGTTCTGGAAGACGGCAAGGTGATCTGCCCCAACTGCGGCGCGACTCTCGAGTTTGATCCCGCCGACCTGGAGGACGACGAGGAGAAGGACGACTGAGCGCCTTGAATTCCATAAAGCAAAAGGCCGCCGCAGCAGGATTTCTGCTGCGGCGGCTTTTTGGGCTGCGTCATAGAGAAAGAAGACCGCTGCGGTCAACCGTTGGACACTGACTTCGGCCGCCCGTATTTTTCTTCCATTTCTTTCGTGTGTGCATGAAGCAGCTTCAGCGCCTGCGTCCGGATACAGGGCAGCGACCTTTGATCCGTGCCTGCAAACTCGCGCTTGATCCGCGCGGCTGCTGCCGCATGACTGTCGCCTGTCCTGCTTTCATCCGCTTCCGATAAGAACTTCTGCAGCAGCCCCAAATCGCCGGAGTAGTGGAGCTCCACCAGTTTTGCCCGGTACTCCAGCTCCGCGGGGGCGATCCCCGGAAACCGTTTCATATCCATCGTATGCTGCGCTTCGTGCTTCAGAAGCGAAACAAGAAACCGCTCGCTCTCGAAGTCATACGCCTGTTCAACGCAGTTGATCGTGCCGTCGGCCGAGGCCCAGCCGCCCGTACCGTACCGGCCGAAGGTCAGATAATCCATCCAGCTTCGGAATACGAAGCCCTTGAGAATATTGACCGTATATTCCGCCGTTCCGTCCGGCAGCTCGACAGAGTAGACGGTCGGCACCGTATCCCGCCAGACATAAGGGCCGTAATATCCCTGTGTCTTCCCGAAAAGCGCATGATAGCCGTTCGCTTCAAACACCGATCGAAGCTGCTCGGTCAGAAGCGCTTCATCCGCGTCCGGCATATGCAGGAGCGCTCTCAGCCCTGTCAGCAGCCTGCCCGCGGCCTCTGCCTCCGGCAAGCCGCAGTAAAAGGCATCGCGGAAATAGACCTGATACAGCCGCAGGATGTCGTTGAGCATATCCGGTATTTCAAACGTGCGGTATTCGCAGTTTTCAAAGATCGCGGCATACGCGGGAAGAATGTCCTTGAATTCCTCGTGCTCGCGCATGTATGCAATGGCGCCCTTCATGTCTCCATTCAGAAAAAACTGACTGATCTGCATGGCTGCGCTCCCCTCTATAGGTTTGGACTTGGCGGCGAAAGAGTCTCAGCGATGCAACGATCATAGCATAGTGGGGAATAAATGTCAAAGCAAGGCGGCGCTGCGGACGATCGCGGTTTGTTTACAAATTTCCGGTTGTACGGAGAGGAAAAGCGTGGTACACTACGGACAAAGCACGGGGCGCGGCATCCCGCCGCGCTGCCGAAGAAAGGAAAAACACGATGAAAATTGCCATTCCCTGTGAAAACGGCCAGGTGATGCAGCACTTCGGCCATACACGGACCTTTAACCTCTACACCATCGAGGATATCAAGCCCATCGAAAAGGACAGCGTGACCTTTGATGATCTCGACCATGAGAAGGTCGCGGGCGGGCTCAAGGCGCGCGGCGTCGACCTTATTATCTGCGGCGATATCGGCCCGGGCGCGCGCAGCGCCGTGGAAAACGCGCACATGCTGCTCATCTCCGGCGTATCCGGCGAGGCGGACGAGGCGGTCGACAGCTTTCTTGAGGGCCGGCTCGAGCTGATGACCGGCGACAGCGCCGCGGGCGCGGGCGGCTGCGGCGCGGGCTGCGGCAGCGGATGCAGTGCATGCGGCGCGGGCTGCGGCGGCTGTGGCGGCGGCTTCCATGAGCCGTATGTCGAGACGCGCAGCTTTACCGACATCGTCACGCTGACGGAGGAGAACTTCGAGGCCGAGGTGCTGAACGATCCGGGCCTTATCATCATTGACTTCTGGGCCGAGTGGTGCCAGCCGTGCAAAATGATGGCACCCGTCTTTGCCGCGCTCAACGAGGAAGAGGACAAGGTCAAGTTCTGCAAGGTCAACGTTGACGAGCAGCCGAATCTTGCCTCGATGTTCGGCATCGATTCCATCCCGACGCTCGCCGTCGTGCAGGACCGCCACACGCTCACCGGCATGGTCGGCGTGCATGACAAGGCCGACATCAAGGCGATGCTGGAGAAGTGCAAGGCATGAAGATACGATACAACGAGGACGCCGAGGTCGTCGCCCGCCTGCGCGCGGCGCTTTTGAAGCGCGAGCTGCAATGTCCCTGCCGCTTTCAGAAAACGGAGGACAACGTCTGCATGTGCAGGGAGTTCCGCGAACAGATCGCGGACCCCGAGTTTGAGGGTTACTGCCACTGCCGGCTCTACTACAAGGAAAAATGAGAAAAAGCACCGCGAGAAGCGGTGCTTTTTTCATTCCAGCAGGCGCGCCATGTCCTCCGGCAGCGGTGCGGTAAAATGCAGTTCCTGCCCTGTGACCGGCTGCGTGAACGTAAGCTCGCAGGAGTGCAGCGCGGGGCGGGCGATGAGACCCTTGTCCTCCGTGCCGTAGAGCCAGTCGCCCGCAAGGGGATAGCCGAGGTGCGCCATGTGGACGCGCAGCTGGTGCGTGCGTCCCGTCTGCGGGCGGAGACGCAGGAGCGTGAAGCGCTCGGTCGTTTGCAGCGTCTCATACTCCGTGACGCTCGGAAGGCCGTCCGCGCGCACGCAGCGGCGAATGATGGAGCCGTCCGCGCGGCCGATGGGCGCGTCGATCACGCCGCATGGCGGCGCGACCTGTCCCACGGCGATGCCGCGGTATTCGCGCCTGAGCGCATCGGAATGCAGCGCACGGGCAAGGCGGTCGTGGACGTAGCCGCTTTTCGCGGCGATGAGCAGCCCTGACGTGCCCTTGTCGAGACGGCTGACAAAGTGCGGCACGCTGCCCTCGCCGAGATAGCCCGTCAGCATCGCGGCAAGGCTCGGCGCGCCCGTGCCGTCCGCCTTCGGGTGCATGGCGATGCCCGCAGGCTTGTTGAGCACCAGCAGGTCCTCGTCCTCATAGACGATATCCGGCGCATTCGCGCCCATGACGCTGAGCGTCTGGCGCGGCGCGCGCTCATCGAGCGCGACGCTGACCACGTCCCCGGCGCGGACGCACGCGTTGACGTGAACGCTCCGTCCGTTGAGCAGGATCGCGTTCTCGCGCCATTTGAGACTCTTGAGCAGCGTGTAGGAGATGTGCAGCTCGCCGCGCAGGATGCCCTTGACCATGCGGCCCTCGAGCGCGGGGGGGACGGTGTAGGTCAGTATGCGCATGGAGCCTCCTTTCCGCGCCGCAATATAAACGGGCTGTAAAATTCACATACAGTATACCATCTTTTTTCCGAAGATGATATACTGAACTCGAAATTCCGGTGCTGCGCGCCGGAGAAAACTCTGCTTTTCCGGAGGGTAACGCCATGGACAGCAAGACCATCTGCCTTTTGAACGATTCTTTCCCGCCCGAGATCGACGGCGTGGCCAACGCCGTTTTGAACTACGCGAAAAATATCACCGCGCACGGCTCGCGCGCGGTGGTCGCAGCGCCGGCCATGCCGGGCGCGGACGACAGCGCCTATCCCTTCCCCGTGCTGCGCTATCCGAGCATCGATACGCGAAAGCTCGTCGGCTATGTAGCGGGTTACCCCTTCTCGCCCGAGGTCGCGCGCGTGCTGGCGGAGGAAAAGCCGGACGTGCTGCACACGCACTGCCCGATCACCTCGTGCCTGCTGGCGCGCTCGCTGCGCGCGCAGCTGGATGCGCCGCTCGTGCTGACCTATCACACGAAGTACGACATCGACATCGCCAGAGCGGTGCGCGGCAAGCTTTTGCAGGAGAGCGCCATCCGCGCGCTGGTGCAAAACGTCTCGAGCTGCGACGAGGTCTGGGTCGTGAGCCGCGGCGCGGGAGAGGATCTGCGCTCGCTCGGCTACGAGGGGGACTACATCGTGATGGAAAACGGCGTGGATGTGCCGCGCGGGCGGGTGTCCGACGAGGCCGTCGCCGCAGCGGTGGGCGGGTACGACCTGCCGCATGACGTGCCGGTGTTCCTGTTCGTCGGGCGGCTGATGTGGTACAAGGGCATCCGCATCATTCTGGATGCGCTGGGCGCGCTGCGGGAGCAAAACGTTGACTTCCGCATGGTGTTTGTCGGCGACGGCGCGGACGGCGCGGCGATCCGCGCCTATGCGCAGGAGCTGCGGCTGTCCGACCGCTGCTTTTTCACCGGCGCGATCGCTGACCGCGAGGTCATTCGCGCATGGTATAGCCGCGCCGACCTCTTCCTTTTCCCCTCGACCTTTGACACGAATGGCCTTGTCGTGCGCGAGGCCGCGGCCAGCGGCACGGCGACGGTGATGATCCGCGGCTCGTGCGCCGCGGAGGGCGTGAGCGATGGGCGCAACGGCTTTTTCATCGAGGAGAACGCCGCGTCGATGGCGGCAAAGCTTGCAGAGCTCTGCCGCGCGCCGGAGACGATGCGCATCGTCGGCGAAAACGCGCAGCGCGAGCTGTACGTTTCGTGGGAGACGGCGGTGGAGCGCGCGATGGCGCGCTACGAGGTCGTCGTCGACAACTATCGCAGCGGGAAATATCCCCGTCACGAGCGCTTCGGCGACGGGTTCTTTAAGACGCAGGGAGAGCTGATGGAGCTGCTCGCGGGCGTTGGAGAATTGCAGGACGAGATCGCGGCGGGACTGGAGCGCGAACGCCGCGAGGCGGAGCAGGGGTTTGCGCGCTCGTGTGCGGAGATGCAGGAGCTGCTGCGCGGCACGAAGCAGGAGTTTTCCGAGCTTTACCGGACGCTGCTGCAAAAAATGGACCGCTACTTATAAGAAAAAAGGACGGCCGAAGATATTCTTCGGCCGTCTTTTTCGTTCAGTCCTCATGCGCCGGCTTGCGCTCGGCAAACCACATATTCCACTGGAAGGTATAGGCTTTGTAAGCCGTCTCATCCGCGCAGACAAGGCGCACGCGGGACGGCCGCTCGTGCTCGTAGCCGTAGTCCATAACAGCGCGCAGCACGCGATAGGCGGCCTTCAGATCGCCGTTCGTGCAGGCGAGCGTAAGGGTGTCGCCCGCTGTAAGCGGCAGCAGCGCCGCGGCGCGGTCGGCAGGGGGGAGGGCGGCGGTGCCGCCGCATACAATTTCAACGGTCATAGTGCGCCTCAGCGGCCAAGATACGCGCGGCACTTGGCCTCGGCCTCGCGCGCGAGTTTTTCCTCGTCGACCGTGACAAGGCGGCCATGCTCGACCGTCACGCGGCCGTGGACGATGGTGTAGTCGACTGTGCCGCGCACGCCGACGGTGCCGAGCACGCTTTTGGGGTCGAAGAACGAGCCGACCAGCTCGAGGCGGCGCGAGTCGATCATAAAGAGGTCGCAGCACTTGCCGAGCGCGAGCGAGCCGATATCCTCGCTGCGGCCAAGGAGCTGCGCGCTGCCGCGTGTGGCCATTTTGAGCACATCATAGCCGCTGGGAGCCTTCTTGCTGGCGCTGAGCCGATGCAGCAGAAAAGCGACGCGCAGCTCCTCCATGAGTGACGAACCGTCGTTCGAGGCGGAGCCATCGACGGCAAGGCCCACCGGCACGCCGAGCGAGAGCATCTCGGGGATGTGTGCAACGCCGGAGGAAAGCTTCATGTTCGAGATCGGGCAGTGGGCAACGCCGGTGCCGGTTCTGGCGAGCACGCGCAGCTCCTCGTCGTTGAAGTGGATGCCGTGGGCAAACCAGACGTCGCTGCCCGTCCAGCCAAGGCGCTCCATATACTCGAGCGGACGCACGCCTTCGCGCGCGAGCATGAAGTTTTCCTCATCCTTCGTCTCGCACAGGTGCGTGTGCAGGCGCACGCCGTACTGACGCGCCAGCGCCGCACTCTCGCGCAGAAGCTCCGCGGACACGGAAAACGGCGAGCAGGGCGCGAGCGCAATGCGGTGCATCGCACCGAACGACCTGTCGTGGTACGTTTCGATCAGGCGCGCGGAGTCGGCCATGATCTCATCGACCGTCTGTACCACGCTGTCGGGCGGAAGCCCGCCGTCCTTGACGGAAAGATCCATGCTGCCGCGCGAGGCATACATGCGCGCGCCGATTTCGTCGGCGGCCGCGAACTGCGCGCCGATCAGGTCGCCTGCGCCTGCGGGGAAGACATAGTGATGGTCGAAGCAGGTCGTGCAGCCGTGCTTCATCAGCTCGCCAAGCCCCGTGAGCGTGGAGAGACGGATGACGTCTTCATCGAGGTTCTTCCAGATCTCATAGAGCGTCTTGAGCCAGTCAAACAGCTCCATGTTCTGCACCTCCGGCAGATTGCGCGAGAAGATCTGGTAGAGGTGGTGGTGCGTGTTCACAAGCCCCGGATAGCAGAGCATATGACGCGCGTCGATGGTCCTGTCTGCCGTGTACGGCAGGGTGGGGCCGATGGCGCGGATGAAGCCGTCTTCGGCGTAGAGGTCGACGTTTTCGTACACGGTGTCATTCTCGTCGCACGAGACGAGCGTCCGAATATTCTGGATGAGCAGAGTGGACATAATAGTCTCCTTTCCGGTAAAGGGCACGCTGCCGTTTGCGCGTCATTTTGCGCCGCGCACAGTGCAAATGATTTTGCCGCGACAGAAGGTGAATTGCCGCAAAGCGGCAAGAGATGCCGCTCTGGGGCGTGCGCGTGGCAAAAGCGTCGCAGACTTTGCCGCCGCGCACTCCGATTGCGCCGCGCACGGCGCAATTATTTTCAATTGTTTTTTGCCGTGACAGAAGGTGAATTGCCGCAAAGCGGCAAGAGATACCGCCCTGGGGCGTGCGCGTGGCAAAAAGCGTCGCAGACTTTGCCGCCGCGCACGGCGGCAAATAAATTGAGATCCGTCGCGAAGGACGACATGCGCTTCGATTGCGCCGCGCACGGCGCAATTACTTTCAATTGTTTTTTTGCCGCGACACGTGCGTGGCAAAAAACACTTTGCGCGGAGCGAGCGTGCGCGCCTGTGGCGCGTGCGCAGAGCGGAGTGTGAGCCTACTCAAAAACGGCAACCAATTCGGTTGCCGTTTTTGAAAGCGTTAGCGCTCTTCGCGGAAGTAGTTCAGGCCCAGCGAGGCGGGCGGCTGCTTCTCCTTGTTGTTGCGCGTGCTGGAGATGATCAGCACGATGACCGTGACCACATAGGGCAGGATCTTGTAGAGCTGCGTGGGGATGAACGCGACCACCAGACGCAGATACAGGATCATCAGCGCGCCGAAGAGCACGCTGCCCCAGATGGCGCTGAGCGGACGCCACAGGCAGAAGATGACCAGCGCGACGGCCAGCCAGCCTACACCGGACAGACCCTCGTGGTTCCAAACGCCGCCCGCGATGGTCATGATGTAGACCATGCCGCCGATGGCGCTCACGCCGCCGCCGATGATGGTGGCGAGGTACTTATACTTCGTAACATTGATGCCGGCCGCGTCGGCAGTGGCGGGGCTTTCGCCCACGCTGCGCAGATACAGGCCGCTGCGGGTCTTGTTCAGGTAATAGAACAGGCCCACGGCGCAGAGCACCGAAAGATAGAAGAAAAAGCTGTTGCCGAAGAGGATGCCGCCGATATAGGGAATGTTCTGCAGCCCCTTGGGGAACGGAGAGTTCTGGAAGTAGCCCTTGAGCATATTGCTCACGGAGATGTAGCCGTTCTCGCTCACACGCATATACTCGCCAATGAACTGGCCGACGCCGGTGCCGAAGATCGAGAGCGCAAGGCCCGTGACGTTCTGGTTGGCGCGCAGCGAGATCGTCAGGAAGCTGAAGATCAGCGAGGCGAGCGCGCCGGCAAGGAACGCGCAGAGGATGCCGATGAGGATAGCAAGGTAGCCGTTGGGCGCGGAGGCGAACTTCTCGTAGTAGTACACGCCGCCGAGGCCCATCGCGCCGCCCATGAACATGATACCCTCAACGCCGAGGTTGAGGTTGCCGGATTTCTCCGTCAGGATCTCGCCGAGCGTACCGAACAGCAGCGGTGTGCCGTAGGTGATGGCGGCGATGATGAGGGTGATGAAAAGCGTTGCAAAGTTAGCCATTACTTAGCCGCCTCCTTTTCAGTTTTCGACGAGCGGAAGATCAGCCGGTAGTTGATGAAGAATTCGCAGCCGAGCATGCAGAACAGCAGGATGCCGGTGATGATATCGGAGATGGAGGCCGGCACGGCAAGGCGCGTCTGGAGCGTTTCGGCGCCCTTGGAGATGACCGCGAGCATCATGGAGATGACGATCATCGCAAACGCGTTGAGCTGGCTGAGCCAGGCGACCGTGATGGACGTGAAGCCCACGCCCGCAGCCACGCCGTCATAGAGCGTAGTGTTCGCGCCGGAGGCGACGATGAAGCCGACCAGACCGGAGATCGCGCCGGAGAGGAACATCGTGCGCATCATCACGTGACCGACGTTCATGCCCGCATAGCGCGCGGTGTTGATGGAGTCGCCGATGACGGCGATCTCATAGCCGTGCTTGGTGTGGTTCATGTAAACGTGCATGAACACGACGAGGATCAGCACGATGATCCAGCCGCAATGGACGCCAAGCACCTTGGGGAGCGTCGCGGCAGCGTCGAACTGCGGGATGATCTGCGAGCCGGGACGGCCTTCCCACGGGCCGCCCTGGAGCCAGCGCACCACGCCGATGATGATGTAGTTCATCATCAGGGTAAAGAGCGTCTCGTTGGTGTTCCATCTGGCCTTGAAAAACGCGGGGATCAGCGCCCAGATGCCGCCGGCGACCGCGCCGGACAGGCCCATGATGATGAGCAGCAGCGCCGACGGGACCTTGCCGACCCAGTAGAGCGCAAAGTAGCTCGCGGCGATGGCGCCCGCGGTGATCTGGCCCTCGGCGCCGATGTTCCAGAAGCGCATCTTGAAGCACGGGGCGATGGCCAGCGCGCAGCCCAGCAGCGGGACGGCAAGCTTGACGGTCTGGCGGATGGCGGTCTTTTTACCGAGCGCGCCGGTGATGATGGTGGCGTAGCCCGTGATGGGGGACGCGCCGTCGGGCAGGGCGATCATCATGACGAGACCGCCGAGGATCAGCGCCACGAGGATGGAGGCAAGGCGGATGCACCAGACCTTCCACGGCTCCATCATGTCGCGCTTGGCGAGACGGATCAGGGGTACCTTGTTCTCGTTATGCATGGACTGCCTCCTCCTTTCCGCCGCCGATGCGGGTCATCATCAGGCCGATCTCCTCCTTGGTGGTGGTGCGGGCATCGACGATGCCGCTGACCTTGCCGCCGCAGAGCACGAGGATGCGGTCGCACAGCTCGAGCAGCACGTCCAGATCCTCGCCGACGAAGATGACGGCAACGCCCTTCATCTTCTGCCCGGTCATGAGGTTGTAGATGGTGTAAGAGGTGTTGATGTCAAGGCCGCGCACGGCGTAGGCGGACATCAGCACGTTCGGAGAGGACGCGATCTCGCGTCCGACGAGCACCTTCTGCACGTTGCCGCCGGACATCCGGCGCACGGGGAACTCGGTGCTGGGCGTTACGACCTCGAGCTCCTTCCAGATGCTCATGGCCAGCTCGTTGGGGTCCTTGCGGTTGACGAACACACCCTTGCCCTTTTTCCACGAGCGGAGCATCATGTTGCCCGTCATGCCCATCGAGCCGACAAGGCCCATGCCAAGGCGGTCCTCCGGCACGAACGCGAGCGCGACGCCGGATTTTTTGATCTGCATCGGCGTTTTGCCGACCAGCTCGGATTCGGGCGCGCCCTCGGGCGTGTAGCGGATGCTGCCGCCCTCGGCCACGGGATAAAGGCCCGCGATGGATTCGAGCAGCTCGCGCTGGCCGCTGCCCGCGATGCCCGCGACGCCGAGGATCTCGCCGCCCATGGCGGTGAACGAGACGTGGTCGAGGCGGGCGACGCCTTCGGCATCGTAGCACGTGACGTCCTTGAGCGTCAGGCGCGGGACGGGGTTTTCATAGCGCGGGCGGTCGATGTTCAGCGTGACCGCGTGGCCGACCATCATGTCGGTCAGCGCCTGAGGGTTGGTCTCGGCGGTGTTGACGGTGCCGATGTACTGTCCCTTGCGCAGCACCGCGACCTTGTCCGAAAGGGACATGACCTCGTGCAGCTTGTGGGTGATGATGACGATGGCCTTGCCGTCGGCGCGCATGTTGCGCAGCACGTTGAAGAGCTTTTCCGTTTCCTGCGGGGTCAGAACGGCGGTCGGCTCGTCGAGGATCAGGATGTCCGCGCCGCGGTAGAGCACCTTGACGATCTCCACCGTCTGCTTCTGCGAGACGGACATGTCGTAGATCTTCTTCGTGGGGTCGATATCGAAGCCGTAGCGGTCGCAGATCTCCTTGACCTTTGCGTTGGCGGCCTTGATGTCCAGCTTGCCCGACTCGTCGCGGCCGAGAACAATGTTCTCCGCCGCGGTGAACACGTCAACGAGCTTGTAGTGCTGGTGGATCATGCCGATGTGGTTGTCGAAGGCGTCCTTCGGGGAGCGGATGGAGGTGAGCACGCCGTTGACATAGATCTCGCCCTCATCGGGGAAGTAAATGCCGGCGAGCATGTTCATCAGCGTGGTCTTACCGCTGCCGTTTTCTCCCAGCAGGGAGAGGATCTCGCCGCGGTTGATGGTCAGGTCGATGCTGTCGTTGGCAACGACCTTGCCAAAGCGCTTGGTAATGTGTCTCAGTTCGATTGCACATGCGTTGTCCAAGGTTCTGTCATCCTTTCTGTCTAAGGCTGCAGCCACCTTACCGGAGGGAACGAGGGAAGCTCCGATAAATGCTGATTATTCAATACCTATATTAACATAATCGAGCCATGATGTAAATGAAAAAGCTATCGGCGAATCCATCAAAAGTGGGTGCAAAAAAATGGGAAAATCAACAAAAAGTTTGATGACCTTACTTTTTTTCAGGGGAAGACGCAAAAAAGGAGAGCTGCCCGCAGGCAGCTCTCCGATGGGATGTACAAAGCGTTGACTTAGAACGCGGAGTTCAGCCACTCGATGCCGTCGATCTGGATGGCAAAGTAAGGAGCGGACTGGAAGTAGGACTCGTGGAACGCGCCGTCGAACACGGCCTCCTCGGAGTCGGGGGTGAAGTCGCCGTCGGTATCGAGGGCGAAAGCGGAGGTCAGGGTCTCGCCGCCAACGGTGAAGGTGGAGGTGTCGAAGACCTTGATGGAGCCGTCCTTGAGACCGGCCTCGACCTCGGCGAGCTTTTCAGCGGTGCCGGGGGCGGCGATGGCTTCGTTCAGATCGGTCAGCACGACGCTGCCGTCAGCATAGCCCTTGCAGAAGTCCTGATCGAAGGCCTGGCCGTTGGCAACAGCCTCGATGGCATAGACGAAGTACGGCGCCCAGTCGATGCGGCAGCCGATGATGGAGGCCTCGGGAGCAACGCCGGTCATGTCGTTGTTGTAGCCGGTGTGGAACGCGCCCTTGGACTGTGCCATGGTGGCGGGGGTGGTGTTATCGGAGTGCTGGGAGATGATCTTGCAGCCGAGGTCGCACAGAGCGGACGCGGCGTTGGACTCCTCAGTGGCGTCGGACCAGGAGCCGACGAACTGGACCTTCATGGTCGCGCTCGGGCAGACGGAGCGGGCGCCCAGGAAGTAAGAGGTCATGCCGGAGATAACTTCGGCGAAGGAGTACGCGCCGACGTAGCCGATGACGGCCTCTTCGGGCTTGATGGTGCCGTCGTCGATGAGCTGCTGGAGCTTCATACCGGCGGCGACGCCGGCGAGGTAACGGCCTTCATAGATGTTGGCGAAGGCGTTGTGGGTGTTGTCAAGACCATCGTTCCAGGAGCCCTGGTTGGTGCAGCCGACGAACTGGATCTCGGGATAGTCGGGCGCGACCTTGAGCATGAACGGCTCAAAGCCATAGGAGTTGTTGAAGATCAGCTCGCAGCCTTCTTCAGCCAGCTCGATGTTCGCATCCTCGCAGGTGGAATCCTCGCCGATGTTGTACTTGACGACCCACTCGACATTGATGCCCTTGGCCGCAAGCTCGTCGGTGGCGGCTTCCTTGCCGCGGATAAAGTTGTAGGTGTAGCCCTGGTCGTTTTCGTCACCGATGCAGATGAGGCCGACCTTGACGGTCTTGGTCTCGTCGGTGGTCTGCTGCTGGTCGTCGGTGTTGGGGGTCTCGTCCTGAGCCTTATCGCCGCAGGCAACAAGGGAGAGGACCATGATGACAGACAGCAGGATCGCAAGAAGCTTCTTCATGTGGTAAATCCTCCTTAAAAGTTGGCACGCCCTGACGGGACAATACCTTTGGCTACTATCATACAGAATTTTCCGGCAAAACGCAACGGGGCAAAAACAAAAATGGTTCGAAAAATTTACCAAAATTCTACAGGAATTTTAAGCAGATGGGAGAAAATTCAAAAAAATCGTCAGGAAAGCAAACAAAAGGTTTGCCCGCAGGGGCAAACCTTTTGTTTATCTTGTACGGAACGTTTGGCGCTTTTGCAGGCGCCGGGGCCTTACATCTGGACGCGGGTGCCGGTCTTGCCCTCGATGCCCTCGGCTGCCTTCTCAAGCAGCGTGATGAGCGCGGTGCGGCCGCTCTTGCTCTCGGCGAAGGACATCGCAGCCTGAACCTTCGGCAGCATGGAGCCGGGGGCGAACTGCTTTTCTTCGATATACTTGCGCGCCTCATCGGGGGTCAGCGTGTCGAGACCCTTCTGATCGGGCTTGCCGAAGTTGATGGCGACCTTCTCAACGGCGGTCAGGATGACGAGCATATCGGCGTCGAGGAGCTCCGCGAGCTTGGCGGAGGCGAAGTCCTTGTCGATGACGGCGGGCGTGCCGTAGAGCTTGCCGTCCTTGCGCACGACGGGGATGCCGCCGCCGCCGACCGTGATGACGACCGTGCCGTTGTCAACGAGCGCCTTGACGGTGTTCTTCTCAATGACGTCGATCGGCTTGGGGGAGGGGACGACCTGACGGTAGCCGCGGCCGGCGTCCTCGACCATGGTGTAGCCCTTTTCGGCGGCGATTCGCTCGGCGGTCTCCTTGTCGTAGAACGCGCCGACGGGCTTGGTGGGATGCTGGAAAGCGGGGTCGGCCTCGTCGACGAGCACCTGCGTCACGACGGTGGCGACGTCCTTGTTCATGCCGCGGGAGGCGAGCTCGTTGCCGATGGCGTTCTGCAGGTGATAGCCGATATAGCCCTGGCTCATCGCGCCGCACTCGGGGAAGGGCATGTCGGACTTGATGGCCTTGGCCTCGGCGGCGGTGGCCATGCCGAGGTTGATCATGCCGACCTGCGGGCCGTTGCCGTGGGCGATGATGACCTCGTTGCCCTGCGCGATCAGGTCGACGATGGGCTTGGCGGTCTCGGTGACGAGGGCGAGCTGCTCATAGGGGGTGTTGCCCAGCGCGTTGCCGCCGAGGGCGATGACGATTCTCTTGCTCATGATGACGATCTCTCCTTAATTGTATGATGGTTTGGAATTTCTCTCATTGCCAAAAAAAGCGGCAGAGCCGCTTTTTTTGTAATTGCGTCGGGAACGGTGTGGACTTAGAACATCTTGCGCTCGGCGTCGGACTTGTCCATCTCCATCAGCGCGCGGACGGGATCCTTGACTTGGGCCAGGAAGATCATCGCGGCGATGATGTAGGGCTTGTAGGAGGCCTGCTTGTACAGGGGGACGATATAGCGGTCGAACACGCTGTTGTCGACCTCGCCCTCGGGGCAGGAAAGGCCGGTGATGTCGGCGGGCAGGCAGTGCAGGTAGAGCGCCTTGCCGTCCTTGGTGAGCTTCATCATCTCTTCGGTGCAGGCCCAGTCCTTGTGCTCGGCGTTCTGGGCGAGGAGCTTCTTCTCCAGCGCGTCGATGCCGGCCTTGTCGCCCTTCTGATAGAGCTTCGTGCGCTCCTCCATGGCCTTGAACGGGGCCCAGGACTTGGGATACACGATGTCGGCGCCCTTGAAGGCTTCCTTCATGTCGTTGCACTTCTTGAAGCTGCCGCCGGTGGCCGCCGCGTTCTTCTTGGCGATCTCCTCGACCTCGGGCATGACCTCATAGCCCTCGGGATGGGCGAGCGTGACGTCCATGCCGAAGCGGGTGAACAGGCCGATGACGCCCTGCGGAACGGACAGGGGCTTGCCGTAGCTGGGGGAATAGGCCCAGGTCATGGCGACCTTCTTGCCCTTGAGGTTCTCCACGCCGCCGAAGTAGTGGATGATGTGGAGCATATCGGCCATGCACTGGGTGGGATGGTCGACGTCACACTGGAGGTTGACGAGCGTCGGGCGCTGCTCGAGGATACCGTCGCGGTAGCCCTCTTCGAGCGCGTCGATGAAGGTCTTCTGATACTTGTGGCCCTCGCCGATGAACATATCGTCGCGGATGCCGATGACGTCGGCCATGAAGGAGACCATGTTGGCGGTCTCGCGCACGGTCTCGCCGTGGGCGATCTGGCTCACCTTTTCGTCGAGCACCTGCTCCTCAAGACCGAGGAGGTTGCAGGCGGAGGCGAAGGAGAAGCGGGTGCGGGTGGAGTTGTCGCGGAAGATGGAGATGCCGAGGCCCGAGTTGAAGATCTTGGTGTTCTTGTTGCGCTCGCGCAGGTCGCGCAGGGCGTCGGCCACGGTGAAAACGGCGTCGATCTCTTCGTCGGTCTTGTCCCAGGTCCAATAGAAATCGTTCTTGTACATGTTGTTGATGTGCAGGGTCTCGAGATGACGCGCCAGTTCAACAGTCTTGCTCATGGTGGATGTTCTCCTTTATCTCTTAGTATGGTTAAATTCGTTCTGAATATTTGCGCCGCGCGCTGAAAGCCTTCTCAAAACGCGCGGGCGCGTTTTTGAAGTAAGTTACTTGATGTCGTTGCCGGTCAGTTCCTGACGGAAGGAGGTGGCGGAGCCGTCCTTGTTCTCGGGCTTGTAGAGGCCGGGAACGGCGGCGTACAGCGCCGCGCAGGTGACGAGATCCTGCTTCCAGGTGATCTCGTTGGGGGCGTGGGCCTGAGACTCGGCGCCCGGGCCGAAGCCGACACAGGGGATGCCGTAGCGGCCCTGAATGGAAACGCCGTTGGTGGAGAAGGTCCACTTATCGGTCAGCGGACGGCCGGCGCGGGTGGACATGGCCTTCTCGTCGGCGCCGATGCGCTCGGTGCCCCAGAGGGCGTGATGCGCGTCGACGAGCGCCTGCACGTGGGGCGCGGACTCCTTGTTGATCCAGGTGGGGAAGAAGCACTCGGTCTCGTAGACGTGACCGGTCCACGCCGGACGGTCATACATATACATGCTGACCTTGACGTCCTTGGCGTACTTCTTGCACGCGGGCAGATCCTCGATCTCCTTGAGGCAGGACTGGTAGGTCTCGCCCGCGGTCATGCGGCGGTCGATGGAGATCGCGCAGCTGTCGGCGACGGCGCAGCGGGAGGGAGAGGTGTAGAAGATCTGGCTCGTGGTGCAGGTGCCGCGGCCGAGGAAGCGGGCATCCTCCCAGTGCTCGGGATTGTACTTCGGGTCGAGCATCTTGACAAGGCCCTTGATCTCCTTGTCGTCGCCCGCGTCGTTCTCGTTCAGGTCGCGCACGTTGAGCAGCACCTCGGCCATCTTGTGGATGGCGTTGTCGCCGCGCTCGGGGGCGGAGCCGTGGCAGGAGACGCCGTGCATATCGACGCGGATCTCCATGCGGCCGCGGTGACCGCGGTAGATGCCGCCGTCGGTCGGCTCGGTGGAGATGACGAACTCGATCTTGCTGCGCGCGTCCTCGGGGCCGTTGAAGTACTCGTTGACGATGGACTGCCAGCACATACCGTCGCAGTCCTCCTCCTGCACGGAGCCGACGACCATGATCTTGTAGCCCTCGGGGATGAGGCCGAGATCCTTCATGATCTTCGTGCCGTAAGCGGCGGCGGCCATGCCGCCCTCCTGATCGGAGCCGCCGCGGCCGTAGATGACCTTCTCGTCCTCGTAGCCCTCGTAGGGGTCGTTGGTCCAGTTCTCGCGGTTGCCGATGCCGACGGTGTCGATGTGGGAGTCGATGGCGATGATCTTGTCGCCCTCGCCCATCCAGCCGATGACGTTGCCGAGCTGATCGATCTCGACCTTATCGTAGCCGAGCTTCTCAAGCTCCGCCTTGATGCGCATGACAACGCCCTTTTCCTCGCAGCTCTCGCTGGGGATGGCGATCATGTCGCGCAGGAAGCGGGTCATGTCGGGGCCGTAGGCGGCAGCAGCCTTTTTGATAGCTTCGAAATCCATGGTTGACCTCCGTAATAAATGTATTTTTTGAACGAAATAAAAGGAAGTATCTGTTACACTGTCCCTATCATATCATAAGAACTGTAGAAGTCAAACAAAAAATTTGAAAAGCTAAATATTTTTTTGAAAAAATGATTGCATTCTTTTTGATTTATGGTATGATGAACAAGAGATATAGGGGGAGAGGAGGAGATAGGTTATAGAAACTGCCATGCTGAAAGCGCTGGAGCAGGTCGCAAAGGGCATTGCCGCGACCTTTGGCAGCAGCTGCGAGGTCGTCGTTCACGATGTCGGGGCCAAGCATCCGGAGCACTCCATCGTCGCCATCGAGAACGGGCACGTTACCGGCAGAAAGGTGGGCGACGGCGCGTCGCACGTTGTTCTGGAGCAGGTGCGTCAGGCCGACGCGCAGCCGAACGATCATCTGAGCTATCTGATGAAAACGCCGGACGGCAAGATCCTCAAGTCCTCGACCATGTACATCCGCGGGCGCAGCGGCAAGGTCGCGGCCATCCTCGGCATCAACTACGACATTTCCTCGCTTTTGATGATCGAGGGCGCGCTGCACGAGCTGACCGACACGCAGGACCGCACGCAGAGCGAGCCGGAGCGGATCGTCAACGTCAACGACCTGCTCGATGAGCTGATCGCGCAGTCCGTCGCGCTGGTGGGCAAGCCCGCCGCCCTGATGAACAAGGAGGACAAGATGCGCGCCATTGGCTTTCTCAGCCAGAACGGGGCGTTTCTCGTCACAAAATCCGGCGATAAGATCGCCAAATACTTCGGGATATCCAAATACACATTATATTCTTATATCGACAAACAACAGGAGGAGAAGTAACCATGGGCAAAATCGATCTGACCATCAACAAGACCGGCCTGCAGCACAACATCCAGAAGGCCAAGGAAAACAACGTCATCATCCCCACCATCGCGCAGATGCAGCATCCTGAGACCATCCCCGAGAAGATCCAGGAAAAGCTCAAGACCGTGGGCCTCTGGGACGTCAACCCCCTCAACCTTTTCCGCATCACGTGGAAGAACGAGGCCAAGGAGTCCGGCGGTCTCTATCAGGCCGTCCCCAACTACGTCGAGATCCCCTCTGAGCTCTCCGGCGTGAAGTGCCGTATCCTCGCCATGGCGGGCAAGTGGTTCCCCACCGGCTGCCACAAGGTCGGCGCGTCCTTTGGCTGCCTGGCCCCGCGTCTCGTCACCGGCCAGTTCGACGCGGACTATCACCATGCCGTGTGGCCCTCCACGGGCAACTACTGCCGCGGCGGTGCCTTCAACTCCAAGCTCCTCGCCGTCGACTCCGTCGCCATTCTCCCCGCCGAGATGAGCAAGGAGCGCTTCGACTGGCTCTCTAAGATCGCCGGTCAGGTCATCGCCACCCCGGGCTGCGAGTCCAACGTCAAGGAGATCTTCGATAAGACCTGGGAGCTCAAGCAGGATCCCAGCATGATGATCTTCAACCAGTTTGAGGAGATGGGCAACCCGCTGTGGCACTACAATGTCACGGGCTATGCCCTCGCCGACCTCTTTGAAGCCGTGAAGAAGCCCGGCCAGCGTCTTGCGGGCGCGTGCTTCACCTCCGGCTCCGCCGGCACGATGTCGGCTGGCGATCTTCTCAAGGAGCGCTATCCCGGCCTGAAGCTCGGCGTCGGCGAAGCGCTGCAGTGCCCCACCATCCTCAATAACGGCTTCGGCGGCCACCGCATCGAGGGCATCGGCGACAAGCACATCCCCTGGATCCACAACGTGAAGAACACCGACATGGCCATCGCCATCGACGATGAGGACTCCCAGCGTCTGCTGCGCCTGTTCAACACCAAGGACGGCCAGAAGTACCTCAAGGAAGAGCTCAAGCTCTCCGACGAGCTCATCGAAAAGCTCACCTGGCTCGGCATCTCCGGCATCGCCAACGTGCTCTGCTGCATCAAGATGGCCAAGTACTATGAGCTGACCGAGGACGACGTGCTCTGCACCGTTCTGACCGACTCCGCCGTCATGTACGGCAGCCGCATCGAGGAGCTCAACGAGATGCACGGCGCTTACAGCGAGGCCGAGGCCCGCCTCGACCACAACCTGCATATGCTCGGCCTGAAGACCGACAATATGCTCGAGCTGACCTACAACGACCGCAAGCGCATCCACAACCTCAAGTATTACACCTGGGTCGAGCAGCAGGCGCGCGACGTCAAGGACCTCAACGCCCTCTGGTACGACACCAAGGGCACGTGGGACGCCGTCCACGCGCAGGCGAGCGAGCTCGACGAGCTCATCAACGAGTTCAACGAGGCCACCGGTCTTCTCAAGGCGCTCTAAGATATCGACTCACAAATGCCGAAGGGCGGGCGCTGCGCCCGCCCTTCGATTTCCTGAAGGGAGAACACTATGCTCAAGAACGTCAAGTGCGCCCGCTGCGTCAAGTGCGGGAAGGAATACGAGGCCGTGCCGAACCTTACGAACTGCGAATGCGGCGGCATCCTCGATATCATCTACGATTACGACTACATCAAGGCGAACCTTACAAAAGAGAAGCTCAAGTCCCGCCCGAACACGATGTGGCGCTACCGCGAGCTGCTGCCCGTCGAGGAGACGACGCCCGACACGCCGCTGCGCGTGGGCTGGAGCCCGCTCTATGAGGAGCCGCGCCTTGCAAAGCAGCTGGGCCTCAAGCAGCTCTGGGTCAAGGACGACGGACAGAACCCGACCGCGTCCTTGAAAGACCGCGCTTCCGCCATGGCGGTCGCCAAGGCGGGCGAGGCGGGCGCAAAGATCATCGCCTGCTCGTCCACGGGCAACGCGGCGAGCTCCCTTGCGGGCAACGCCGCGGCCGCGGGGCTCAAGACCTTTATTTTCGTCCCCGAGCGCGCGCCCAAGGGCAAGGTCGCGCAGCTGATGACCTTCGGCGCGAACGTCATCTCCGTCAAGGGCAACTATGAAGAGACCTTCGAGCTTTCCAAGAAGGCCATCGACAAGTGGGGCTGGTATAACCGCAACGCGGCCATCAACCCGTATCTCTCCGAGGGCAAGAAGACCGTTTCGCTCGAGATCGCCGAGCAGCTCGACTGGAAGATGCCGGACTATCTGGCCATCTCCGTCGGCGACGGCTGCACCATCGCGGGCGTGTGGAAGGGCCTCAAGGATCTCTACGCCATCGGCTTTATCGACAGGCTCCCGCGTCTCATCTCCGCGCAGGCCGAGGGTTGCCACCCCATCAACCGCGCCATCGCGGAGAACAAGCCCTGGGAGCCGATGGAGGAGAACACGCTGGCCGACTCTATCGCCGTCGGTGTGCCGCGCAACGCGGACAAGGCGCTCATGGCGATCCGCGAGTCGAACGGCATCGTCGTGAACGTAACGGATGAGGAGATCATGGCGGCGCAGAAGCTGCTGGGCATGACCTGCGGCGTCTTCGGCGAGCCGGCGGGCGTCACCGGTACGGCGGCGGTCAGGAAGCTCTGCGAGCAGGGCGTGCTTGGCGAGAACGACACGGTCGTCTCCGTCGTGACGGGCAACGGCCTCAAGGACGTTGCCAACGCCATCAGGTTCTGCGGCGAGCCGATGAGCCTGCCGAACGACCTTGATCTGCTGGTCGAGGAATTCGACAAGCGCGGCATCAGGACCGAGGCGTAACGAAAAAGCGAAAAAGGCCCGCGAGCATACCGCTCGCGGGCCTTTTGTCATACGTCATACAATGTACTTTTTGACCACGGGGATCTGGTGCAGCAGCGCCGAGAGCAGGAATGAAAGCGTCCCCACCAGCAGCGCCAGCAGCGGCACGGAGAAGAACGCGTTGCACGAGAGCGTGTTCAGCCCCAGCTGCAAATTCAGCGTCTCGATCACCATGGGGTGGATAAGATAGGCGCCGAAGCTCCAGCGCGAGAGCGCGCGGATCGCCGCGCGGCCTTTCCCGCCGAGCGACGGGAAGCCGAGGTGCCGCCTGCCGAAGAGGAAGACGGCGATGCTCGTGAGCAGCACGCCCACGGTATTGTAGCCGTAGAACCGCTCCGTCGCCGCGCCGTCCATGACGCTCGCGCGCCAGGAGAGAACGAGCGTGAGCGCAAAGCCCAGCACGCCGAGCAGCATCAGCCCCGTTTCCGCCCGCCGCGGCAGCTCCGCGCGGCTGAGATAGAAGCCGCCGATGAAATACGCGGTGAAGCCGAGCGTGAAGTAGAAGAAAAATTTGCCGAGCACAGCGGAGAACACGGCGGAAAACTTTCCACCCGTCAGCGTGAGCAGCGATGCGATCTGCGGCAGCAGGAACGTAAAGAGCAGCGAGAGCGTGAGGAAGTATTCCATCAGCGCGCGGTCCGCCGCGATGCGCCGCAGCAGCGGGATCAGCAGGTACAGCCCCACGATCATAAAGAGGAACCACATATGATAGTGACCCTTGAGGAAGCGGAAGAACGTATCCTCCCACGTCAGATCATAGGCGCTGTGCGCGTAGAGCGCATAGGCCGCCGACCAGAAAAGGAACGCCGTGACAAGGCGCAGCACGTTCTTTTTGAGGATGCCGGAAAGGCGCTGCGTGCCGGAGAGGAACAGCGCGCCGCTGATCATCACGAACACCGGCACGGCCCAGCGCACGGCGCTGTCGTAAAGGTTGAAGGCAAACCACGCGCGCGAGGAAACGTCGATATCCGCCCAGTGCTGCGCCGAAAGGTGCAGCACGATGACCGCGAGCGTCGCAAGCACGCGCAGCGTGTCGAAATAGTCGACGCGCGAACGTTCCGGCTGCGTCATAGCGCCGTTCCGTCCTGCTCCGGCGCACCGGAAACGGGTGCGGCGGGCGCGGGCGGCTCCTCAATATGCGCAGCTTCTGACTGCTGCGCCTGCTCGGCCAGCACCTCGGCGCGGCCCTCCTCGCGCGCCTGCGCAACGGCCTGCTCGCGTTCCTTTTCCGCCTTTGTGCGCTCCTTTTCGACCATGTGCTTTGCGTGCCTGCTTTGCAGCCGGAACGCAAGGCGCAGCACGAGCACGAGCGCCACGATGGCAACGCCGAGCCAGCTCCAGAACTTCAGCTCAAAGAGCGTTTTGACCGTCCAGTACTTTGCCTGAATGCCGAGGATGCAGAGCAGGATCGACATTGCGAGCGCCGCGCCGAACAGCAGCACCCACAGCACGGACTTGACCGCGCTGCGCTTGCGCACGCGCAGATGCGCGATGAGGAACAGCACGCTCAGCAGGAAGAACGCGGGGAACTGCGCGAACAGGATCTCTCTTACGTCCATTTCCGGCACCTCACAGAGCGTATTTGCTGCGCGCGAGATACTCGCCGCGCTTTCCGCCTACGACCGCGCCGCCGTCGACCTGCAGCGCGCCGCGCAGATAGACCTTATCGACGCCGCCGCTCGTGCGGAAGCCCTCAAACGGCGTGTAGCCCGCCCTGGAGAGCATGTCCGCGCCGTGGAGCACGCGGCTCGCGCCCGGATCGTAAACGACAATGTCGGCGTCGCTGCCCGCGGCGATCACGCCCTTGCGGGGGAAGAGACCGTAGAGCTTTGCGGGATTCTCGCTCAGCGCGCGGCAGACACCGGCAAGCGAGAGCTTCTTTTCCTGCTCGGCGATGGTATAGACGACCTCGCCGCGCGTCTCAACGCCCGGCAGGCCGCCGGGGATCTTCGTGAAATCGTCGCGCCCCATGTCCTTCTGCGCAAGCGTGAACGAGCAGTGGTCAGTCGAAATGGTCTGCACCTCGCCGCGGCGCAGCGCCTTCCACAGTGCCTCGCTGTCCTCCTTCGTGCGGATGGGCGGCGCGCAGACATAGCGCGCGGCGGCGGAATAGTCGGGGTCGTAGTAGACGCTGTCGTCCAGCGCCAGATACTGCGGGCAGGTCTCGACATACACGGTCTGCCCGCGGCGGCGCGCCGCCGTGATCTCGTCGAGCGAGGACTTGTTCGTCGTGTGCACGATGATGACGGGCGCGTCCGCCGCCTGCGCGATGCGCAGCAGCCGTCCGACAGCCTCGGCCTCCAGATAGTCGGGCCGCGCCATCGGGTGCGAGGCCACATCCGCGCCGAGCCCGCTCGCTTTCAGCTCCTCGATGCGCGCGTCGATCACACCGGCGTTTTCGCAGTGCACGCCCGCGATGCCGCCGCGGACCTTCAGCGCCTTGAGCGCGCGGTAGACCGCGCCGTCGCCGATCATCATGGCGGGATAGGTGAGATACATCTTGAACGACGTGATGCCGGCGGCGAACATATCGTCCAGCTCGGACTCGATGCCCGCGTTCCAGTCGTCGATCGTCATATGGAAGCCGTAGTCGCAATAGCATTTACCGTCGGCCTTTTCGTGCCAGAGGGCAAGGCCGTGGGCGAGCGTCTCGCCCTTGTTGGGGCAGGCGAAGTCGATCACCGTCGTCGTGCCGCCGCGGATGGCGCTGCGGCTGCCGCTTTCAAAGTCGTCGGCGGTCGTGGTGTTGCACACGTCGAGATCAAAGTGCGTGTGCGCATCGATAAAGCCGGGGAAGAGCAGACGGCCCGTCACGTCGACGATCTCGCTCTGCGCGGCAAGCTCCGGCGGGATGTGGCCGACCGCGGCGATCTTTTCCCCGTCGATGAGCACGTCGGCGCGGCGGCGGCCGCGTCCGCTGACAACAAAGCCGCCCCTGAGCAGCGTTTTCATATCCATCACTCCTTATCAGAAAAAACATGGTTCCAAATTAAAGCAAGCATATCATATTCTGCGTGGAAATTCCATACGTCAGAGACAAAAAAAGGAAATTGTCCAAAAGCGACAAGAAATGCAGGGAAAATTCAGAAAAATGCTGACTTGAGAAAAAATACGCCGCACGATACAATAAGTTCATAATCCATTCTGGTGTACTCTGTCCGGCAAGGTCTGCTGCGCACTATGGTTGAGAGATGGAAGCGCAGGTGCGTACCGGCCGCGTTCGGAGCAGGGAGCCGAATGAAAAAATGAGGAGGAAAAACATTATGCGCAAGTTCTTATCCGTCCTGCTCGCACTGGCCATGGCTCTTTCTCTGACCGTGACCAGCTTTGCGACGGAGGAAACGGCGGGCGAGGCCGCGGCCACGACTGCCGAAACCGCGACGATGGCGGGCAAGACCGTCATCCTGCACTCGAACGACGTCCATGGCGCGATCGAGGGTTACGCCTACATCGCACAGCTCAAGGCCGACTACGAGGCCAAGGGCGCCGAGGTCATCCTTGTCGATGCCGGCGACTACAGCCAGGGCACGACCTACGTCAGCACCACCAAGGGCGCCGACGCGGTCACGATGATGAACGCTGCGGGCTATGATGTCGTCTCTCTCGGCAACCACGAGTTCGACTATGGCTACGCCCAGCTCAAGGACAATATGTCCAAGGCCAAGTTCAAGGTCCTCTGCGCCGATGTTTTCAACGCTGACGGCACGCCCATCTTCGACGCCAACTACACCTATACCACCAAGTCCGGCGTGAAGATCGGCTTCTTCGGCATGGAGACCCCCGAGACCCAGACCAAGACCAACCCCGCGCTCATCAAGGGCCTTACCTTTGCGACGAAGGACGCCTTCACCAAGGCGGCCGCCGACCAGGTCGAGGCGCTCAAGGACAGCGATATCGTTGTCTGCATCTCCCATCTGGGCGTTGACGCCGAGTCTGAGCCCTATCGCTCCACCGATCTGTATGCCGCCGTCAAGGGCATCGACTTTGTCATCGACGCGCACTCCCATACCGTGATGACCAAGGGCGAGAACGGCGAGCCCATCCAGTCCACCGGTACCGCGTTCGCCAACATCGGTGTGATCGTCATTGACGACGCCACCAAGAAGATCGAGAGCAACTCCCTCTTTGAGATCAAGGAAGACACCGCCAAGGACGAGACCGTGGCTGCCGCCGCAAAGGTCATCGTTGACCGTGTCAATGCCGAGTACGGCGCCGTCTTCGCCAAGAGCGAGGTCGAGCTCAACGGTGCGAAGGCTCCCAACGGCAACCGCGACGGCGAGACCAACAATGGCGATCTCATCACTGACGCAATGGTCTGGAAGGTCCTGCAGAACAAGGACGGCCTGACCGTGGATGAGGATCATGTTGTCGCCATCACCAACGGCGGCGGCATCCGCGCGGCCATCAAGGTCGGCGACGTCACCAAGAAGGACATCAACACCGTTCTGCCGTTCGGCAATACGGTCGCGGTCGTCTATGTCACCGGCGCCGAGCTGCTTGAGGCGCTCGAGGCTTCCACCTACAGCCTGCCCGTCGGCGGCTTCCCGCAGGTCAGCGGCATCAACTTCACGCTCTCCACGGGCGCGGCCTATGACGCCAACGCTGAGACCTATCCCGCTTCCACCTACTACGGCCCCAAGACCATCAACCGCGTGAGCATCAACAGCATCAACGGCAAGGAGTTCAAGGCTGAGGACACTTACGCTGTCGTCACCAACAACTTCTGCGCTGCCGGCGGCGATACCTATTATGCCTTCGTGGCCGCTTCTGCGCAGTTCGACACCGGCGTTCCTCTGGATGAGGCCGTGATGGAATACGTCACTACCGAGCTCAAGGGCGTGATCGGCGAGAAGTACGCCGCCCCGCAGGGCCGCATCGTCATGAATCCGTTTGCCGACGTCAAGGCTTCCTCCTGGTTCGGCAAGTATGTCATCGACCTCTACAATGACGGCATCATCGCCGGCACCAGCGCCACCACCTATGCTCCCAGCGACACCCTGACCTGGGGCGCGGCGCTCAAGCTCCTGCTCGTCAGCAAGGGCGAGCTGAAGGCTGAGGACGCCACCGGCGCCGACTGGCTGAAGAACACCATGGCCAAGGCTGCTGAGCTGGGCCTCGTCGCCGAGGATGCGGACGGCAAGGCTGCCATCTCCCGTCTCGCGTTCTGCCAGACCGCTGCCAAGCTCTACAAGCTGGAAGAGTCCAAGACCGAGAGCCCCTTCACCGACTGCACTGACGGTTACGTGATGGCGCTCGTCGACGCGAAGGTCATCGACGGTATGAGCGAGAACACCTTTGCGCCCGACAGCTCTCTGACCCGCGCGCAGATCGCCAAGATCCTCTATCAGCTCAACCTGATCGAGAAGTAAGACAAGGCACAAAAGCGAGCAAAGGCTCCGCACCCATTGGGTGCGGAGCCTTTTTCCCGTCTGGAGAAGCGGGGAGTCGGTGCATCGCACCGGCTCCCCGCCTTTTGCGGTTTCTTACAGATACAGGTAGCTGTACTTGTCGCGCAGGGTAAGGATCAGCGCCTCGAGTTCGACGGGCAGATCGTTGTCGCAGGAGCCGAGATCGTATTCCTTCACATCGGCAAGACGCAGACGGATTTTGTCGCCGTCCAGGAACAGCACGCCTGCGTTTTCGCTCTCGTCCATGTCCTCGCGGGTCTGGAAGAGGGTGAACTTGTCGTGGCAGGGCTCGCTGTCATAGGGGCAGAACTGCGTGCAGTTGCCGCACTCGTTGCACATCTTGTCGACGTGGACGATCTGGTGCGAGCCGTCGGCCATCTTGATGACGACGTTCGCGCGGTTCGGGCAGGAATCGACGCAGTTTTCGCATACGGTGGAGCACTGCAGGCAGCGCTCGCCGTCGCAATGGCACTTGCAGGACATGGCGAGCACGCCCTTCTTGGCCTGTGCGTCAAACTCGGTCACGTCGGCCTCGGCGGGGATGTCGTAGACGTGCGGATGGCCGACGACCACTTCGGCAAAGCGCGCGGCGTCGGCGATGCCCTCGACCACGGTGGCGGGGCCGCGGTGCGCGTCGCCCGCGCAGTACACGCCGGGAACGTTCGTCTCGAACGCGGGGCCCTTGCGGCCCATCTCAATGCCGTTGGCGGCCATGAGCTCGGCGTCGACCTGCTCGCCGACGGCGGAGATGACCATGTCGCAGGGAATGGTGAACTGCTCGCCGGACTTGACGGGGCTGCGGCGGCCGGTCTCGTCCGGCTCGCCGAGGATCATCCTATCGCACAGCAGCTGGCCGCGGCTCTGCCTGACGGGCGCGGCAAGCTCGACGAACTCGACGCCGTCCTCGATGGCGAGCTGGAGCTCGTGCTCGTCGGCGGGCATGAACTTCTTCGTGCGGCGGTAGAGGATGGTCGCGTGCGCGCCCATGCGCTTGGCGACGCGCGCGGCGTCCATGGCGGTGTTGCCCGCGCCGACGACGACGATGTTGCCGTGAAGAATGGGCTTGACCTGCTTTTTCATCTTCTTCATCCACTCGATGACGCCCTGCACGTTGCCCTCGATGTCGAGCTTGCCGGCCTTCCATGCGCCGGTGGCCATCAGAATATGGGTGTAGCCCATCTTCTTGAGCTCGTCGACGGACGGAGCGGGCTTGCCGAGCCTGACCTCGACGCCGTAGCGTTCCATGAGCGCAATGTCCTTGTCGATGGCCTCGTCGCTGATGCGGAAGGCGGGGATGACGTGGCGCGGCACGCCGCCGAGCTTGCGCTCGCGCTCAAAGATCGTGGTGGGAACGCCCTCGCGGCCGAGGAAGTAGGCTGCGGCGATGCCGGTCGGGCCGCCGCCGACGATGGCGACCTTCTTGTCCTCGACCTGCTCGGGCAGGCGGATGGACGCCATGAGCGCACCGTAACCCTTTTCAGCGGCAAGGAGCTTCGTGTCGCGGATGTGGACGGACTCGTCGTAGAAGTTGCGCGAGCACTTGCCCTGGCAGCGGTGCGCGCAGATGGTGCCGGTGATGAACGGCAGCGCGTTCTTCTCGGTGATGAGCTTCAGCGCGGGGCCGTAAAGGCCCTTGCGGCACAGCTCGAGGTATTCGGGGATATCCTGCTCGATGGGGCAGCCGCCCTTGCAGGGCGCGGTGAAGCAGTCGAGCCAGGGCACCTGCTCGCTGCTCTTGCGGGAGGGCAGGGGCTTGATGGGCTTTAAGTGGTGGAAGTCGTGCAGCGCGGCGGCGGCAAGGTCGGAGATCGCGGCGGGATCGTTGCCCGCAAACGCGCGGTACGGCATGGCCTCGACCTTTTCGACCATCTGATGCAGGCGGTTGTAGCCGCCGGGTTTCAGGATCGTGGTGGCGACGGTGATGGGCCAGATGCCCGCGGCGAACAGCTTGTCGCAGTTGAAGTATTCCGCGCCGCCCGCAAACGAGATGCGCATCTTGCCGTTGAACGTGCGGGAGATGCGGCTGCACATCTCGATCGTCAGCGGGAAGAGGCTGCGGCCGGACATGTACATCTCCTCGTTGGGGAGCTCGCCGCGCGTCGTGTCGACGGGGAAGGTGTTGGAGAGCTTGAGACCGAACTCAAGGCCCTGCTTGTCCGCGAGCTTCTGCAGCCGCTCGAACATCGGCACGGCATCCTCCCACTGGAGGTCCTCGTTGAAGTGGTGCTCGTCGAAGACGATGTAGTCATAGCCCATGGAATCGAGGATGCTGCGGGCGGTCTTGTAGCCAAGGATGGTGGGGTTGCACTTGACGAAGGTGTGCAGGTGCTTGTCCTTCAGAAGATAGCTTGCGATGCGCTCGATCTCCTGCGGCGGGCAGCCGTGGAGCGTGGAGACGGTGACGGAGCGGGAGACGGCGGGGGAGATGGAGGCGATGAAGTCCTTCTCCTCGGGGAAAAGCTCGGTGAGGACCTTTTTGCACTCCTTGAACTGCGCGGTCTTGCTCGCGTCCATCATGTTGTTGATGTAGGTGTTGACCTTGCGGCCCTTGATGCCGTCGAGATCGTAGCCGACGGACATATTGAACACGAACCCGTCGGGATCGCCGAAGCCGTAGACCTTGCTCATCACCTTGAGCGCGCACCAGGCCTTGATGTACTCGTCCTGCGCCTGCTGGACGGTCAGCTCGGTCGACCACTCCTGATTGTAGCCCTCGTCGGCGGCGAGGATGCAGGGGCGGGGAACGCAGGCGGCAAGCTCCGCGCCGTCCATCTTCTGGACGGTCTTGACCTCAAAGAAGCGCGCGCCGGCAGCGTAGGCCGCGATGATGTTTTGCGCAAGCTGGCTGTTGGGGCCGGCGGCGGGGCCGAACGGCGTTTCGATGCGCTCGCCGAAGATCGGCAGGCTCTTGCCGCCCGCGTGATAGTGTTTATGAACGCCGAACACATCGCCGCTCTGGGCGTATTCGGTCGTGACCCAGTTCATCAAAGAGTCGAACGGGATCGGATACATTTTTTCAGACATAACTTTCTCTCCCTTTTTACAGTGTCCGATTGATTTAGTATTCGCAGTGGTTGAGGCTGCCCCAGAGCTTCTTGGCGGCTTCGAGGATGTGGGCGTTTTCGGCCTCCTCGTCGATGCCGACGAGCTCGCGGTCGAGCATGAGCGTCTTGCCGGCGGCAATGGTGGTCTGGCACTGGCGGCCCGTCATGCCGAAGATCATGTGCCCGTCGATGTTCGCGTCGGAGAACGGGGTGAACGGCTTATAGTCCATGACGATGATGTCCGCCGCCGCGCCGGCCTTCAGAACGCCGAGCTGGTCGGGGAAGTACTTCGCGCCGATTTTCGCGTTGTTCTTAAAGAGCATATCCGTGACCTCGCACCAGCCGACGTTCGGCAGGCAGTTCTGGCTGCGCTGGGAGCAGAGGGCGACCTTGATCGACTCGAGCATATCGTTCGTGTAGGCGTCGGTGCCCATGCCGAGCAGGATGCCGCGCTTGTAGAGCTGGAGCACGGGGCAGATGCCGATGGCGTTGCCCATGTTGGACTCGGGGTTGTTGACGACCATCGTACCCGTTTCCTTGATGATCTCCATCTCGGCGGTGTTGACGTGGATGCAGTGGCCGAGGATGGTCCTGGGGCCGAGGATGCCGTGATCCTGCAGGCGCTGCACGGGGCGGCGGCCGTAGTTCTGGAGGGAGTCGTACACGTCGTTCATGCCCTCGGAGACATGGATGTGGTAGCCCGTGCGGCCGTTGTTGGCCGCGACCATGCGGTCGAAGGTCTTGTCCGAGATCGTGAACAGCGCGTGGCCGCCGAACATCGCCGCGAGCATGGGATCTTTGCGCTGCTCGCATTCGGTGATGAAGTCGGCGTTTTCCTGAATGGCCTGAAGGCACTTTTCCTCGCCGTCGCGGTCGGAGACCTCGTAGCACAGGCAGGAGCGAAGGCCCAGACGCTTGCTCTCCTCGGCGATCGTGTGCAGCGTGCCGGGGATCTCGCCGTAGGAGGCGTGGTGGTCGAAGATCGTGGTCACGCCCTGCTTGATCGAGTCGATGTAGAGCGCGGTGGCGCTGGCCTTCGTGCCGTCCATCATCAGGTGGCGGTCGATGGCCCACCACGTGCCGTCGAGCACCTCGTAGAAGTTCGTCGGATTGTTGCCGACGATCGACAGGCCGCGGGCGAGGGCGGAGTAGATGTGCGTGTGCGCGTTGATGAACGCGGGCATGATGACGCCGCCTCTGGCGTCGATGAGCTCGGCGTCGGGATACTTCGCGCGCAGCGCGGCCTCCTCGCCGACTTCGACGATCTTCGCGCCCTCGTAGGCGACGGCGCCGTGCTCGTAGTAGCCCCGCCCCTCAGCGTCGCGGGTGATGAGCCGTCCGTTGGTGATTAGCTTCATAGGTGATCCTCCTTTTATGGTGCCGGCGCGCCGTTTCCCACCGCTTGCAGCGGTACCGCAGGGAAAAAGAAAAAGCGCTTCCCCGTACAGGCCGAAAACGCGCCCTCCCGTGGGGGGGAGAGATAGTTCAGCCCGTGCGCGAAGCACTTCGTTGCAGCTACCGGTACGATATTTACAAAATTATTTTACAGGAAACGCGAACAAATTGCACGTTTTTTCCGTCTAAGACAGTGTAGAAAATGAAAAAGGAATTTTGTGCAATCTGCTGTGCGGGCAAAAAGACGCCCCGCAGCGGCCGTGTAAGCCCCGTCAAACCTGCACCTTCTGGAACAGGTGGGTCGCCTCTGTCCGGTTTTACTGCTTCCAACGTCCAGCCGCAGAAGGCAGCCGGGAGGCCTGCAAACCACCGGAGCGTACCGGCGTCCCTTATGACGAAATGTGGGTTTATAAAGAGCTTATCACGAACCCCGCAGGGCAGCTTCAGTTTACCGCAGACGGCGGGAAAATACCGTCGCAACAGGGGAGCTCATTCCTCGTCGGCGAGGAGCTGCTCCATAAACTGGTCATAGACCGTGTCGAGCTCCTGCTCGTCGTCGACGGTGACGAGGAATTCCTCGCCGTTCTCCATCTGGCTCTTGAGAATGATGAGGCCGTATTCCTCCTCGTTCCCGTCCTCCTCGCCGTCCTCCTCGACGACAGGGAAGAAGGCCATATAGGTCGTGCCGTTGTACTCCAGCGCGTCGATGTATTCAAGCTCAATGTCGTTGCCGTCATCATCGGTCAGCGTGATGAAATTGGGGCCAAGATCCTCACTCATGGGGACACCTCCTGATCGTTTCTATACCGTAGTATACCGCACATCGAAAAAAATTGCAAGACAAGATGCGTGGTACTTGACAGCTATGCTATACTATATTCTGTATCAGCATGGACAGCTATGCGGATATCCGCATATTTTTCACTACCGCAGAGGAGGCGTTTTATGGAAGAAAACCGCGCGAACCAGCAGCCGTCCGGAGGACAGCGCCGTCCCCGCCCGAAAAAGAAAAAAACGGGGACGGTCTGGAAGGTCCTCGGCACGATTTTTGCCATCGGACTTGTGACGGGGCTGATGTTCATGGGCATTTTTATGGTCTACGTCAACACGACGCTCGAGCCCGAGCTGGACGTGGACATTTCCGCCTATACGCTCAAGCAGAGCTCGACGGTCTACTATCAGGACAAGGCCACGGGCGA
Organism: uncultured Oscillospiraceae bacterium; assembly: GCA_934572465.1. GTDB lineage: Bacteria > Bacillota > Clostridia > Oscillospirales > Oscillospiraceae > Hominicoprocola. The sequence continues at coordinate 54,560 of CAKTLG010000006.1, forward strand.
GTGGCTGGAGCTGACGAAGCTCCACGGAACGGAAAACCGCACGCTCGTCAATTTTGAAGATATCCCCGACCATGTGTGGAAGGCGCTGGTGTCGATCGAGGACGAGCGCTTCTTCGAGCACGGGGGCGTTGACTGGAAGAGCACGGCGCGCGCCATTTTCGACAAGCTGACCGGCAGCTCCACGCGCGGCGGCTCCACGATCACGCAGCAGGTCATCAAGAACGTGACGGGCGACAAGGAGGTCACGATCAAGCGCAAGGTGACGGAGATCTTCCGCGCGCTGCGCCTTGCGAAGAACTATTCGCGTCCGGAGATCCTGGAGACCTATCTCAACACCGTTTACTTCGGCAGCGGCAGCTACGGCATCGAGGCGGCGGCGGAGACCTACTTCGGCAAGAGCGTCGGCGAGCTGACGGTCGCCGAGGCGGCGGCCATCGTCGGCATCACGCAGAATCCGTATAAATACGATCCCGCCAAGGGCGACTGGTACCGCGAGCAGAACAAGGAGCGCCAGCTCACGGTGCTCTACAAGATGCATGAGCTGGGCTATCTCGACGATGCAGAGTACGAGCAGGCGCAGAACGAGACGCTCGTATTCACATGGGACGAGGCATATGTCCCGAAGGACGCTGGCGAGGCGGAGACCGTTTCGAGCAGCTCCTACGACTCCTACTTTGTCGAGCGTATGTTCAACGACATCGTTGCCGACATGGTCGCGGAAAAGGGGTACGAGACGGATGTCGCTAAGGATATGCTCTACACCGGCGGCTATTCGATCTACTGCACGATCGACCCTGAGATACAGGCGATCGTGGAGAGCGTTTACGCCGACCGCAGCAATCTGGACTACACCTCCGCCAAGGGCGAGCTTTTGCAGTCCGGCGCGACGATCATCGACAATTCGACCGGCGATATCGTCGCCGTCGCGGGACGCGTCGGCGAGCGCGAGGGGCGCTTCCTGCTCGACTATTCGACCGTTGTGCGTCAGTGCGGTTCGGCGATCAAGCCCTTGAGCGTTTACGCGCCTGCGCTGGATGCGGGTGTCATCACGCCGGCGAGCGTCATCGACGACTATCCCGTGCAGATGATGAACGACAGCGTCTGGCCGGTGAACGCCTATAAGGGCTACCGCAGCATCATGACGCTGCAGGACGCGATCCGCAACTCCTCGAATCCCACGGCGGTGCGCACGGTGCAGAGCCTGACGCTCTCGGCCTCCTACACGTTCATGACCGAGAAGCTGGGCTTCACCACGCTGACGAACGACGATATCACCGCGGCGGGCGCGCTGGCGCTCGGCGGGCTTTCCAAGGGCGTGACCACGCGCGAGATGGCCGCGGCCTACGCGAGCTTTGCCAACAGCGGCATCTATACGACGCCGCGCACCTATGTCGAGGTGCGCGACCACAACGGCAACACGATCCTGGAAAAGAAGACGGAATCGCACGTTGCGATGAAGGAGAGCACGGCCTACGCGATGAACGAGCTGCTCAAGGAGGTCGTCAGCAGCGGCACCGGCACGGGCGCGAAGTTCTCCGGCATGACCATCGCCGGTAAGACCGGCTCGACCAACAGCAACAACGACCGCTACTTTGTCGGCTACACGCCGTACTATACGGCGGCGGTGTGGGTCGGCTACAACACGCCCACGCGCATCGTGGCGAGCGGCAACCCCGCCGCAACGATGTGGAAGACCTTTATGAGCAAGATCCACGACGGGCTGCCCAACAAGGACTTTGCCGTCAGCGGCAGCGACATGGAGAGCGTGACCGTCTGCTCGCAGACGGGGCTGCGGCCCTCCGGCTCGTGCCCGACGCATACGGTGCAGGTGGCCAAGGGCAGCGCGCCCGTGCTGACCTGCGACGCGCACATCACCGTGAGCATCTGCGCCGACACGGGCCTGCTGGCGGGCGATTACTGCCCCAACGTCACGACGATGGCGGTGCTCGATCTGAGCCAGCCGAACGTGAGCGAGGGCTGGGGCTATACGCGCGAGCCTGTGATCGCGCCGCTGAGCGCCGCGCAGCAGGCGACATATCAGGCGCAGCTCGACGAGGGGCTGATCTCCGCCATTCCGGAGGGCGACGCCGTGGCGACGAACGAGGGCACCGTGCAGCTCTACAGCGACGTGCTGCATAAGGGCGCGTGCACCACGCACACCGCGCCGCAGTTCCCGTGGTGGCCGGACGGCTCGTCCGACGGCGATACCGGAGACGGCTCCGGCGATACCGGCAGCGCGGGCGACAACGGCGACACCAGCGGAACGGACGATACGAGCGGCAACGGCAGCTTCCTCGACTGGCTGCTGGGCAACGGCGCGGGCAACTGAGCGCCGCACGGAAAAACTGAGAGACGGAGGACGTATCCTCCGTCTCTTTTTTTGACCCAAGCGGCAAGGCGCATTTCGGGCAGGAAAACCATACATTTCGTGCCGAAAGCGCGCGTGCGCGGCTGAATGGCGGTATAGTAAGCTCAAGCAGCATATGCACATATGCTGTGGGACGGCGGCGCGGAAGCGCCGCAGAGGTAAGAAAAAGCGCGGTTCTGGGAGGAGAAAGACGATGAAGAAACGGATGGTAAGCCTGCTGCTGACGCTCTGCATGGCGCTGACGCTGCTGCCGGCAACGGCATCGGCAAATTATGACGAATCAACGATGCTGTATGTTGCGGGCGTCAATGTTTTTGGCGGCGGCTACTGGGTGAACGACGGCAGCGGCGGCATTACGTCCGAGGGCGCGGACGATAGTCACTATAATGTTGCGTATCTGAAGGATTCTGGGATGCTTGTGCTGAACGGCGCAAATATCTGGAATAGCAGCAGTGCTCGGGGCCAGCGCTATGCCTGCATATGGGCGGACGGCGGCATAAAAATCAGGCTTGAGGGCGAGAATTATGTCGGAAGCCAGAATGTGTCGGTGGAAGGGTATGACAGTGCGGCAATTTCTGCTGGTTACACCTATGGATCCAGCCCGAAACAGTACGCCGCGGTCACGTTTTACGGCAGCGGCAGCGCGACGTTTCAGGGAGGTACAAGCGATAAGAGCAGCTGCGGCATTTACAGCACATGGAAGGTCGAGGCAGAGAACAGCGTAAAGGTGACGGCGCTGGGCGGCCCGTGCGGTACAAGGGCCTCGGATGGCTACGGCGGCAGCGGCAGCTATGGCGTCTACCTTGACGGAACCAGCGATGACAACGGCTCGGTGCTCGCCATCAACACGATGACAGACGGCGGCGCGGAGGTCCGCGTCGGTACAAGCTATGGCTATAAATACAGCTACGGCCTCTATGGTAGTGTGGCGTTTTCACCAAAAGCAAGCTTTACCGGCGTGTTTGAGGCGTGGTGCGGCGATGCGACAAACGCCGCAGCCATGCGCCAAGCGCCGAGTGATATGCCGATCGGCGCGACGCTGGCGGCAGGAGAATCTTCGGACGGTGCGAATCTTACGGGTTACAATTCGGTCATGAACGGCAGTTACCGTTATGTGCGTACAGTTCTTGGCGTGCAGCCCGGCGCAAGCGTATCCGGACGCCCCGAGGCGGCATCGATCACGCCGTTCAGCATTACGCTGAATCCGCTTACAGTGGCGGGCACTAATCCGGGCGGACAGGTGGTGGAATACGCGCTGGGCGCAACATACACCAGTGATGTACCCACCAAGGGCTGGCAGACCAGCACGACTTTCATCGGTCTTGCGCCGGGCACGGACTATCGTGTGTGGGCACGCGCCGCGGCTACAGCGGAATATGCAGCCGGACCTGCGGTCAACAGCGTTATTGTCACGGAGAGGGGCAGTGTTCAGGGGCTGAGCATTGACGGCGTAGAGGTCGATAAGAGAGAAGGAAACGTCAGCTGGAGCGGTAAAGTGGGCGGCGGCGATGCGTACTACGATGTGGCCAGCCGGACGCTGACGCTGAGCGGCAATATCACCATTTCCAATGGCTATACCGAGCTGAGCGGCGTCGTGGCGGGTATTTTCTCCAATGCGGATCTCAATATTGTGCTGGCGGACGGCGCGGATGTGACCATTGACATGATGAACATGACAAAGGACGAAACGCTGGTCAATCGGGTCTACAAGAACAAAAATTATTATATGAAAGGAACATGCTACGGCATTTTTTGCGCAGGCAATTTGACGATCTCCGCTGCGGAGAACTGTGCGGTTGCGCCGAAGCTGATGATCAGGGTCAGCGGCGATGACCGAACTGCCGGCATCTATGCGCAGACATTCGGAGATTTTGGTGCGCAGATCGGAAAGATCACCCTTGATCTGCCGGAGAGCACGGTCGATGTGACGGCTACACAAACCGGTATTGCTCAGGTCAACGGCATATATGGCTTAATGGGGGCCGAACTCAGCTGCAATATGCTGAATGTTGCGGTCGATGGTGTAAGCAACGGTGACTTCAGCATGGCCATTTACGGCGCCAGTGGAAAAATTGAGCTGAAGTCGGGCACGGTAGTGGCTGAGAACCGCAGCGGCGGCAAAGCGCTCCGCTATTATGCGTGCTGGCTGAAGGAGCTGGGCTACACGGCGCGGGATGAAAACGGCAGACTGATGGGAGTTGAGGAAGAAGGGGACTACTATCAGGTGTTTGCCCCAGTGGCAAGCCGCATCACCTTTACGCCGAACAGCGTGGAGACACTGACCGGTACGATCGAGCTGACGGTAACTGGCAGCGATGACGGCAAGCTCCGTGTTGGCAGCACGATCACGGCGCGCCTGATCAACACGAATGCCAGAGAAGAAGAACTCACATATGAGTGGTACTGGGATGAGGTGTCGCCCAATAGGAAGAGCAGCCAAACAGGGCCGAGCTGTACGGTCGACAAATCCGGTGTGGGACACTATCTCATATGCCGTGTGACCAGCGCGGGACGTTTGGGCGCGATCGAAAAGAAGAGCGATATGGTCGAGATCAGTCTGGTTCCGGAGCTGTACGTGGATGGCGTGCTGCTTACCAAGGAGAATTATCGGCAGATCATACCGGAGGGAAAAGGAACAGCTTCCTATGATTTTGGAACCAATACGCTGACGCTTGAAAACGCCAACTTGGACACGGTGACGACAAAGAGCAGCGGTATGGCGGTCATTGAATCGAATCTGGAGCTGACGATCATGCTCATAGGCAGCAACAGCGTGACGCTGCCAGAGGGCGACGGCCATATGGCGGTCTATTCCAAAGAAAAGCTGACATTTACCGGCAGCGGTACGCTGAATATATCCACAAATAACGTAACGAAAGGGAATCGTGCTGCGATCGGTACGGTCGGTGACATTACGATCGATGGCGGCTGCACGGTAGAGGCAAAGAGCATTAGCACTGTGCTGAGGACTGAGAGCGGCAACCTGACGGTCAGCGACGGCGCGACGCTGGCAGTGACCAGCAATGCCAGTAAGAGTACGTTGGCGGTCTATGTGAAGAATGGAACGACAACGATTCGCGACGGCGCCAAGATGACGGTAAAGGTGGAAAGGACCGCAAGCGGTACGAACGGCACGGGCGGCGGGCTTAGGACGAACTCATTGCTGATCAGTAATGGCTCGCTTGCCGTGGAAAACATAGCTGACAAAAATTCCAACGCCTTTACGGGTGGCGGTTACTGGGCGAGCCCGGCTGTATATAGTTCCTCCGATCTCACTATAAAGAATGGCGGAGAGCTGAAAGCCTGCTCTGAGACAGGATGGGGCATCGCTACATATGGTGTCCTTGATGTGCAGTATGGCGGCCGCATGGTTGTCAGCGGCGGCAATCAAGCAATCAAAACAGGAGTCAACGACGGAGAGATTAAAATCACCGCTCCGGTCAGCATGGTATACGCCGATAAGGATACGATTACGGGCGAGAACGCAAGCCGCGTAGCGAATCCGACACAATATACCTATAAGAGCAACAAATACATTCGTGTTGAAACAAAGTTTGCACCGCAGCTGACTGCGGCGCTGCAGGGCGGTGAACTTGCGGTGACTCTGAGCACCGACGGCGGTATAGGCGAAGCCGTGCTGGTTGCCGCGCACTACGACGCGAACGGCAAGCTGCTGGCGGTAAAGAGCGTGGACATCGCCGCGGGTACAACGACGAAAAGCGAGGCCGTTCCCTTCGATATGACGGCGGGCGACAGCTACAAGGTCTTCCTGCTGGATGCAAACGGCGCGCCGCTGTGTGCGGCGGCCGCTGGGACGATATCATAAACAGAACGGAAAACGGAAGGAGAGAAAACCATGGGTCTTTTCAGCAACAGCAAGAAGCCCTGCCCCATCTGCGGCGCGCCCACACCGCGCCTGCTGCCGACAAAGGTGGAGGGCATGCCTATCTGCAAGGAGTGCAGCGCGAAGGTCGACCTGCCGAACGGTATGCCGGCCGATATGACGCTGGACGGCTTTAAGAAGTATCTCGCCTATTACGAGGCGAACGGGGCGCTGCGCGAGCGCTTCCGCGAGCAGTACCGCTTTGACTTCGGCCTCTGCACGGGCTGGGTGCTCATCGACTTTACGAACGGGCTGTTCCGCGTGCACGACGCCGACGGGGCGTTCGTGTTTGAGAAATCGGCGCTCAAGTCCTTCCGCGTGCTGGAGGACAAGGAGGTATTGTTCGAGGGCAGCGCGGCGGGGCTGAAGTGCCATGAGAGCAAGAACCCCGAGCGCGCGTGGCTCATGGCCACGATGATCGACCGCTTCAACGAAAGGCGCGCCGAGCATGAGCGCATTCTGGAGATGGAGCGCGTGCGCTATCTCAACCGTCCGAGAGAGGAGTGGTGGGATCGCGAGCGCGAGATCGAGCGCGACAAGCCGCGCTTTACGGAGGCGCCGCCGTTCCGGCGCTTCAACGTGGAGCTGAAGCTCGACCATCCCTACTGGCCGGCGTATGAGGGCAGCGTCAACGCGCCGGACTACGACGACGATTGCCCGAGCGTGGAGGGGTATCTGCACCGCTATCAGGAGCAGGTCGACACGATGTACGACCTTTCGCACAAGCTGATGCAGCTGATCGCGCCGAACGCGCCGGAGACCGGCTGGGGCACCGAGAGCGCGGCCGCCGCGCCGGAGGTGATCTCGGGCGGCGATACCGTAGAGGAGCTCAAGCGCTACAAGGAGCTGCTTGACGCGGGTATTCTGACCGCGGAGGAGTTCGCGGCGAAGAAAAAGCAGCTGCTGGGCATCTGAATTGCATCGAAACGTACAACAAAAGGGCTTCCGGCCGTTAAGGCCGGAAGCCCTTTTCGCTTGCTGCGGGGTGTGCGCTATCGCGCGGCGGCGGGGATCGCTTCGATCAGCGCGCAGCGCGCGGCAAGGCGCGCGCTGCCGCCGAGCGTGCAGGTGAAGAGCGTGAGCTCCCAGTCCGAGACGGTCATTTCCCCGATGGCGGTGGGGGAGAGCGTCTCAAGCTCGGCGATCTCGTAGCGGAAGACATTGCCGTCTGCATCGGTGAAGCGTACCTCGTCGCCGACGGCGGCGCGCGCAAGCGGGCCGAAGTGGGAGCGGTAGTTGTGCGCGGCGATGACAAGGTCGTTCTGATAGGCCGAGCCGCTGTAGCGGCAGGGGGCGAGCTTCAGCGCGGGATAGCTCCACTCGCTCTGCACGGGGAGCGACAGATCGAGCGACGGGAGCTCCAGAAGACCGATGCAGGAGAGGCCGTCGGCCTCGCGCGACGGCATGGGCATGGCGGGATCGAGCACATAGTCGGGGATGACGGTCTCGCCGGTGTCGGGCGGGAGCGCCGCGCCGATGGACTTGGTGAGCGCGGCGGCAGCGCTTGCGGAGGCGGCGTCCGCCCGCGCGGACTGGCGGACGTTCCAGAGCGCGAGCAGTGCGGCGGCAAGCAGCAGCGCTATGCCGAGCGCGGTGAAGAAGACGGAGCGTTTATGCATCGGCGCGCTCCCTTCTGCGCAGCAGCGCGCCGCACAGGAGACTGGCGAGCCCCAGCGCGGCGAGCACGGGAACGGGCCACCAGAGCTGCCCCGTCTGCGGCAGACGGCCGCCGTCCGGTGAGCCGCCGCTGTCAGGGGTATCGGGCGTGTCCGGCGCGTCGGGGGATGCGGGGGAATCAGGCGTGTCGGGCGCGGCAGCGCGGGTGTTGGTGATGACGAAGGTGATGCTCTCGCGGAGGAGGGAAACGGTGTAGCCGCTCACCGGCTCCTCGGCGACCTGCCAGTCGATCGGGAGGCCGGTATCGCCGTATTTCGGCAGCGCGTCCCAGTGCCAGCGCCAGCCGTTCGCGGCGCTGAGCGTGACGGTGTCGCAGAGCGCGCCGTCGCGCAGGAGGTAGACGGTGATCGCGTCGGGGCGAAGGGAGGCGTCGCTGCCGTCGTCCCAGCACTTGAGCACGCGGCGGGTGACGGTGCTGCCGTCGTCCGGCTGCGCGTCATCGCGCGTATGCTTGGGGGAGGCGTCGAGCGCGTAGCGCCAGCCGTCGCCGTCGGGCGAGGGAAGACTGACAAGGAACGGCTCGGCGGTATAGACGTACTGCCCGTCGGAAAAGGGCTGGCCGGTCACAAGGTACAGGCCCGTGCGGAGCGGCGCGAAGCGCAGCGTGCCGTCGGCATCCGTTTCTGCGCTGAGGAGCGGCGCGAACGCGCCGCGCGCGGCATAGGCGGCGAGCGTTTCGGCGAGCGCGCGCCAGCTGCCGCCCGAAAGGCCGGTCAGCTGCACCGGACAGCCGGCGAAATCGCCGGAGAGGGTGAACGCACCGTCGGCGTCCACGTCCGCGACGCGCCAGAGGTCGAAGCGCGCGCCGGAGACCGGCGCGCCGTCGTGGGCGTAGCGGATGCTCAGGCTGCCGGTGCGGTCAACGTCGATGGACGCGGCGGCCCTTGCGGGGGAAGCGAGAAGCGTGAGCGCGGCGAGCAGCGCGCACAGCGCCGCGCCGAAATGCTTACGGGTCAAGGTCATGGAGATCACCTTCGTCGGATGGTTTCTTCTTTTTCGGGGCGGATAAAAGCAGCAGCAGGAGCGCCAGCAGCAGCGGCAGCGCCGCAGCGGGGGCGACGAGCAGCGGCTCGATCCGGATGGCGTCCGCCGTGAGGCGGATGGCCTCGGAGCGGTTGTCCACGCGATGGCCGCGCACCAGCATACGGTGAGAGTTCACGCCGTAGGGCGTGCAGGTGACGAGCGTGCAGAGATCCTGCTCCTCCTCGATGGCGAGCGACTGTACCTCGCCGGGCTCGACGATGAGGATGCGGTCGACCTCATAGGTCAGGACCTCGTCGAGCGTGCGGATGACAAATTCGTCGCCCGTCGTGAGCTGGTCGAGGTTGGTGAAGAGCTTGGCGCTGGGGAGGCCGCGGTGGCCGGAGAGGACGCAGTGGGTGCTTGCGCCGCCGACGGGCAGCGAGCTCCATTCAAGGTGGCCTACGGCGACCTGCAGCACATCGTCGCTCGTGCCGTGGTAGATCGGCAGGGAGAGCTTGATGGTGGGGATCTCGATATAGCCCATGATGCCGGAATCGTCGATGCTGAGCTGCGTGCCGTACTCCTCGCGCTGGGCGTCGGTGAGCGAGAAAAGGCTGCCGCGCTCGGACAGCGCGCGGTTGTAATCGCGGGCGCTTTGCAGCAGCGCATCGTAGCGGCCGGCGTCCAGATGGCGCACCTCCTCGTCGTAGGAGGCGACGGCGCGCGAGGCGTGCAGCGAGTTCCAGTAGTCGCTCACGCTGGGGTAGAGCAGCAAGGACAGTCCTGCAACGAGCGCCGCGATCAGCAATATGGTGGTGAGTTTATTTTTCATTGCAGGATTCTCCTTGCTGCCGCAAGGGGGCGGGAGGGAAAGCCCCTCCGCCCCTTTGCGGCAGATATGAGATGAGGGTAAAACGAGAGAAAAAAGCTTAGTCTTCGGACTTGTTCATGCGCTTTTTCGTCACGAGCAGGACGCCCGCGCCCACGACGAGCAGCGCGCCGGCTGCATAGAAGATCGTGGTGCCGATGCCGCCGGTCTCAGGCAGCGTTGCGCCGGAGTTGTTGACGACGTTGAAGTAAAGGCCGTGCTGAGTTTCATCATCACCGAGCGTCAGGTAAGGGAGATTTCCAAAGACCGTCATATCCCCCTCGTGCGTGTGAATGGTAAACTTGGTGGGCTCTGTCAATAAATTATAGCCATCGGGGGCCTTGATCTCATAGAGATAATAGGTTTTTTCGCCAAGACCGGCTACCGCTACACTGCCAGCTTCGATAACATAGGTGATATCCTGACCGGCTTTGATCATTTCGGGAGTGGCGATCTCATAGGGGGCGGTGCTGCCTACGCCGGTGTAGAAGGCAATCAGCTTTTCGGTGTTCGTGGGAACGCCGTTCTCGTCCAGTGCAAAATCGGTGAGCGTCAGAGTGCCATCGGTAGAGAGCACGAACTTGGCACCGTTCAGCTGTGTGGTGCCATCTTTGCCGTCAACCTTGGTGATAGTGGCCGGGAATGTCCAAACCTTGACAACAGCATCTGCGGTTTTACCGGTAGTAGAACCGTTGGGATCGTTGGGATAGACCAGAGAAGCGGTATTTATCTCGCAGGGACGCGTAGAACTGCCTCCATGACCGTAATAAATGGCGGAGTCGTTCAGCTCGGCGGTATAATACACAAACAGGTTGTTGCCGGCGGTTATTGCATGATCGTCGAGAGCGCGCTTGATATCAATGCTCACGGTAAAGCTGTTGCCATTAACGGCGACTTCGTAATATTGCGGATTCAGCGTATCCTCGTCGTTGATTTTGATGGTCACATCGTCAGCAGACTTGACACGGGAGGTCAGGCCTTCGGTCATAGTATCGCTGATGGTGTAGGTATAGGCGGCATAGCCATAGGCGTTAACATCGGGCACACTGACGATGAGACGGAACTCGATCTCATCGCCGATCTGGAAGCCGGCGTGCGTACCATGCCATTTGCTGTCATTTTTACTCCTTAGTTCTTTTTCCAGCGTGGGCTTGTCGCCCTTGGGAGTGGCTTCAACATTGCCGACGACCTTCATGATGTAGGCGGTGTAGAAGTCGTCTTTGCCAGAGAGTGAATTGTTAGGCTCCTTATCCTTGACGAGATAATAGCCCGCCGCAAGGCCGGAGATGATGTATTTGCCGTCGGTCTGCTCACCGCTGGCGGTGGAGACTGTAAGATAATCGGCGACTTCCTTAGCGAAGCTCTTGACGTTCGCTTCGTTCAGGGAATTGGCTTTCTCGGCAGCATCGCCGAGAGCGGCTTTGCCTTCTTCGGAGACGCCGGAGCCCCAGACGATGTTGGAGAGGATCTTGGTCTGCGTATTGGTCGTTTCCTCTTCTTTGGCTCCAGCGGACGGGTCATACAGATCGCCGGCGAAGATCTGGTAGGCCTCGTAGGTATGGCCGGAGGCGGAGTTGTTGATCGTGATGGTGTACGTCTCGTCCGCGAGAGCGGAGACGCACAGCGCCAGCGTCATGACCAGCGCCAGCGCGAGGGAGAGAAGCTTTCTGGTGATTTTCATAGCTGTTTTTTCCTTCCTTGATTATTTGCTGTGACCATTTATATATGGATGCCGCCTGCGGGGGAGTCTTATCTCTCATATCCTGCCTGTGCAGAGAGGCATCCTTAACAGCGCACGATGAAGTGAGCTGTAATTCAAGGGGTGAAAGGGTCAGCCCAGCGGGCCGAAAACGTCGAGCGGCCAGACGCGGAAGACGATCTTGCCGACGATCTGCTCCTCCGTGATGCAGCCGACGACGGTGCTGCGCGAGTCGATGGAGGCGCTGCGGTTGTCGCCCATGACGAAGCGGCGCTGGTCGGGCACCTGATAGGGCAGCTCGATATCGGTCTGGCCGTAGGCCTTTTCGGAGAGGTACGGCTCTTCGAGCAGCGCGCCGTTGACGCTGACATTGCCGTCCTCGTCGATATCGACGTAGTCGCCGGAGTTGGCGATGCAGCGCTTGATGAGCAGCTTGTTGCCGTGATAAAAGGCAATGAGGTCGCCGGATTCAAAGCGCGTGCTCTTGACGCTGACGACGATCTGGCCGTTTTCGAGCGTGGGCGCCATGGAGCTGCCGTAGATGCGCAGCACGGGCATCCAGAGCGTGGCGACCAGCACGGCGAGCGCCGCCACGACGATGAGGATCGCGATCGTGCTGCGGAGCGTGCGCCGGTAACGTTGCCGGTAGCGCAGACGACGGCGCTCACGGTCGATCTGCTCGGCAGAGGGCAGGTCGATGGGAGGGCGTGCGCTCATGCGCGCGCTCCGATCTTCGCGGTCAACGCGCGCAGCTCGTCGTGCGCGCGGATCAGCTCTTCGGCCTTCTGCTGGAACTGCGCCCAGCTTGCGTCGGCCTGCGCGTTCGCATCGGCGATGAGCTGCTGCGCCTGCTGTTCCGCCGCGCGGATGATGGCGTCCGCGCGCTGCTCAGCCTCGGCGATCCGCTGCTCCGCACCGGCGGAGGACGCGCGGATGGAGAGAAGATACTGATCGGCTGCCGCCTGCGCGGCCTCGAACACGCCGTTGACACGCAGCGCGGCCTCGGCGATGGAGCCGGCCTGCGCGAGATGGAGCTGCCTATCCTCCTGCTCCTGACGGAGCTGGAGATTCTGCGCGGTCAAGTCGTCGTTGCGCTTTTGCAGCTCGTAGAGGATGTCGATGAGCTCGGCGCGGCCAAGGCGGCGGAGTTCCTTATCGGTCATACTTTGTTACCACCATTTTTTACAATTTCTATCCGCAGGCATGACAAAATGCAGCAGGGGAACGGAACGCGCCGGAGGATGCTGCTGCGGAGTTGGATCACTTGCGATGCTTTATGCGGAGGATCGTCGCATCTGCAACAAAGGCGGGTGGCGATCCGCGGGTATAAACATACTTACTCAGTTTACTTTTGACATTATTTTTATACATCTGAAGGGGAAAAGTCAAGAGCCTTTGACTGATTTCTACAATTCTTACAGTGTGTAAAACTTTGGTATGATTCAATTTGTGCAAATGTTACGGCGAGAAAATATTGCAAAAATGCGGGATTTCCTCCTCCTCCTCCTCCTCCTCCTCCTCCTCCTCCTCCTCCTCCTCCTCCTCCTCCGGCGCTCTTGGCGGCATACAGGATGTGGGTAATACTATGGGGGTTAATCATACTTAACTTGTGGAAATTTGGAGCGCGCGCTTGACAAATCGGGAAGAGAGTCGTATGCTGTAGACCTTAAAAACTACTATCCCCATAGGGAAAAGCAAGGAGCGAGGCGACCCCATGAAGCGCAAGGCATTCCGCGCGGCACTGCCGTATTCTCTGCCGATCTGCATCGGCTTTCTGTTTATCGCCATGTCCTACGGCTTCCTCATGCGAAGCAAGGGCTTTTCCGTCGTCTATCCGGCGGTGATGAGCGCGTGTATTTTTGCGGGGTCGATGGAGTTTGTGACGGCCGAGCTGCTGCTCGCGCCGTTCGACCCGCTGCACGCCTTCTTCCTCACGCTGATGGTCAACGCGCGGCATTTGTTCTACGGTATCTCGATGCTCGACAAGTACCGCGGCACGGGCTGGAAGAAGCCGTACCTCATTTTCGGCATGTGCGACGAGACGTTTTCCGTCAACTGCACCGTTACGCCGCCGGAGGACGTGGACCGCGGATGGTTTATGTTTTTTGTCACCCTGCTCAACCAGAGCTACTGGGTCGGCGGCGCGATCCTGGGCGCGCTGCTCGGGTCGGTGCTGCGCTTCAACACCGAGGGCATCGAATTCGTGATGACGGCGCTGTTCGTCGTGATGCTCGTGAACCAGTGGGAGGAGGCGCGGGATCACCGCCCCGCGCTCATCGGACTGGGCGGGACGCTTGCGTGCCTGCTGATCTTCGGCGCGGGGAGCTTCATGCTGCCGGCGATGCTCACGATCATCGCGGCGCTGACGCTGCTTGGAAAAAGAGAGGGGGAGATCGGATGACCATGACGGTCGGACAGAGCGCGATCACGATCGCGGTCGTTGTGCTGGGGACGATGCTCACGCGGTTTTTGCCGTTTTTCGTCTTTCCGGAGGGGAAGGAACCGCCGCGCTACGTGCTCTATCTCGGAAAGGTGCTGCCGTATGCGGTCATCGGGCTGCTGGTGGTCTACTGTCTCAAGGACGCGGTGTTCACCGCGTTCCACGGGCTGCCGGAGCTTATGGCGATGGCGGTGGTGGCGGCGCTGCAAAAATGGAAGAAGAATATGCTGCTGAGCATGTTCGCGGGGACCGCGCTCTATATGCTGCTGGTGCAGACGGTGTTTTGAAGAAAGGAAAAAGGAGATGGCGGGGCCATCTCCTTTTTTGTATGTGCGGAGAGCCGCGCTGCGGCGGGCTCAGGCGTTGTCGGGCGCGGCGGTTTTTTCCTTGTAGCTCGTGCCCCAGACGACCATGGAGTCGAGAATGGGCTTCAGGCTGTAGCCGGTGTCGGTCAGCGTGTACTCCACGCGCGGGGGGACCTCAGCGTAGACCTTGCGCGTGAGCAGGCCTTTTTCCTCCATGTCGCGCAGCTGCGCGGTCAGCACCTTCTGCGTAACGTGACCGATGGATTTTTTCAGCTCGCCGAAGCGCTTCGTGCCGCCCATCAGGTCGCGCAGGATCAGGACCTTCCATTTGTCGCCGATGAGCATCAGCGTCGTTTCGACGGGGCAGGCGGGTAATTCCATAGTATGACCTCCAATAGTATCCTTTTGGTAACTACAGCACAATATTGTGCTTACTTTACGAAATGTCGCTACAGCGCTATGATAAGGCCAACGAAAGGAAAATGCAAGCTTTCGCAAAAAACTTTTCTTTGGAGGAAACTATCATGAACAAAACTGCTGAGCGCACCGTAACGCTGGACAAGGGCCGCGTGGACGTCTATACTGAAAACGGCGTCACGCTTTACGCCTATCAGACCCGCGACCTCATCGACAACGAGGTGTTCGTGCTGGCGAAAAACGGCCGCGGCGTGGTGATCGAGCTGCCGTGCTTTTTTGACAACATCCGAGAGCTGACCGATTTCCTCAAGAGCGAGGGCGTCGCGGTGGAGGCCAAGTTCGTCGCCTATCACGCCGCGGGCGCGTCGTTCCTGCCGGACGTTCCCGCCTACGGCACCGAATCCTCCGTCGCCTACAACACGACGGGCGGCGGCGCGGGGCTGGTCGCAAGCTTCAAAAGCGCATTCGGCGACAGCTTTGATCCCGGCATCTGCGAGGTGGACCGCGTGCTGGAGGAGGGCGAGATCGAGCTTGCGGGCATTCGCTTTGCCGTGAAGCCAAACGCCGAGGCGTTCGACCTTGAGATCCCCGAGATCAACTGCGTTTACACGCACATGATGGGCCATGACTGCCATTCCATCGTGGCGGGCTGCCCGCACGCCGACGGCATCATCTCCCAGCTCAACTACTACATCCGACGCGGCTTCGACCTTGTCCTGACCGCGCACTACACGCCTGAGGACCTGAAGGACGCGCAGACCAAGGTGGACTATCTGACGAATCTCAAGGAGATCGCGCTGGAGAGCGAGAGCGCCGATGAGATGAAGGCAAAGGTGCAGAAGCGGTATCCCAATTACAGCGGAATGAACTATCTTGATATGACGATGGGCTTTTTCTTCCCCGATAGGGGATAAGTCCCGAGAAAGGAGCACGATATGACGCAGGCGGAGCGGCGGCTGTACCTGATTCGGTCGCTATTGAACGAGAGAACGGAATATCGGGATCTGCGCGTGCCGCGGGACGCGGGGGAGCAGCGCAAGCTGCTGCGCTCGCTGATGAACGTCCGCGCGCCGGAGACGGCGGACGAAGCGTTCCTGAGCGTGCAGGATGCGTATTTACAGCAGGAGCTGGCAGACGAGGGAGTTACTGACATCGACGATCTGCAGCCGGTCAGCGGCGATTTCTACCTCTGGCGGGGCGACATCACGCGGCTGAAATGCGGGGCCAT
Source organism: uncultured Oscillospiraceae bacterium (assembly GCA_934572465.1). Classification (GTDB taxonomy): domain Bacteria; phylum Bacillota; class Clostridia; order Oscillospirales; family Oscillospiraceae; genus Hominicoprocola. The sequence continues at coordinate 70,408 of CAKTLG010000006.1, forward strand.
CGTCAACGCGGCGAACAGCGGTATGACGGGCTGCTACATCCCGTGCCACGCCTGCATCGACAACTGCATCCACACCTATGCCGGTGTGCAGCTGCGGCGCGACTGCGCCGCGCTGATGGCACAGCAGGGACACGAGGAGCCGACGGGGCAGGCGAAGCTCACAAAGGCCTACAACCTGCCGTGCGGCTATGTGCTCCACACGGTCGGCCCGATCATATCGGGCCGCGTGACAAGGGAGGACGAGCGGCTGCTTGCCTCGTGCTACCGCTCCTGTCTGGCGCTTGCGGAGCGAAGCGGCGTGCAGAGCATCGCGTTTTGCTGCATCTCGACCGGTGTGTTCCATTTTCCGAACGAGCGCGCGGCGGAGATCGCCGTGGAGACCGTGCGGCGCTATAAGTCGGAGACGGGCAGTAAGATAAAGGTGGTTTTCAATGTTTTCAAGGATACTGACAAAGAGATCTACGAGCGGCTTCTCGGCGCAGACCGTGCGCCTGCAGCGCGCGCTTGACGATGCGGACGCCGTCGTCATCGGCGCGGGCGCGGGGTTGTCCGCCGCGGCGGGCTTTACCTACAGCGGCGGGCGGTTCGAGCGGTATTTTTCAGATTTTGCGGAAAAATACGGCTTTCAGGATATGTATACAGGCGGGTTTTCCCCCTTTTCCTCGCAGGAGGAGTTCTGGGCGTATTGGAGCAGGTATATCTATATCAACCGGTATATGAACGCGCCGAAGGGCGTGTACGAAGACCTGCTTGGGCTGGTGCGGGGAAAGGACTATTTTGTCATCACGACGAATGTCGACCACTGCTTCCAGAAGGCGGGGTTTGACAAAAAGCGCCTTTTCTACACACAGGGGGACTACGGCCTGTTCCAGTGCAGCGGGCCGTGCTGCGCAGAGACACTTGACAATGAGAAGATCATCAAAAGCATGGTCGCAGCGCAGGGCTATACGATCGAGCCGGATGGTACGCTCACCCCGCCTGAAGCACCGAAGATGACCGTACCGGCAGAGCTTATCCCGTGCTGTCCGCACTGCGGGCGGCCGATGACGATGAATCTGCGCGCGGACGACAAATTTGTCGAGGATGAGGGCTGGCACCGCGCGGCGGAGCAGTACGAGAGCTTTCTCCGCACGCGGGACGGGCAGAAGGTGCTTTTTCTGGAGCTCGGCGTGGGCTATAACACCCCGGGCATCATCAAGTACCCCTTCTGGCGCATGACGGCGAAGAATGAGAGGGCTGTATACGCCTGCGTCAACAGCGGCGATGCCCGTGCGCCGGAGGCGCTTGGACCGCGGGCGATTTGCATTGACGCGGACATCGGGGAGGCTCTGCGGCGGCTGAAGTAATGTGAAAGCGGGAGAAGGCGCGGCTGCGCCTTCTCCCGCTTTTATCGGGACGGCTCTGCTCGCGGGTTGACAAACGCGGCGGCATAAAGTATAATGTGCGATATGCAACGAATGATTTGCAACAAACGTTTTATTACTGCGCGGAGGGGCGGCGGCATATGAGAATACTTGTTTTTAACGGCAGCCCGAAGGGGGAGCGCAGCGATACCATGCACATCACCCGCGCGTTTCTGGAGGGCATGAATGAGGCTGCGCCGCAGGAGGTCGAGGTCGTCGACGTGATCGACCGGCACATCGAATTCTGCCGCGGCTGCTTTGCCTGCAAGCGAAACGGCGGGCGCTGCGTCATCGACGACGATATGCGCGGGCTTCTCGAGCGGATGCTTGCAAGCGATCTGCTGCTCTTCAGCTTTCCGCTCCACAGCTACGGGATGCCGGCGATGCTGAAAAACCTTGTCGACCGGATGCTGCCGCTTTCCTCCATGGCGATGGCGGAGGTGGACGGGCGCTATGTTCACGTCGGCCAGAGCGACTATGCGCACCTCCGGTATCTGATGATCTGCGGCTGCGGTTTTCCAAACAGCCGCCGCAATTTTGAGCCTGCCGTCCGACAGTTTGAGCTTATGTTTCCGAACGGTCACACCATCCTGACCGTGCCGGAGAGTCCGATGTTCAGCGCGCCGGAGGCAGCGGCTGTGACCGCGCCGCGTCTGGCGCTGGTGCGGGAGGCGGGGCGGCAGTATGCAGAGACCGGTACGCTCGGCACGCCGATGATCCCCGAGGAGACCTATGCCGGCATCGTCAACGGCAGCGTTTAAGTATTAAGGAGAATTTATGATGAAAGATATCGTGATATACGTTCACGGGAAGGGCGGCTCGGCGGAGGAGGCCGAGCACTACAGACCGCTGTTTCCGGAGGCGGAGGTGATCGGCTTCGATTATCACGCGCAGACGCCGTGGGAGGCCAAGGAGGAGTTTCCGCGGTTCTTTGCCGCGCAGCGGGAGCACTGCGGCAGCCTTACGCTGGCGGCGAACAGCATCGGCGCGTTCTTCTCGCTCTCGTCGCTTTCCGGCGCGCTGGTCGATCGGGCGTATCTCATCTCGCCCGTTGTGGATATGGAAAGGCTGATCGGCAGCATGATGCAGTGGGCGGGCGTGAGCGAGCGGGAGCTTGCGCAAAGGCTGGAGATCCCCACAAGCTTTGGCGAAACGCTGTCGTGGCGCTATCTCACCTATGTGCGGGAGCATCCGATCGCGTGGCGCGTCCCGACGTGCATTTTATACGGCGAGCGGGACCATCTGACCGACATGGAGACGATAAAGGCCTTTGCCGCGCGCACCGGCGCAGAGCTGACGGTCATGCCGGACGGCGAGCACTGGTTCCACACCGATGAGCAGATGCGGTTTCTGGATGAGTGGCTCCTGCGCTCGTCGGCGGGGAGCCGCGGCGGGCGGGAGTAGGCCATGAGGATCGAAACGCCGCGCCTTTTCCTGCGGGAGATGGCGCCGGAGGACTATGACGCGCTGTATGCCGTGCTTGCCGACTCCGACATCATGCGGCACTATCCCTATACCTTTGATGAAGCGCGGGTGCGGCGCTGGATCGATAAAAACATGGAGCGCTGCCGCGTGTTCGGCTTCGGCCTGTGGGCGGTCTGCCTGAAGGCCACGGGCGGGATGATCGGCGACTGCGGACTGACCATGCAGAACATAAACGGCACGATATTGCCGGAGCTCGGCTACCATATTGCAAAGGCTCATCAGCGTCAGGGCTATGGGACCGAGGCGGCGCGCGCCGTCCGCGACTGGACGTTTGCACACACGCCGTTCCGCATGGTGTATTCCTATATGAAAGAGGAAAACGCCCCGTCCGCCGCCGTCGCCCGCGCGAACGGGATGCGTCTGCTCGGCGCGTTTACGGACGGCGAGGGAGAGCGGTCGGTCGTATACGGGATCGGCAGGACGGAATGGGAGATCCAGAATAAGCGGGATGGATGCGCGCGATGACGCGGTGCGAGGGGAAGCCCTCGCTTTTGAGAGCGCCGCTTCGCACAAAGCAAATGCTCTGCCCTCGGGCAGAGCATTTTTGATCCGGAGCAGGGGGGCGGGAATTGCCGGAAAGCGGCGTTCCCGCCTGAAAAGAGAAAAACGCAGCGCAGACCGGCTTGCGGTCTGCGCTGCGTTTAAGCGTCTGGCGGCTGCCTTTTTTGAGCCTGCTGCATTTGAGGGCGGGCCGCAGCATGGCGCCGTCAATCCGCGGGAGTCCGGAGATACATGCTGTCCAGAAGCTTCGTGCCCGCGGCAGTGCGGAACACACGCTCGCGGAAATTCCTGATCGCCGGACGCGCGTAGCCGCTCTCGCCCGCGTTGACCAGAAAATCCGCTTCCAACAGGATGCGGTGGTCGATGCCGTCAACGTTCGTGTAGGTGTGGTGGTGCGCGACCAGCCACGAGATGCGCGCCGCGTCGGAGCGCTCGACGGGCAGCTCTGCAAAAAACGCCTCCACCAGCGGCGGGCTTTCCAGCTCCTGATTTTTGCCGCTGGTATTGCCGTACTTTTCGCGGCACAGCGGACAGGCGATATCGTGCACCACGGCGGCGAGCTCTAAGACCTCCTGCGTGTGCCGGTTCAGTCCCTCCAGCTCCCCGATGGTCTTTGCCATCGCCCAGACCTTGAGAAAATGGTCAATGTCGTGGATGCTGCCGCTGTAAAATTCGATCATCTTTTGCGTTGCAGCTGCAACGATCATAAGTGCCCCTCCCTTAAAGCGCCGTGCCCTTCTTCGGCACGAAAAGATGCGTCATGTCGGCGCGCTCCAATTCCAGCAGCTTTACTTTGCGCCCGACGCCGCCGGCGTAGCCCGTGAGGCTGCCGTTTGACCCTACAACGCGGTGGCACGGGATCATCAGGGAGATCGGATTATGTCCGACCGCGCCGCCGACCGCCTGCGCGGACATTTTGGCACGTCCCTGCCGTCTTGCGGTCTCGGCGGCAATTTCGCCGTAGGTCATGGTCTTGCCGTAGGGGATCGTCAGCATGATATCGCAGACCTGCTTGCGGAACGGGGTGGAATCATAGCGCAGCGGCGGCGTGAGATCCGGCGCGCGTCCGGAAAAGTAGATGTCCAGCCATCGCCTTGCATCCCGCAGCAGCGGGTGTTCTTTTTCCTCAAGCTGCGTTGGCAGAATATTTCCAAAATACTTCTGCCCGTTGAACCACAGGCCGATGATCGCCGTTTCATCGCACGCCAGCGTGATCGTGCCGAGCGGTGAAGCATATTGCGCTGTGTAAACCATCGTGCGTCCTCCATTTTGCAAAACATAGTCTTTGAGTTGCCGCGGCGTATCTTCGAGCTGCTTTGCCGGCAGCCCCAACGCCGGACGGATGCCATAGGGGATGCGGAGCTGCCGCCCGCCGTGCCAGAAAACGCCGGCCTCGACGCCGGAGCGCAAAAGCCCGTTCGGCACCTCGGTTTGGAAAAGGCTGACGGCCGACTTGATGTTCGTTTCCGGTACCCGCTTGAGCTGCTCCATCCGGATTCGACCCTCCGGAGTGCAGACTCCGATGAGCGCGCAACGACAGCGCGTTCCTGTCGTTGCAGCGGCATTTCGATTCATACATGCGCCGCTGGCCGCGGGCGGCTTCATTATAAACGATGCGGCGGCTCCCGACAAGCCCCACAAGGTTGAATGTTTTGGGCGGCGCGTAAAAGGTGACCGTCCGCCGCTTTGCATCCTCGGAATTGGACTGCGTGGGAGCTTCGAGCAAGCCGTGGTCTTGCAGCCTTCAACCAGCTTCTCCCGTCCCTCTTTCCGGCTCGTGCGGTGAGCGATGACGTTACGCTGGCGCTCTGCGGCGGCTTCATCCGTCCGGACATTCATGGAGAGCAGCCGCCCCTCCTCGTTTGAGCGCAAAAAGCGCCCCGCGCGGATGAAAACTTTGAAGCAGGGGAGCGGGGGCCTCAGCATTGCGGCAGAGTCAAGGCGTCGCCGGCCTTGGCGCGTTTTGCTGCAAGCAAAGCGATGATATCTGCCAGATCATTTTCAGACCTTTTTGCTGTTCGGCTTGGGATCCCTCATCTCAGGGATCGCGCCGCCGGCCACGGCCCACAGATACAGGCTCGCAACACTGCAATACGGACTGAAGCGGCGGCGGTACTTTTCAAACAGTCTGCGGTCAATGCTGCGGTGGTGATAGACCATGCGCAGCCCGCGCTGGATGGCGAGGTCGTCGTAGCTGAAAATATCAGGACGCTGCATACAAAAGAGCAGGATCATCTCCGCTGTCCAGACGCCGATTCCTTTCAGGCTGCTCAATGCCCGAATCGCGTCTTCATCGCTCATGTGCGCCACAGCATCCAGATCAAACGCGCCCGTGCGGACCTTTTCGGCAAAGTCCGTGATGTACTCCGCCTTGCGAAAAGTCATGCCCAGCCCTTGCAGTTTGGGTACGCCTGCTGCCAGAATGGTTTCGGCGTTGATCTCGCCCAGCGCGTCCTGCATCCGCCGCCAGATGGTCTCCTGCGCCTTGGTCGAGATTTGCTGGCCGATGATGTGATGAATGACGGACGAAAACAAGTCCGTATCCGCTGCGCGGTCGATATGTCCGATACGGTCAATGACTTCGCCGAGCCGCTTGTCCTTTTGGCGCAGATAAGAAAGCTCGGCTGCTCCGTATGCAAAATACATTTTTTCACCTTCTTGTGCTTCATCCGAATTGCGATATAATTATATCGCAATTCGTTGGGCAATACTATTAGAATCAATCCAGAAAATATCAAAATCACGTCAATATGAGGATGCATAATGGAACAGCAAAACTATATCAATTCCGTCAATCTGAACCAGAACACAGACTTCCCATACTTGGTACTCAATATCGTAAACGACAACAGTTATCCTCGCAACCCTGGCTTCCAGGTCATGCACTGGCATGAAGATTTGCAATTTATCTATGTGCTGTCAGGGGATATTGAAGTTGTGACGCTGGAAACCGTCGTTTTGCTACATCCGGGCGAGGGGGTATTCATCAATAAAAACGTTGTGCATCTGGTACGCAAAAAGAACTTGTGTCACTATAACAGCTTTGTATTTCCAGATTATTTTCTAAAATTTTATTTTGGCAGTCCAGCGGGCAGCACGGTAGATCAGGTGACGGAAAATAATAATTTTCTGATCTTTCACATAAAAGATCAGAAAGAAAATCGGAACGTTCTTGATACATTGAAGAAGCTCACGGATTTGGAGCAGGAGAAAACGCCGCTTTACGTTTATGAAGTCTTGACCACCCTTTGCACGCTGTGGTTGGAACTATGTCGCATTGTAACGCTGCCGCAAGCTCTGTCACCCCAAAATGTGGTCGAAGGACGCATGACCATATTCCTGCGTTACATCGAGCAGCATTTTTCTGAATCTATTTCATTGGATATGCTTGCAGAAAGCGCTCATGTCAGCAAATCCGAATGTCTGCGCTGCTTCAAATCGTCATTACAAACCGCGCCGTATCAATATCTAATGGAATACCGTCTATCCAAAGCGGCGGAACTGCTCCGTAGTACGGATGCGCCGATCAGCGAGATTGCAAACCGCGTGGGGTTCTTGCAGACCAGCCATTTCGGAAAGTGTTTTCGGGAGAAAACCGGAATGGCCCCGAGCGCATACCGGAAATCCAAGAAATTGGACTGCCGCAGATAAAGCGGCAGTCCAATAAATGTTGTTGCATCGATGGTTTTCGCGAATGGCGCGCTTGTGGCGTAATGAGCGCCGCTTGAGCGGTGAACACCTTCGGGCGGGAATGCCTATTCCCAACGGAAGAAGCGGACGGCAAGGATCGTGCAGAGTGCGGCAACGCCAACCATGACACCGACCGGCAGCAAGGCGCTTCCCGTGCGGAGGCCTAAAAATGTATCTTTCATCATCGTAAGGCCCTGTGTCAGCGGGAAGAAGCTGACGATCTTCTGCATGGCTGGCGGCATGACCTCGATCGGCAGCGTCGTGCCGGAAAAGACCAGCATGGGGAAATAGAGGATCGAGGCAATGACGCTGGCCTGCTTGGTGTTTTTTGCCACGCCGCCTGCCAGCATACCGATGGACAGGGTCGAGAGCATGGTAAGCAGCCAACTTCCGAGAAAAGCCAGAAGCGAACCGTGCAGCCGCACGCCCCACAAAAGCGCCGCAGCCGACAGCGTCAGAAGGGACACGGCACAGTAGACGGCATACATCGCCAGTTCAACGCCAAGAATGAACACAGGGCTGACCGGCGTGACGCGCAGCCGCTTGAGGATCTTCATCTCCCGCAGACCGGATACGGCCAACGGCAGACCCATGAGTCCGCTCGCACAGATCGCAACGGCACTGACAGCGCCGAAGGACTGTTCCAGAAACGTATAGCCGGCACCGTTGTAGGCGGGCCTTGCGCCGTAAATGATGCCGAGGAGGATGAAGATCACAAGCGGCATCATGACAGCGAAGATCGGCATATTCATATCCCGCAGGCTGAGCTTCAGCTCCGTTTTAAGATAAGTAAAAAAGCGTTTCATGCGCCCGCCTCCTCATCCGAAAGCCGCAAATAAGCGTCCTCGAAGCGTTCGCAGCCGCACTGCCGCTTTGCCTCGGCTACAGTCCCGCGGAAAACGGGAGCGCCCTTTTTCAAAATGCAGATCTCATCACATAACGCCTCGACCTCATCCATAAAATGCGAGGTCAGGAAGATCGTCAATCCCTTTTCTTTAAGCGCTTCCAGCGTTTTCCACACGCCGCGCCGCGCTCTTGCGTCAAGCCCCGTGGTCAGCTCGTCCAAAAACACCAGCTCCGGCTGTGGGATCAGCGCCAGCACGATAAAAAGCCGTTGACGTTCGCCGCCCGATAGACCTTTGACTGGCGTGTTTGCCTTGTCTCCGATGCCGAACTGCTCACACAGTTTACGCCAGTCAGCGGGACTGCGGTAAAGACAGGCCGTTTCCTCACAAAGCTCGGAAACCTTGATCTCTTTGTGATAGTCGCCCTCCTGAAACTGCACGCCGATGCGCTGGAACAGCGCACGGCGGCACCTCAATGGGTCTTGCCCTAAGAGACGGGTCGTTCCCGCGTCGGCCTGTTTTGTGCCGAGCATACACTCGATCGTGGTGCTTTTTCCGGCGCCGTTTGCGCCGAGCAGGCCGAATACCGTGCCGCTTTGCACCGAGAGGTTCAGATGGTCGACCACCGTTCTGCCGTGATAGGCCTTGGTCAGAGCTTCAACAAAAATCGCTTCGCTCATTTCTGGACCCTCCTGACTGCCCGCAGCTCGATATAGCCGCGCTGCCCGCGGGGTTCCAGCTGGATGCGCGGATTCTCGTCATCCCAGCAATAGCCGATGACGGACGGATCATAGCCGTCCATCGCCGTCTGCACAGTGCGGATCGCCTGGCAGTAATCCTCCTCGCGGAAGGGCTGACCCTGAAACATCAGATATTCGGCTTCGGGCAGATGAATGGTATCAAAGCCTTCGGGAATGATGCCTGCATAGTCGGTCTCGACCTCCACGCCCTGCACATAGGTGGAGGTGTTCGGCTTTTTGTACTTTTCGGGCAGCCACATGGAAACAGGCTCTCCGCAGAGCGACTTCATGCTCATGAGGATGCCCCATACGTCGCAGCTGACCTCCTCGCAGTAGGGGAAATAGTTTTCTGCACACTTGCCGCGCTTGATGATGCACAGACGCTCCGGCTTGCGGACGACCTGTATGAAGATCGGTTGAATGTTGGACACGTCGATGTTCTCCTTTCTCAGTTCACGATATTTTGCACCGTAAGGAATGAAGAACGGGACAGGAACGGGATTTTTCATGTAGTCGCTCGGGTTCAGCCCGAACTCCCGGTAAAAGGCCCGCGTGAAGGTGTCTACATTGGTAAATCCGGCATTGTAGGCCGCGTCGATGACCTTGACCTTGCCGCCGCGAAGCTGCTCTGCCGCCTGCGTGAGCCGGTATTTGCGGATATACTCGGTCGGCGTCAGGCCAAGGCAGCCGCGGAACAGCCGATAGGCATACCACGGCGAAAACAGCGACGAGCGCGCAAGGTCGGACAGGCTGATCTCCTCTGCCTTGTTCTTTTCGATGTAGTCCTGCATCCGCTGGACAGCCAGTATCTGCTCCTTCATTCTTCTCAACTCCTTGCGGGCACATTATATCGTGCCAGAAGAGTTTTCTCTCGACTTTCCTTGCCATTCTGCGTTATTCGGCGCGTCTAGCGGGGGCGTAACCGATCTGCCTCCATATCATCCGCGAAGTCCTGCGGCCTGCATGATGGCCTCGATCGGTTCTACAGGGTCGCTGCCCCAGGTGATCTCCGTTCCCGCGCAGCCGGCGCTGTCCAGCAGCTCACGCGCTTCATTGGTCAGCAGTTTTTGATAGGCGTCATCCACCAGCGCCAGCTTTTGCAGATGATCGGCCAGATCGTCGTTCCTTGCAGCCAGCCATGTGGAGGCGGCGTCGCCGATCTCGTCTGTACCGAGTCCCGTATTCACGCCCCAATCCAGCATCTTGACCGCCGCCTGCACAGCCAGCAGGGAGGAGCCGGCCGTTCCGACCGTAACGCTTGCGTCGATCTCGTCCAGAATGGGGAGCGTCAGCACTGGCGGCACATCGGCAGGGGCATCGGGTGCGTCGGAGGTGGAGCAGGTCACACCGTCCCCAGAGATCGTGATATACAGCTTTTCCTGCGCCGCATCGTAAAGGAATGTGCCTTCCTGCAGCAGCATATCGTCCGCATCATACGCACTGACGGTAAAGAGAACGGAGCGGTTTTCCTCCATGGAAAGCTGTGCGATATCATCCCCAGTGAAAAGCCATTCACCAGCCTTCAGCGGCGAGCCGTCCGCATTTTCACACACCTTGGTGAAGCTGCCGCCGTGCAGGGCGATAGAGCCGGCGTCATCGCGCTCCAGCTTGACATACACGCCGGAGCCGTCGGACTCGGCTGGCGTGTCCACCTCGGAGGGGGCGCTGTCGGGGGCTTCCGACAGCTTGGCGCATCCCGTCATCAAGACGGCGATCAGTAGCACCGCTGCGGTCAGCAGCGTTGTGGTCGTTTTCTTGTTGTTTTTCATAGTTCCTCCTATAGTTCATCGACAGATGGGCAGTTGTCCGCTTCCGGAATAACAGCCCGTTTACAAGGCTGGACGGCAGATTTACGGTTTGTTTTTGAAGTGGAGCGCGGATAGCACGCCGATTGGCAGAAAATATGCACACCAAAACTCCAGCGCAATGATTCCGCCAAGGCTGCCGCTCCCGTCTGACATTGCGGTGCGAAACATGCCCGTCATCGGCAGGAACAGGCAGCCGAAGAAGAACACGCCGTGGACCATCATAAGGCGCTTGAGCCATTTGTCCCGCTTGTTTTCCGAACGGATCGTCAGACCTGTAAAAAATGTCGATAACGCCATCATGCCATAGCCGAGCAGGTCATAGCTGAAAAGCAGACCGCCTTTGGAAAAATCCAGAAGCATAGCGGCCTGTTCATTCAGCGGATTATTTTTGACGGCTGTCGTCTGCGCAAAGTACACCAGCAGGATCAAAACCGCATAGATGCAGCCGAACAGCAATCCGGCAGTTGCGGCTGTCTTCCGTTCTTTGCAGCTTTCGTTGTGAAAGCCCGCGATCATAAGCAAGTATTGTGGTCACCAACCGTGTGGTACTGGACAGCCAGTTGCAGGATACCATCAACAGCTTTGAACATCAGGTCGGTCTGGTGGAAGCAATTGACGATAAGAAGAACTCCCGCAGTCTTGCAGAAGCCATCAACGATAAAAAGCGTATCATCATCTGCACCATCCAAAAGTTCCTCTTCGCCAAGAAGGATATGGAAAAATTCCGTGGGCGCAAGTTCGCCATCATCATCGACGAGGCTCACCAAGGACAGAATGGTGAAAGTGCAAAATCTCTCCGCCGTAGTCTGATTGATCTTGGCGTTGCTATCAAAGAGTATGCCGAAGAAGCCGGAATCGAAGAGGAAGAAGTGGATTTGACAGACGAGTACATCAATGCGGTCATCGGCCAGGGTAGACATGACAATCAGTCCTTCTTTGCCTTCACCGCTACCCCCAAGGGGCAGACTCTGGAATCCTTCGGTACCGTGGTGGGAATGACGCTGGAAGGTGAACCCATCAAGGCTCCGTTCCATGTGTACTCTATGCGGCAGGCCATCGAGGAAGGTTATATTCTGGATGTGTTGGCAAACTATACCACAGTCAAAGAGGCGTTCAGGCTGATTCGCGTGTCCGAGGATAACCTGAAGTGCTTTGCGTTAAATGAGCGTTGCACGCAGGTGGACGGATATCCTGTGCGTCGCGGGATGTGCTTCCCAATTGACAAAAACACCATGTATCTTTTTACCCATGGAATTGCACCATCTGTAATTTCTCCGAAAAGAAGATATTTCCAGGGCGGTAAAAGTGTTCCGCTACCACTAAAAGTGGTTAAACACTATGGTTCTGGGGATATGGCACAGATTGCAACGGAAATTCTTGGATTGTCGAAAATGAACTGGAACAGTTTTGGACTGTATTCAAAACTGCCCTGTACGATAGAATCTTCGAATGAAATTGCACGAATCGGATGGTTGCTGTCTCAATTTGAGGGAACACTTTACGATTATCGCTACTTTATGTGAAATCCGATGTAACCAAAGCGGGCGGCAATAAACAGTGACACTAAAAACCACCAGAAAAATGACGGTAAAAACCAACGACAACACCTAACAACCAAGAGGAGCTGAGGCCAACAGGTCTCAGCTCCTTCTTTCGCAGCGACTATTCTTTTTTCTGCGATCCATTCAGGCTGGCCCAATGCTGGCGCAGCAGCCTTTCTGCTTCTCTGCGAAGGGAACTTTGGAACATGACAGCCACAACCAATGCGCTAAGCACTGCAGCCACAGGCTCCAGCCAGGGATATGCGGTCCAAAGCTGTTCTCCCCAGCAAGCAAGCGGAACACCAACAAGCAACATAAACAGCAAAATAATGATGACAACGTCGGGTCTGCCGTAGCCTTCACGTCTTTTGATTTTGGCCCGTATCTGTC
>CAKTLG010000007.1 GCA_934572465.1 uncultured Oscillospiraceae bacterium
CCTATGGGTCAAATGCGTGTCCGCCGAACGGGGCCATGGGTCAAAATCTCGTGTCCATTTTCTTGGGTACAGTTTAAGCGGGTAGCGGAAAGGTCTATACCGCACGGGATAGGATATTGCCCATCGTCTGGGCGGCTTTGAGTTGGGCGTCGGTGGTCACATGGGCGTAGGTGTCCAGCGTGAAGCCCGCGGAGTAGTGGCCCAGCATGGAGGACACCGTTTTTACGTCCACCCCGTTTTGCAGGGCCATCGTCGCGAAGGTGTGGCGCAGGTCATGAAAGCGGATGCGGGGCAGTCCGGCCCGTTTCAGCACCCGCTGGAGCATGTGCAGCACGCTGTCCGGCGACATGGGGCCTCCGGTGGGCGATGGGAACACCCATTCGCTATTCCCGATCTTACATTTTTGCATTTTCAGTACGTCTATTGCGTCTGCCGACAGGGGCAGGGTGCGGTAGGCGTTTTTCGTTTTCAGTGGGGCTTCGACTACTTTGCCATTCTGACGTGAGATGGCCCGTTGAATTTTCAGCATGCCACGGTCGAGGTCAACGTCCGTCCACTTCAGCCCCAGCAGTTCACCCCGCCGAAGTCCGGTGGCGAGATCGAGGTAGTAGAGCTCGTACACGCCACTGTCCCTGGCCTCCCGGAAAAAGGCGCTGAGTTGGTCGGCGGTCAGCGTTTTCATCTCCCTGTGTTCGACTTTTGGCAAGGCGCAGCCCTGCGTTGGATTTTTCGTAACAAGGCGCTGCTCCAAGGCGAGATTGTACGCCGAGCCGATCATCTGGTGGATATTTCGCACCGTCTTGGGTGCCAGACCTTTCGGCTTTTGCGGCGCAATTTCTGCGCTGCCGGAGGCGTTCTTCTTTATTTATTGCGGCGCAGAATCTGAAAAAACAATTGTAAACATGGATTATGTGAAGTATAATCTTTAAAACACAATTCGACTTTAGAGGCTAACAAAATTATAGAGAGGATGGGTACATATGAGTTACCAAACAAGAAAGACTTTGTTTGAGCAAATTGAGAATTCTCGGCAGCGCCCTCTTATTTCCTATGTAACATCTATACGTCGTAACCTTAGTGGAAATATGGCTGGAGACTCTATTGATCAAATCATTGCTCAAATTCAGAAAATACCAGAAGACAAAAAGGAAATTGATTTTTTGATTATCAGTAATGGTGGCGATCCAATAACTGCACTGCGGATTATTAGCATTTTACGTGAAAGATTTAATAAGATATCCGTTCTATTACCATATGTTGCGTATAGTGCAGCTACCATACTGTCTCTTGGGGCGGATGAAATTATTATGCACCCTTACTCTAACCTTGGGCCCGTTGATCCACAGCTCACGATTTCTCGCCACGCAGATAACGGGCAAGCATCACAACTTCAATTCAGTTCAGAAGATATTAGGAATTATATTGATTTTGTTAAAACAGATGTCGGTATTACTGATCAGGATCATTTAACGTCGGCATTTAACGCCCTTGCAAAAGAAGTTGGGCCATTGCCAATTGGATCGGCAAAGCGTAGTCAACAGCTTTCGCTATCATTAAGCACCAAAATGTTAGAAACGCATATGGAGGATAAAAGCAAAGCTGCCTCTATAGCAAAGGCGCTTAATACATCATACTATCATCATGGTTATGCTGTTAGTCGATCTGAAGCCCAAAATATCGGGTTAAATGTTATTACTCCGGATGCCACATTAGAGAGTCTGATGTGGCATATTTGGCAAGACTATTCTGATGAGATGAGATGCGGGCATGAATTCAATATGGTAGCTGCAATAATGGAAGATCCTACTGCTAAGGCTTGGATGAATTCCGTCAATGTAGTTACTGTCCCTGTGAATACCCCACCTCAGGTAGCACAGAATATTATTGCCACGGCAGCTCAAAATTCGGTAGCTATTGTAGCTCACCCACCAATCCAACTCAATGAGTTAATAGCATCAATTGAAAGCACCCGATATGCAGTGGCTGTCCACACCACATTCAGCATAGTATATTGGAGGGACGCAAATATGGCGTTAGCCTTCAATGCAACTGCCTATTCTGAAGGATGGAAGTCAGTTTAATGGGGGGATTTGATAATGGCTAAAATTCAAACAACAGCTGTCACGATTTCTTATAACGGTCCATTTACAAGTTGTCAAACTGCACCATTTTTCTTTAGCCAAACAACAAGAAATATTGCGCTATCACAGCCAGCAACAAAGTCCGAAGAACCAGTTGCTCTTGGAAGGGCATCTGCCTCAGAGCCAACAACAGCAGAAGGAAATGTCGTGTAAAAAATTATGACATTTGTACACCAAGGCAATTTGTTTCACATTTCTACCGTAAAAATGTGACTTTCAGTAATTTCAACAGAAAATGCATCTTTGGGTGCCGTTTGCTCGACATCCAAAGATGCATTTAATTCTATTTTTCTGTCTTCGCTTGATTTCCTTTCTTCCTTTCCGGCGGTCGCCCATCACCTTCGCCCAAATCCTTCAGCCGCTTCGCTTCCTCAATCTCCGCTTTCATTTCCACGATCAGTGCCTTCAGTTTCTCCTCGCACTCCTTGCGAGTATGGGCGTAGACAATAGTTTTGTAACCAAGATCCGTGAAATAGTAATGCAAATACTCAGGCAGCCGCAAAATACTTCCTTTGGGCGCGCTTCCTTCAACTGGATACTGATAAACATCCAGCACATTGCCTTCGACAATAATAAGGGGCTTAATACGGCAGAAAATGCCTAACTCTCTATGCCATTTTGCAATGTATTCTCCCATGTTTTCTCCTTCGCATCAGCGATCAGTTGTTGAAGCCCTTGTGATGGATGCCTACAGAAACAATGCCGTCAGCTGTTATAAAATTCTGTATTTGATTATGCGTCTCCGCTAAATATTGTTGGTATTGGATTTCGTATTTCTGGTTGAGAATATGTATCCTCTGATTTGAAGATCCACGGAGTACAGAACTGTTATTCTGAGCTTCAATGTAGGCACCGTCAATCAGAACAGAGACTTTCTTTAAAACACCGTCTGTCGCAGGGTCACGCCTAGCACTTAGTTCCTCAATACGATAGCCGGTATAAATCAGAATAAAGGTCGGCGTCCAGCGCCGTCCGCAGCGTTTCCGCCACGCCTTTCGTGTTGCCGGCAGCGGAGAAATACGCCACAAGGATCTTCCCTTCCGCATCCGGAGCCGGTTCCGGCTCCGCGGGCGGCTGCTCCGTCGTCTGGCCGGCTGGGGGCTCCGCAGCATCCGCTGTTGTCTCGCCCGCGGTCTCCTGCGGCGGCTCTTCCGCCGCGCCATCCGGCGCTTCCTCCTCTGTCGGGCCGGCCGCTTCGTCGGGCGCGGTCTGCGCGGCGTTGTCCGACACCGTGTTCTCCGGCTCGTCCGCCGGACTGTCGGCGGCGCTCCTTGCGCCGCAGGCTGCCAGCGCCGTCCGCATTGCCACGGCCAGCAGCAGGGAAAGCAGCTTCTTCATTTCATTTCGTTCCTTTCTTGTCTTTTTGGATCTCATGGCGCAGATAGTCCAGCCGCTGCAGCCGGCGCTCATGGAAGTGGATCTCGTCCAAGGTCTCATTCCACTTTTCCTCCATCATCCGCAGCCGCTTCCCGCCGCTGTCCGGCTGCTCCAGCAGCAGACGCATATAGGTTTCTGCTTCTTCGGTGGTAAAACCGATGTCGTGCAGCGTCATCATGGCGCTGAGCCGCTCCAGGTCGTCTTCTCCGTACTGCCATACACCATACGACGGCTCTACGGCGCCGCACAGCCCCCAGCTCTCATATTCCCGCAGGATGGAAAGCGGGATATGGTAGCGCTCGCTTGCCTCCTGCTGCGTCATCCGATCAACTCCTGAACTGAAATCGCGCGCAGCCTGTTCGGCTGTCCCAGCAGGGCGGGAACAGGGCGCATTTTGTTTTTCTGCGATGCGCCGCATCACAAAAAATACAGACATCCCTTTGGATGTCTGTATTGTATACCGCTTCTTCCGATATGTCGAATACCTGTTTTGAGAAAACAAAAATGCTCAAATTGCATTTTTGATTAAGTCGAGAAATTGATCCGCCGCCGGAGAATATGCCTGATCCTTCTTCCACGCCAACACCGTTCCGGTTTCCAGCTTGGGCGAAAGCGGCACGAAGGTCAGCGCATCAGAGAGATTTCCGAAATCATAGCAGAGCGCCACACCAACACCGTTTTTCACCATGTTGGCCGCATTCAGGATCAGGTTGAAGGTGGCGGCGACCTCGATCTTGTCGTATGCGTCGCCAAACCAGCCCGCCAGCTCGTTGCGGACGGTTTCACGCCCGCTGATGAGCAGCGGGATCCCCACCAGATCCTTCGGCGCGGCGGCTTCCTTCTGCGCCAGCGGATGCTCCTTCGGCACGAGCACGCCCCAGCGATCCTTCTGCGGCGTGCGCAGAAACGCGTAGCGCCCAATGTCCACCGGCTCGGTCAGAAGTCCCATATCCAGCAAGCCTTTTTCAATGCGCTCCTTGATATCATCGGCGTTGGCGCTGTATATGCGGAACTGCACCTGGCGGTGCAGCCTGCGGAACTCGCGGATGTGCACCGAGAGAAAGGTCATGCCCACGGATTCCCCGCAGCCGATGGCGACCTCGCCCGTCAAGTCCGTATCGAGGTGCTGCAATTCCCGCTCGGCCTTGTCGGCCAGCTCCACGATCTCCTGCGCCCGTCTGCGCAGCAGCATCCCGTCGTCCGTCAGGACAACGCGGTACTGGCTGCGGCGAAAGAGCTTGACGCCCAGCTCGTCCTCGAGCTGCATGAGCTGGCGGGAAAGCGTCGGCTGCGTCACATGGAGCAGCGCCGCCGCTTTTGTGATATTTTCCTCCCGCGCCACAGCGAGAAAATAGCGCAAGACACGCAGTTCCATGAAGATCACCTCACCAAAAGCATAGCGCAAGACAGGCATTTTTGCAAGGCAAATATGCTTTGTCTCAGGCAGCAGACGGTTGGAAGCGCATTAGCCATCTTTCCTGCCGCAATGTATAACATATCCGCATCGCCCGCCTATTCGGGCGCGCCTCCATTTGGAATATCCTTCTCCGCATCGGCAGTCCGCTGTTCGGCGACCATGCCTTCAGCAAAGGCGTATGAGCCAATGCCTATGGCAGACCCTCCAGAAGCGCCGGCAACACCTATGCCGGTCGATTTTTATGAACCGTTTTCTCTTTCCGCTGCATTCTTATCAATTGTCCTGCCCGCTGCAAAAAAGCAGTCTCTCGCAAGCTACAGCACAAATGCTGAGTCAATTTAACCAAAAGATATGCTTGTTTGCGGTAATATCGTTTGATATTATGTACATAACCCAATGCTTTACATCTGAAAGGAGGGCTCTCATGTATCAGGTTGACCTGAATGCCGACCTCGGCGAAAGCTTTGGCGTCTACCGTATCGGAAATGACGCAGATATTCTTCAGCAGGTCTCCTCCGCCAATATCGCCTGCGGCTGGCACGCCGGCGACCCGCAGATCATGGAACAGACCGTCCGTTCTGCGCAGGCCTGCGGAACAGCGATCGGAGCGCACCCGGGCTATCCCGATAGGGTGGGCTTCGGACGGCGCACTCTTGCCGTCACCCCCGATGAGGCCAGAGCCTACCTGCTGTATCAGGTCGGCGCGCTGGACGCCTTTGCCCGTGCTGTAAAAGCAACGCTCCAGCACGTAAAGCTCCACGGTGCTTTTTACAACACCGCAGCGAAGGATCCCGCGATAGCGGAGGCCGTCTGCAAGGCCATGCTTTCTTTGGACCGCAGCCTGATCCTAGTCGCTCCATCCGGCAGTATCCTTTGGCAGTCGGCCATTGATGCCGGACTGCGCTGTGCGAGCGAGGTTTTTGCTGACCGTGCCTATAATGACGACGGCTCTTTGGTAAACCGTTCCCTCCCCAGGGCCGTGATTCATGATGAGGCCGCCGCCATAAAGCGCACCATTCAAATGGTAAAGACCGGCACCGTGGAAACGATCACAGGAAAGGTCATTCCCATTCGCGCGCAGACGATCTGCATCCACGGAGACAGTCCGCAGGCCCTTTTATTCGCCCGCAGCATCCGGAATTCCCTCCAGCAGTCCGGCGTCTCTCTTTCCCCGATGAAGGAGTTTTTGTAGTCTTCTGAAAAGTGTAATTCTAAAGGGGGATTCCTCATGATCACCTACCTGCAAACCGAGTATTTTCTTGCAATCAACGAAGAGCGAAACATCTCCAAAGCCGCAGCCACTCTCTCCATTGCGCCGCAGACGCTCAGCCGCAGTCTGGATTCCATCGAAAAGGAACTTGGCACACGCTTGTTTGAGCGGAGCACCCCTCTTACTCTGACAGACAGCGGAAAGGTATTTCTTGACTATGCGCGCACAACCGTGGAGCAGCGGCGTAAGCTGGATGACGCCATCAATGATATCAAGGGCAATATCTGCGGCACCATCCGCCTCGGCATCTCCTATAACCGTGGTCCGATCCTGCTGCCCTACACGATGGCCCGTTTTCAGGCGAAATATCCAAAGATCGATTTTTATATCCTTGAGGGGCGCAGGGCCGAGATCGAGCGCGCGATGCTCTCAGGAAAAGTCGACCTTTCCATCGAACACGTTCCCTTTGAGGATCCCGACATCGTCTATGAGGAGATCATGCGCGACAACCTCTACCTCCTCGTCCCCAGAGAGCTGATCGCCTCCCGCTATGGCTCTCGCAGCACCGCGGTCATCAGAGATATCGTCAGCACCGGCCGCATCGCTCCCATCGCGGATTGTCCGTTTCTTCTCAACCAGCGGGGCAACTCTATCAGGGCGGCCGTCGAGTCCATCTTTGAAGAGGAGCAGCTCCATCCCATCGTTGGCATGGAGGTGGAAAATATGGAGACATGCCTCAATATGTGCGCGCTCGGCAAGGGCGTTACGGTCTATCCCGGCTCCTTCCTGAGCTCAAAGCAGCTTGACGAGGGCAGAGATGATATTCTCCTTGCCAAAATGAAATACGCCAGAGCGCAGTACACCCTCGGCGTAGCCTACCGGCGCAAGCATTACCTCACTGCCGCCTCCAAGTATTTCATTCAGGTATTGAAGGATCAGCTGCGCGAGAGCATCAAGCAGCTGAACAGTCAGATCGATCCTCCTGTCATCTTAGAAGGCTGAACAGTCTCAGAAAAGAGGAACCTAATGGGCAACAATTATCATTACCGCCCCGTCGGCGACCGTGCGCTTCTGATTGAAGTCGGTTCCGAAATCAGTCCCGATATCAATCGCCGTGTACACAGGTTAAACAGCTCTATCGCTGCCGCCGGTATCCGCGGCATCACAGAGACCGTTCCTACCTATTGCTCTCTGCTGGTCCATTACGATCCCCTGCTGATCCGATATGGCGCTCTCAGGCAGGCATTGGAGCAGCTCTCCGTATGCGAGGACGGCACGGCTCAGATATCCGCAAGAGTAATAGAAATCCCGATATGCTACGGAGGCGATTTCGGGCCGGACCTCAATTATGTTGCACAATATCACAAAATGACGCCTCAGGAAGTGATTTCCATTCACTCCGGCTGCGACTATCTCATTTATATGCTCGGCTTCATTGCCGGTTATCCCTACCTTGGCGGTATCGACAAGCGCATCGCAACGCCGCGCCTGCAGGTTCCCCGCACCCGTATCGAGGGCGGCTCCGTAGGCATCGGCGGAGACCAGATCGGTATTTACCCGCTGCCGTCTCCTGGCGGCTTCCAGCTGATCGGCAGGACCCCGCTCCGGTTGTTTTCGGCTGACAGCAGTCAGGTCTCACTTCTCTCTGCGGGCGACTATATCCGCTTCCTCCCCATTCGTCAGGAGGAGTTTGCCGCGATACGCCGCGACGTGGAGGCCGGCAGCTATCAATGCCAGATGTGGCAAAAGGAGGCATGATACATGTGGGCATCAAGGTACTGATCCCAGGCTTTCTCTCCACCATTCAGGATATGGGCCGGTGGGGGTATCAGGACAAGGGCGTTTCGCCATCCGGCGTTATGGACACGCACGCGGCCGCGCTTGCCAACACGCTCGTTTCGAATCCGGTAAGCGAAGGCGTGATTGAGGCCGCAATGGGCGGTATCCAGTTGGCATTCGAGGAGTCGACCGTGATCGCTGTCTGCGGGGCCCGCACGGAGATCCTTGTCGACCGCAGGGCCGTCGGTATGAATACCGCCGTAACGGTAAGGCGTGGGCAAACGCTTTTCATCGGCCCCGCCGCCGCCGGAATGTGGGTTTATATCGCGTTTGCCGGCGGGCTTGACATCGCCCCAGTCATGAAAAGCGCCTCGACAAATCTCAGTTTGCATCTCGGCGGCATGTGCGGCAGAAAGCTCAAGGCCGGCGATCAGATCGGCTTCCGGCAGCCGCGCTCCGCTCTGCCGAACCAGCGTCTGCGCCACTGTCCCGCGCCGCCTCTCCCCGCGCCGAACGCAGTCACGCCGATCCGCGTTATTCTCGGGCCGCAGGACGCCCGCTTCCCCCCCGATGTCGTCAGCAGACTTCTCAGCAGCCAGTATATCGTAACGCCGGAATCCAACCGGATGGGATATCGCCTGAGCGGCAGCACTGGGGGGCTGGGGTCCGGCTATGACATCATCACCGACGGGATCACCTTTGGCTCCATACAGGTCCCCCCATCCGGAGAGCCGATCGTTATGATGGCCGACCACCAGACAACGGGCGGCTACGCTAAGATCGCGGCCGTCATCTCGGAGGATCTCCCCGTTCTCGCGCAATGCCGCCCCGGGTCGGCACTCCGATTCGCCGATATTTCCGTTGAAGATGCGCAGGCGCTGATCGCAGCACGCGCGCTTTATCTGGAAAGGCTTAGGAAAACATTTGAACGAGGAGAGTTGTATCTGTCGTTTGAAAGAAGGGGGGCGCTCGATACACCGCAGTGAACGTTCCCTTTCCCCGCAGCAGCCGGAGTAACCCTCTCTTTGCCGCCCCGCAGGCGACCCCAAGCAGTGCTGTTTCCCCGATTCCCAAGAAAGGAAAGTCCCAAAGCAAGCATACAAAGAGACAAAGAAAAGGAGAAAAAGAAATGGAATACGGTTTTTTATGTTGCGTCCCCATCCTTGTCCTGATGATCGGTGCAGTGATCACAAAGAAAATGCCGCAGATGCTGATGCTTGCCTCGTTCATCGGCTCGATCATCATATTCGGAAAAGGCTTCTTTACCGGCTGGATCGACATTATGTATGAAGCGCTGGCAAACGGCTCAGACCAGTATATCCTGCTGATCCTCGTCTGCTCCGGCGCAATGATCCGTCTGCTCGAAAAGTCCGGCGCGATGCTCGGCTTCAAAAACATGATCGCGCGGCTGGCAAAGAACGAGCACAAGGCCATGTTCTTCACCTGGCTGCTTGGCGTCATCATTTTTATCGACGACTATCTCAATGCGCTTGCGGTCGCCTCCGCCATGCGCGGCATCACCGACAGCTATAAGATCCCCCGCGAACACCTTGCCTACACCGTCAATGTCGGCGGCGCCTGCGTCTGCGTTCTGATCCCGTTCAGCAGCTGGGCCGCCTTCGGTATCGGCACCTTCTCCGATTATGGATATACCTTTACCGACTATGTCAAGTCCATTCCCTTCATGTTCTATCCCATCATTGCGCTGATCATCTGTCTGCTGCTCGGCCTCGGCGTCATCCCCAAACTTGGCGATATGAAGAAGGCCTATGAGCGTGTCCGCTCCGGCGGCCCCGTCCTTCCCGAAAGCGACGGCGTTGTCGAAGAAGAGCTGAGCACCGTCAAGCCCTCCTCCCCTCTGAACTTCATCATCCCGATGGTCGTGCTCGTTGTTACGATGCTTCTTTTTGACAACGAGCTGATCCACGGCATGATCGCCGCTCTTGTTGCGCAGGCCATCCTCTACATTGCGCAGAAAATGATGAACCTCCGTGAATTCATGGACAATCTGCTTGAGGGCGCATATTCCATGGCCAGCGTCTGCTTTGTTGTCGTCCTTTCGTTCATGATGACCGCCGTCAACACTCACCTTGGCTTTTCCGATTACGTTATCAGCATCCTCAACGGCGTCGTCCCCGCCGTCGTTCTGCCGCTGGTCGCCTTCCTGATGGTCGCCCTGATTGCATTTGCGACCGGCTGCTTCTGGCCGCTCGTAGTCATCGTCTCTCCCATCTTCATTCCGATGGCCGTCTCACTGAACGTCAATCACTATCTGGTCATTGCCGCGATGATGTCCGGCATCGCTTTCGGCAGCCAGTGCTGCATGTATTCCGACGCCGTCTTTATGACCGCGGCCGGTACGGGCGTCAATAACGTTACGCAGATCCGCGCGATCGCTCCTTATGCCATCATAGGCGTTGCCATTTCGTCCGTTCTGTTCGTTGCAGCCGCAGCGATCCTTTAAAGAGCCCATCAAAGACATACAAAAGGAGGCACAAAAATGTTTGCTGATTACTTACTGAAAAGCAATGCCGTATACGACTGCATTGGCTCCGAGCCCTTTTCCGGCAGCGTTGCCGTCAAGGGCAACACCATTCTCAAGGTCTATCACGACGGCGATCACGTTGATTGCATCGGTCCTAACACCAACGTCATAGAACTCGGCGACAAGATGCTCATGCCCGGCTTTGTGGATGCCCACGTTCATTACTTCATGGGCGGAATGTTCGGCAGCAAATACGTCTGCAATGATATCGTCAATTCCAAATCCGAAGCGGAATGCGTCGCTATGATCAAGAAGTTCGCGGACGAAAATCCCGATCTGGACAGGATCATCGGCCTCGGCTGGTTTCCCTCCTACTGGAACGATGCGCCCGCTCCGGACAAGCGATCGATCGATGCCGTCCTTCCCGACCGCCCTGTCTACCTGATCAGCGCCGACATCCACACCTTCTGGTGCAACAGCAAGGCTCTGGAGGAATGCGGCTATTATCCCGACATGCCCATTGCCAGCGGCGAGATCGGCACCTTCGAAAACGGTGAGATGAACGGAATGCTCTATGAACCGGACGCTTACCAGCTCGCTATGAATAAGGTCATGGAGCTTCCTGTCGACAAGATGAAGGCGCTGCACAAGGAATTCCTGCAGCATATCGCCGCCTGCGGCATCACGACCATCAGTGAAATGACTGCAAACGGCTATAACGATACCACCTTGCGCAACTTCCGCATCATCAAGGAGCTTGAACAGGAGGGCGATCTGACCGCACGTCTGCACCTCTACACAAGGCTCGCCGACTGCACCGACTTCTCCACGGCGCTGGAATACAAGAAAGAGTTCTGCTCTCCCAAGCTGAAAATGCAGGGCATCAAGGGCTTCATTGACGGTGTTGCCTCCACCTTCACTGCGCTGACGCTCGAGCCCTACAGCGACCGCCCCGACACCTGCGGCATCGGAGTTCCCCTCCGCCCCAAGGAGGAGCTTCAGAAGTCCGTCACCGCCGCAAATGCGGCCGGCTTCCAGGTCCGCATCCACTGCATTTCCGACGGCGCCGTCCGCATGGCTCTGGATCTGTACGAGGGATCGCAAAAGGCCAATGGCAAAAACACCTACAAGAACGCCGTAGAGCACATTGAGAACATCAATCCGAACGATATCCCCCGCTTCAAGCAGCTCAACGTCATCCCCTCCATGCAGCCGATGCATCTGCTGCTCGACGCTGACGAGCAGGTCAGCCGCATGGGACCCGAACGCGTAAAATACGAGTGGGCGTTCAAGTCGATCCTCGACGCAGGCGGCCGTCTCGCCTTCGGCACGGACTACCCCGTCGTCGACTTCGATCCTTTCCCCACGATCTACGCCGCTGTGACCAGGAAGAATCTGGATGGCACGCCCGCTTCACAGAACGAGTGGGAATGCCTCAGCCTTGAGCAGACGCTGAAGGCCTATACGATCGACGCCGCCAACACCTACGACCGCGAGAATGATCTCGGCACGCTGGAGAGCGGCAAGCTCGCGGATCTGATCGTCATCGACAAGAACATGTTCGCCATCGACCCCGCAGAAATCCTCAACTGCTCTGTTGAAATGACGATGATGGACGGCAAGATCATCTTCCAGCGTTCCTGATCGAAAGATCCCGCAGCCGGCTATTTCCCCGCCCCGATCTCCCGCGGAGCGGGTGGTCTACGCATCCCCTGTAAAAGCATGATCCGGATCGTGCCGCAAGGCATGGTCCGGATCATGCCGCATACCGTTCTGGGCGGCCCCTGTCGGCGGGGCCGCTCTCTTTTGCCCGCCGCCCCGCCGCATCCAACGCTTGCGCTGCGGCGGATATCCGTATATAATATTGTCAAAATGCGGCGAAGGGAGGGCAAAACGATGCTCAAAATAGCCATCTGCGACGACGACGCGAGAGATCGGGAACGTATCGCAGAGGATCTGCGCGCCTACGTGGCCGCGCACTGCGGACACGGCATCGAGTCCGCGGTCTACCCCTCCGCCTTCTCGATGCTGGACGCCTTTGACAAAACCGGCTGTCCGGACATCGCCCTGCTGGATATCTGTATGCCCGGTATGCTGGGGACGGAGCTGGCACGGGACATCCTCCGGTGCAGCGAAAGCACGGACATCATCTTTCTGACGACCAGCTCGGATTACGCCGTGGACGCCTTCTCGCTCCACGCCGCGGACTATATCCAAAAGCCGTACACACGGGAGAAATTCAACGCCGCGCTGGACCGTGTGATCGCCATGCGGCAGGAACGGACGTGGCTCCTGCTGCCCTGCGAGGGCGAGCTGCACCGCATCGCGCTGGAGGACATCCTGTACATAGAGACCGTCGACAAGCACCGCATCTTCGCGCTGGCCGACGGCAAAAGGCTGACGGCGCGGCTGTCCGCCGCCCAGCTGCAGGACTGTCTCGCCGGAAGGCGCGGCATGGTCATGTGCGGGGCCTCCTATGCCGTAAATCTTGCTCACGTCCGCTGCTTCTCCGGCACGGATCTCATCATGGACGGCGGCGAGCGCATCCCCGTCCCGCGCCGGCTGCGCTTGCAGATCCGGCAGGCATACTTCGATTTCTATTTGGAGGAGGTCAAGGGCTGATGACGGACCCCCGCTATATCGGAACGATCCTCTATGTGAGCCTGTCGATCTACGCAGCGCTGCTGGCCGCCGGTCTTCTGATGCAGGAGCGGCGGTATCCCGTCAAAAAGACGGCGCTGCTGTGGGGCGCGGAGGGGCTCATCCTGCTGCTGGACATATATCTGTGCTTTGGCCTTCTGCCAACGCCGCTGCGGCTGCCGGTATCGCTGGGCGTCGGCTTTCTCAGCTATGCCGGCATCTTTATCGCCGTATCCGCGGACGGCTTCTGGAAGAAGGTCTACCTGCTCATCACGCTTTTCTGCGTGTGCTGCATCTCCTGGTCCGGCGGCCTTTATCTGTGCTATCTTCTGCTGCCGGACAGTCCGGCGGCGGTCAGGTACCTTGTGCGCACCGCGCTCCATCTCATCACGGCGCTGCCGCTGCTGATCGCCTATCACGCCTACGGCCGCCCGCTGTTCCGCGAGGTCAGCGGCTTTCAAAAGCGGAGCTGGCAGACGCTGAGCATCGTCTCCGGCATCTATCTTCTCCTGTTCGCCGCGCTCATGTCAAGGATCCGGCTCGACAACGGGATCGATCCGGACACGCTGCTCGTCTTCTGCGTTGCGGTATGCAGCTTCGCATCCGTAAGCGTTCTGAGCGTCAGCAACATCTTCCATATGCGCAAGGAGGCGCGCGAAGCGCTGATCCGGCAAAAGGTGGAATACCTGACGGACTATGTGGAGACCGTTGCCAGAGCGGCGCAGGAGAGCCGCCGCATCCGCCACGACAAGCGCCATCACGACGCCTGCATCGCCGCCATGGCGCGCGCCGGAGACACCGGCGGCATACTGGACTATCTCGAGCAGGAGAAGGAGCACGCGGAAAGCTTTCCGTCCTGGTGCCCGCATATCATGGTCAACGAGATCCTCAGCTCCTATGCCGGTAAGTCGAAGGAGGCTGGCGTAGATTTCAGCGCACAGGCCGACACCCCCGCGCAGTCCGACGTGGCCGACGTGGACTTTGTCGCTATCCTTGCAAACCTGCTGGAAAACGCGCTCAATGCCTGCTGCATCGGGGCAGCCGGCGCCGGCCCCATCCGCGTCCGCATCCGGAATGTCGGCAAAAAAACGGTCATTGCGGTGAGCAATCCCTGTCCCTCCGGCCTGAAGCTGGAAAACGACCTGCCCGCCGCGCGGAGCACCGGCATCGACAGCATCGTTTCCTCCGCCGCCCGATACCAGGGGGAGGTCCGCTACCAGCTCGAATCCGGCGTCTGCACCGCCTGCGTCATTCTCAATCCATAACCCCGCACAACTGCTGAAGACCGCCTTCGGGCGGTCTTTCTTTTTCCGGCAACCAATTTGGAACGCAAAGCGTCCAATTTCGGCATTTTCCCCCAATCGGGCTGCCGCTGTGCTATCGTTTTGATGTTTGTAAGGAAGGCTGCCGCCGATATATGCCGGAAGCGCCGCCCGCCGGAGATCTGCGGCCGGCGGCGCACAGAAAGGACATTTTCTATGAACTGGCCCTGGAAAAAGAAAAAGCTCTCCTTTGCGGAGGCCGCGAGGTTCAACTGGGAAGCGGACACCAACGCAGAGCTGCGGCAAAAGCTCAGCGAGCTGGCAAAGCAATACCCGACGCTGCGGGAAAGCGAATACAGAGAAAAGCTGCTGCAGCTGTTTCGGGCGCAGGGGCTGGATCTTGACGCAGAGCAGCTGGACATGCTGCTGCTCCTGCGGCAGAAAACGGACCAGATGCTGCTCGACCGCAAGGCGGACAGCCAGCAGAACGCGACATAGGCCCCGGCCGGTTCGCGGCAGAAAAACATCTTGATGTGGAGGTACACGATGAACATTCAAAAAACGGTAAGCGGAACGACTCTGGCGGTGGCGCTGGAGGGACGTCTGGA
This sequence comes from uncultured Oscillospiraceae bacterium, assembly GCA_934572465.1. Classification (GTDB taxonomy): domain Bacteria; phylum Bacillota; class Clostridia; order Oscillospirales; family Oscillospiraceae; genus Hominicoprocola. The sequence continues at coordinate 14,920 of CAKTLG010000007.1, forward strand.
CACGACGACCTCGCCGAAGCTGGAGGAGGATCTTCGCAGCAGCATCGAGGGCGTCGCCAGTTTGGAGTTTGACCTTGAAAAGCTGGAGTACATCTCCTCCGCCGGTCTCCGCGTGCTGCTGGCGATGCAGAAGATCATGAACAAGCAGGGCAGGATGCTGCTCAGGAATGTAAACGAGTCCGTCATGGAGGTATTTGAGGTCACGGGCTTTGCCGACATTTTGAGCATCGAGTGAGCTTTCTTTTGAGAGGAGGCCGGCTATGTTGTACATACAGCTCGGACTGACGGCGCTGTGCCCCGCCATACTGTCCGCACTGCTATACCGGTGGAGCAAAACGGCAAGAGCCTCGGCCCTGTCCGAGCGGGCAAGACAGGCTGTATACGGGCTGTCGTTCGGGCTGCTCGCCATCGCGGGCACGGAGCTCGGCGTCTGCGTGGACGGCGCTCTCATCAGCGCGCGGGACGCAGCGCCCCTGTGCGCGGGCCTGATCTTTGGTGCGCCCGCGGGCGTCATCTCCGGACTGATCGGCGGCGTCGAGCGGTACACCGCGGTGCTGTGGGGCGGCGGCGCATACACAAGGCTCGGCGCGAGCCTCACCACCCTGCTCGCGGGTCTGCTGAGCGCGGCGCTGCGGAAATGGATGTTCGACGGCAAGCGCCCCGCCTGGCACTACGGTCTGGCGGCGGGCTTCGTGCTGGAAGTGATCAACTTGCTGCTGGTATTCTCCGGCAACATGCAGGATGTGCACCAGGCCTTCACGCTGGTGGAGCGCTGCGCCGCGCCCATGATGGCGCTCAACGCAGGCGCGGTCACGCTGGCCATGCTGACGGTCTCGTGCCTTGCGGGCGAGGCGGCGCGCGGCAGGAGGAAAAAATACCGCCACCAGCTGGCGCAGATCTTTTCGCGCTGGCTGCTCGCGTGCGTCGTGCTGGCGTTCGTGGTGTCCAGCCTGTTCATCTATGTGCTGCAATCGAGGCTCGCGGTGGATGACGCGGAAAAAATGCTCTCGCTCTATATCGAGGACGTCCGCGACGACATCAACGACGCCTCGGACGAAAACCTGCTCAGGCTGACGCGGATGATCCGCGACGAGCTGGAGCGGATCGGGAACTACCGCGACCAGACGCTCCGTCTGCTCCTCGAGGCCTACGACGTGTCCGAGATCAATATCGTCAATGAAAACGGCGTCATCTCCGCGAGCACGACGCCCGCCTATCTCGGCTTTGATATGGCGGGCGGCGAGCAGTCGAAGGAATTTCTGGCGCTGCTCACCGGCGAACAGGAGCTCGTGCAGCGCTATCAGACCGTCTCTCACGAGGCGGGCGTTTCCATGAAATACGCGGGCGCCGTTCTGAGCGCCGGCGGGTTCGTGCAGGTCGGATACAACGCCCAGCGCTTTCAGGCGGACATCGACGAACAGGTCGTCGGCGTCACAAGAAACCGCCACGTGGGTGAGAACGGGTTCATGCTCATCGCCAACGAGGAGTTCCGTCTGGTGAGCGATCCTGACGGACGCGAGGGCATGTGGCTCGACGTAACGGGCATCCATCTGCAATCGGAGCAAAAAAGCAGCACCGCCGGCCCGAGAGCGGCGGGAAGGATGTTCATGGACTCGGTCTACGCCGAGGACTGCTACGTGATGTACGGCATCACGGAGGGCTATTACATCATCGGCGTCATGCCGAAGTCCGAGGTCGTCTTCGGGCGCAATATTTCCCTGTATATCACGGTGTTCATCGAAATTCTGGTGTTCGCCGCGCTGTTCGTGCTGATCTACTTTCTTGTTAAAAAGCTGGTGGTGGAGAACATCCAGAAGATCAACCACTCGCTCAAGGAGATCACGGGCGGCAACCTGAACGTCTCCGTCGATGTGCGCGCCAACGAGGAATTCGTGTCCCTCTCCGATGACATCAACTCCACCGTGCACACCCTGAAGGGCTATATCGCGGAGGCGGCGGCGCGGATCGACAAGGAGCTGGAATTCGCCAAGACCATCCAGTTTTCCACGCTTCCCTGCGTTTTTCCGCCGTATCCCGACCGGACGGACTTTGACATCTACGCAAGCATGGACACGGCCAAGGAGGTCGGCGGCGATTTCTACGACTTCTACCTGCTGGATGAAAACCGTCTCGCGTTTTTGATCGCGGACGTGTCCGGCAAGGGGATCTCCGCGGCGATGTTCATGATGAAGGCGAAAACGCTCCTCAAGAGCCATGCGGAAAACGAGAGCGACGCCGCGGCGATCCTGACGAGGGCGAACGAGGATCTGTGCGAAAACAACGAGGCGGAGATGTTCGTGACCTGCTGGATGGGCATTCTGAACCTTAAAACGCATACGGTGCATTTTGCGAACGCGGGCCACAACCCGCCGCTCGTCCGTCACCAGAACGGGCGCTACGAATTTTTTAAGACGCGCCCTGGCTTCGTTCTGGCCGGCATGGAGGGCATGAAATACCGCAGCGGCGAGCTGGAGCTGCTGCCGGGCGACGAGATCTTCCTCTATACGGACGGCGTGACCGAAGCGACCGACGCACACGAGCAGCTCTACGGCGAGGCAAGGCTCGAGGCCGTTTTGAACCGGCTGGCCGGAGCGGACGCGAAGGCGCTCTGCCTTGGCGTGAAGCAGGACGTCGACGCCTTCGTGGGCGAAGCGCCCCAGTTCGACGATATGACAATGCTCTGCCTTCGCCTGACGCCGAAGCAGTGCATCTCCGTCGACCCGAGGGAGGACACGATGCAGACCGTGGTATCCTTCGTGGAGGAAGCGCTCGCGCAGGCCGAGGTGCCGATGAAGGCCGCCGTCAAGATGAACATCGCCGTGGACGAGATCTACTCCAACATCCAGCGCTACAGCGGCGCGACGCACGCCACGGTGGAATGCGCGGCGAAAAACGGCCGGATCACGCTGGTGTTCACGGACAACGGAAGCCCCTATAACCCGCTGGAGCAGGCGGACCCCGACACGACGCTTCCCGCAGAGGAGCGCGAGATCGGCGGGCTGGGCATCTTCATGGTGAAAAAGACGATGGACGATGTGGTGTACGAGTATTCGGAGGGCCGCAACCGTCTGACGCTGAAGAAGAACTGGTGAGCGGGAGGAACCGAGAATGCTGTCATCAAAAAAGAAAAGCTTCCGACTGTCGCCGGAGACCGTCGACCTTCTTTCTCAGGAGCTCGCCGCGTCCCTGACGGAAGCGGAGGCGGACCGGAAGGACATCCTCCGTCTCCGTCTCTCGCTGGAGGAGATCCTGGAAAGCTGGATCTCCCTGCTCCCTGACGCGCCGGTCGTCTTCTGCGCAAAAAGGCGCATGGGGAAGCAGCTGATCGAGATCCGCGTCGAGGGAAAGGAGATCCGGTCTGAAGACATGCCGGAAAGCTGCTTCCTTTCCAGCCGTCTTTTGTCGCAGGCGGGCCTCACGCTGACGCAGCGCTACCAGAACGGCGAGAACTGCCTGACCGTTTACCCGCCCAGAAAGCATAAGCTCGGGCAGATGCAAAAGCTCCTGCTCGCCATCGCGGCGGCCATCGTCCTCGGGCTGCTGCAAAGGCTCTTCCCCGCCGGTGTGCAGGCCGGTATCCGCGCCGTGACCGATCCGCTGTTCACGCTGATCCTGGATCTTCTGCGCATGGTCTCCTCGCCGATGATCTTCCTTGCGATCTGCTCCGGCATCTTCAACATCGGCGACATGACCGTCATGGGCAGGGTCGGCAAAAAGGTGATCGGCCGCATCGTGCTGCTGACGTTTCTCGTCAGCGCAGCCGTGACCGTCTGCCTTATGTGGCTCTTCCCCATGGAGCTTGCCGCCGGCGGCGCGGTCGTAAGCGAGTTTTCGACGATATACCGGATCATTCTGGATATCGTCCCGCCCGATATCGTCTCCCCGTTCCTGAACGGGAACACCCTGCAGATCATCTTTCTGGGCGCCGCCGCGGGCATCGCGCTGCTGGTCCTGGGCGACAGGGCCGCCGCGGTCCGCACCTTCATCGAGCAGGTGAACGAGGTCGTCCAGTTCCTCATGGAAGCGATCGGCAGCCTGATCCCGCTGTTCGTATTTTTCAGCCTGTTCGGGCTGCTCGGCTCCGACTTTGGCTCTGAGCTGACGGGCATTCTCAAATCCATCGTGATCACCTATGCCGTCTGCCCGCTGGTCTGCCTCGCCTTTGCCGCCGTTTTGTCCGTGCGGTACCGCGTGCGCTTTTCCCTGCTCATCAGGAAGCTGCTGCCGACCTTCCTCATCGGGCTCACCACGGCGTCCTCCTCCGCGACGTTCGCCACCAATCTGGAGACCTGCGAAAAGAAGCTGGGCGTCCCGCCGGTGCTCGTGCATTTTGCCGTGCCTCTGGGACAAGTGCTCTATATGCCCGGCGTCACGGTCGCCTTTGTGTCGATCTGCCTGTGCATGGCGGAAAATTTCGGCGTCGCCGTCACGCCCGCATGGCTCCTCACGATGATCGTCGTGACCGGTCTTTTGTCGCTGGCAATGCCGCCCATCCCGGGCGGCGCGCTGACCTGCTATGCGGTCATGTTCAGCCAGCTCGGCATCCCCGACGAGGCCCTCGCGCTGGCCGTGGCGATCAATTCGATGATCGACTTCATCGCAACGGCCTCAAATCTGACTTGTCTGCAAACCGAGGTCGTGATAGCAGCCGACAAGCTCGGGATGCTGGACGAGGAATGCTTAAGAAAGGATGGATAGCGCTGTGCCGGCGCACGGCGCTGTCTTGAAGCGCAATGACAGTAGAAAACGCTATGGGCTATGAATATCGCAGAAACGAGGCCATCATACGGAGCAAGACGCGGGAGTTTTTCGGCATCGGCACGGTGGTGACAGCTTCGTCCTATCTCGTCTCCGTTGTGGATTTTATGCTCATCGGCGCCCTTCTGGGCGCCGATGCCGTCGCTGCCGCGGGCCTTTGCGACAGCTTCGTCGACATCGCCGAGCTTGCCGGCTATGTTCTCTCCTCCGGCGGGCCGGTCGCCGTCAGCATTCTGCTTGGGCGGCGAAAGCTCCGTCAGGCCAACGGGGCGTTCACCCTGTCCTTCCTGCTGACGCTCGCCGGCGGTCTTCTCTGCTGGTGCCTGCTGCCGTTCTGCGGCTTTTTCAGCGGCATCCTGACCAATAACGGCGCGATCGCGGGAGATGTGGCGAAATACGCCTTTTTCATCCTGCTCTCCGCGCCGTTCGTCGGCGTCAACCTTGTGCTCTCCAGCTTTGCCATTCTGGACGACCACTCCAGGCTGGCCATGGGCTCGGTGATCGCCGCCAACGCGGTGAACATCGTTCTGGACGTTGTCTTTATGAAATACCTGAGCATGGGCGTTGCCGGTGCGGCCGCCGCGTCTCTGCTCGGCAATGCGGCTGGGATCCTCGTGGCGCTCCCCTACCTGTTCTCCCAGAAGCGCACGTTCCATTTTGTGCTGCGCGCCGAGGATCTGCGGGAGACCTGTCGGGAGCTGATCTCTCCCTGTTCGTCCTTTATGACCGACAAGCTCTCGCGGATCTTCTCCGGCTTGACGGTGAATCTGCTGCTGATGTATTTCGTCGGCAATATCGGCGTGGCGCTGTACGCGGTGTACAGCCAGCTGCGCTTCATCCTGCGGATCCTGGCGGGCGGCGCGCTGCAGACGATCTCCACGCTCGGCAGTATGCTCTACGGGGAGCGCGACTTCTACGGGCTGCGCGGGATGCTGGCCCTTCTCTCCAAATACACCTACGCGCTCGTCGCGGCACTCATGGCGGGACTGTTCTGCTTCTCCGCGCCGTTCCTCCGCTCCTACGGCATCACCGCGGAGCCGGATACCGTGCTCGCACTGCGCATCATGCTGATCAGCCTGCCCTTTCTCTGGCTCAACGATCTGCTCGCAAGGCTTTACCCCAGCGTTCAGCGGCAGCGCCTGTCCGTGCTTCTGCTGACGCTGCAAAACGTCGTATTCAAAATACTGATCCTGCTGCTCTGCGTGGCGGCCATCTCGCAGCTCCATTGGCCCAGCATCCCCACCGTGGCGGTCTGGTGCCTGCTGACGGAGCTTCTTTCTCCGGCGGTCACGCTGCTGCGGGAAAAGCGGCTGTATCAAAACGTGGCGATCCTCGGCCTTGAGGATCAGGCGGACCGGAGCTGCCACACCTTTTCCATCACGGGTGAGCCGGACAGCGTGGCGGATATCCACCGCGAGATCGACCAGTTCTGCCGGCAGAACGGCATCCCCCGCAGCAGAGGCGTCTTTCTGGCCATCGCCTTTGAGGAGGCCGCCCTCAACATCATCAACCACAACGAGCATGTGGATATGATCGATATTTGTCTGCTTCTCGAGGAGGGAAATCTCATCGTCCGCATCCGCGACAACGGCGCGCCCTTCGACCCGCTGACGTTTGTGGACGACGAGGACATCCTTCAGATGAACAACATCAGGCTGTTGGAGCGGCTCACCGACCAGAAGACCTATACGCGGATCATGAACATGAACAACACCGTGCTTTCGATCCGACTGGAGGCGGCAGAGAATGAATGAACCGATCGCATCCCTTGCGGAACAGTATCCGGCGGCCGCAGAGCTGCTCCGGCAGCACGGCAGTGAAAGCCTCCTTTCCTATCTGGGGCAGCTCCGTCACAAGCCGCTGCCGGACATCCTGCCGTCTGAAGATCTGCTGACGGAGGTGCGGGATTATTTCACGCCCTTTTTCGGCGCGGAGACCGCCGAGGAATGCATGAACGTCCTCCGTCGCCGCCGCTGCCTGTCCACCGCCAATCACCATCATCCCGCATTTGAGTACATGACCGTGCAGGATACGATCCTCTGCGACCAATGGCTGCGGCTGCAGGGCGAGACCGGGGCGGTCGTTCCGATCCTGGCGGCCGCCAACCCGCGCCTGACCAGTACCGTCTACCCGCGGGGGATGTTGGTCTACGACTGCGCCGCGCCGGAGGGCTGTCTGCGTCTGCCTTTTTATCCGTTCAAGCTGCGGCACGCCTGCGTGGCCGCCGTAAAGGGCATCTCTCCGGACATGGCGGGCAGCGCTCTGAACCGTCTGCGGCAGGAGACGCGGCGCGGCTCCGTCACGCCCCGCACGGCCGAAACGATAGAGCGCTTCTGCCGCGAGGTCCTGCTTTCCGACAGCGTACAGCGGTACGGCACGCTTCGCGAGCAGACCACGGTCATCAACGCCATGCTCTCCCAACGGTACTTTACCGACCGCAAGCCGCAATACCTCTGGATGCCGATGGAAACGCTCACCGCCCGCCTGCTTGAAAAGGATCTTCAAACGGAAGCCGCACTCACCTGTCAACTGCTGTTTCGGCAGGAGCTGCGCGCATCGCTGCTTCAGGCGCTGGACGGCGTTTCCGGCTGCTGGACGGGAGACGCCGGCGGCACGCACCTTTTCTGGGGACTCGACCGGCGCGCCGTTCTGTTTCCCCTGCGGCTGCACGAGGAGGCGGGCAAGGCGGTGCTGACCGGTCGAACGATGGGAGAGACTGTGACGATCCCCTTCACACCGCAGGCGCTGACGGATGGGCTGCGGGATGGGACGCTGCTGCCTGGGCTGTTCCTCTGCTTTCTGGAGCTGCATTTTCTCCGCGACTTCACGGTATTCGGCGGCTTCTATCAGCCCACCTATCTCGGCGAGATGCGCCGCGGACTGGTGCAGGCCCTGCGCGAGACGGGCGGCTATGAAACGGAGGCCGCGATCATCGAGGCAAAGTACAACGCGATGACCCTCGGGCTGATCTATCTGCTGCGGAGCCGTGAAGGCGGCAGCTTTCCCGTTTCCACAGTGGAGCTTCTGGAGGAGCCTGTTTCGACGCCGGAGGTTGAAGCGAACCTGCAGGGGTCCGTTGCCGCGGCGCTCGGCCATCTGTTCTGACCGGCGATCCATAATACTCCTTCACGCCGTCCGGTGCAGAGTCTGCCGGACGGCGTTTCTTTCGGCGGCATTCATGCCGCGCCCGCCTGTCTCCCCCCCCTCTCTCAAGCGGACGCTGGCCCGATGCGCGCCGCTCTTGACATCCTCGTTCTCCGCGTGTATAATACGCAATATACATTGTTCGATATGTATTGCGTGCTCCACTTTACGGTGAAAGGATGCGGACTATGGCTCCAAAGAATAAATTCACAAAGGAAGAAATGACGGCGGCGGCGCTGCGGGTCGTGCGTACCAGAGGGATCGACGGCCTCACCGCAAAAACGATGGCAGACGAGCTCGGCACCTCCACGCAGCCGATCTTCACGGGCTTCGGCTCTATGGACGGCGTCAGGCAGGCGGTCTACGCGGCCGCCGTGCGCGTGTACGACGGCTATACAAATGCGGGCCTGCACGAGAAGATCCCCTTCTACGGCGTCGGTATGCAGTATATCCGCTTCGCGCGGGAGGAGCCGGAGCTTTACCGTCTTTTGTTCCTGACGCGGACGCAGGAGCAGGCGTGCAGCGCCATGCAATCGATGCGGCACTTGCAGGCGCTTGTCCGCCCGACGCTGATGGACATTTACCGCATCACCGCAGAGGAGGCGGATCTGTATTTCCGCGACCTGTGGCTCGTGGTACACAGCCTGTCCACGCTGATCGTGACCGGCGACTGCCCCTACTCCGATCAGGAGATCGGCGGGATCCTCACCGGCTTCAGCATCAGCATTTTCAGATCCATCAAGGCTGTCCCCGGCTTTGCCTCCGGCGCCTTTGACCGCGACGCGGCCTTTCGCGCGCTGCTCGGCGGGGCCCCGCGGTGATGCGGGATAGCTGAGGAGCTCCGATCGGAGCCGGACTGGCTCCGCTGCCCCAAATACGGAGGGAAAACAAGGACGCAGACACGGGCGCGCACCGCGCCGCATGTACGACCATCTCAGCACGCACGGCGACTGGCTGCATCGAATATCAGGGCGTATTGGTCGGAGATGTCTCCCTGTGCGGCAGCGGCGAGCTGGCGATCGTCGTTTGCAAAGCGTTCCAGAACAGGCACATCGGGCGGCGGTGCATCCGCGAGATGCTGAAGCTCGCGCAGGAGAAGGGCATGGATACGGTAAAGGCAAATGTCTACCTTCAACACGCAGAGCCAGCGCATATTTCTGTCCGCCGGCTTTGTGAAAACGGACGAGGAATGGCACGAATACAGGCTGCCGCACCGAGGCGTCCCATACGCCCCTCGCTGCGGCCGGCCGCGCCTGTCGGGAGCAGGCGTTCCGACCGAAACAATATGACAGGAGAAAGCACATGAGCGAATCTTACTCGGGCAGCCGCCCCCTAGGTGGCGGCTGCCCTTGCGATAGCGATCGTGGCCGCTCGCGGCATAGCGGAAGAAAAGAAAGACAAAAAGCAGGAGGACAAGGAGCAATGAGTGCAAAAGCAAGGCTTTCGGCGGTACTCGTGCTGCTCGCCGCCGCCCTTGCGCAGTTTCTGCTTCTGCGCGATCAGGAGAGCTTCACCGGCAGCCGCACCGCAGCGCCGGACTCCTACGCGCTGGACATTGCGCGCATGAACGGCGCCGACCGGCACACCCTGACTCTGGACGCGGGCACTGCGCTCCGGATCGAATTTGAAACGCAGGAGGGCTCGCTGCGCATGACGCTCACAGCGCCTGACGGAACGGTGCTGTACACCGGCAGCGGAAAAGATGCGACGGCGTTTACCGTAGGCATTCCGGAAAGCGGCGCTTACACCGTGACGGTGGAGGCGCGGCACGCAAAAGGCACGATCCGCATTTCGGCGGCAGGCTGAAAAAACGGCGCGCACCCCCCTTGACTTTTCGCGCACAGGAGTCTATAACGTAAACTAACGAACGTTAGTTAGTTGGTGAGAGTATGAAACAGGAAGACACAAAGCAAAGGATCCTCGACAAAGCGCTGGAGCTGTTTTCCATGCAGGGCTACGACTCGGTCAGCATGGGCGAGATCGCCGCGGCGGTGGGGATCAAGGCTTCGTCGCTCTACAACCACTTTTCCGGCAAGCGCGCCATTTTCGACGCGATCGTAGAGGCTACGGCGGCGCAGTACGAGGCCGACACCGGCAGGATCGCCATACATGTGCAGGACGCCGCGCAGGACATCCCCGTTTTTACGGCGATCACCGAGGACGCGCTTTTTGAGAAGGTGCGGCGGATCTTTGAATACTCCCTCCACAACGAGACCATCAGCCGCTTCCGGCGCATGATGACCATCGAGCAGTTCCGCTCGCCGGAGCTGGCCGCCCTGTATTCCAGACGCTACGTGGAGCGCATGCTCTCCTACCACGCCGGCATTTTCCGCGCGCTGACCGCCGCCGGCGAGCTTCAGGCGGACGACCCCGACGCGCTGGCGATGCTGTATGTCGCCCCTGTCCTGACGCTGATCGGGATCTGCGACCGTCAGCCGGAGCGGGAGGCCGAGTGTGTGGAAGCGCTCGGCAGGCATGTCCGTCTCTTTTTCCGCATGGTCCACAGCGGCGCATCCCCCCGCGAAGCCGCAGACGATCAGCCGGATGCAAAGCCGCAGTGCTGACCACGCCTTATGTGGCCGGCACTGCTTTTTCAGGAGGAAGCCTATGAAAAAAACACTTACCCAAAGGCTGGGGCTGCTCGGCGTCGTCAGCCTGCTGTCGTACACGGCGGCGGTCGTCTTTTCCCCGCTCGCCTATCCGGGATATGACTGGATGGCGCAGGCCGTGAGCGATCTGAGCGCGGCGAACGCGCCGTCGCTGGCGCTGTGGAACCAGCTCAGCGCTCTCTACAATGCCTGCGAGGTCGTCTGCGTCACGGTCGTGTGCATCGGCATACAGGGGCAAAAGACCCGGATGCTGCGCACCGGCATTTATCTCTTTGCCGTTATGGAATGGATCTCCGCGATCGGCTACCGGATGTTCCCGCTCAGCGACAGCGGCTATGCGGGCGCGTTTCAGGATGTGATGCATATGGCGGTCACCGCTGCGGTCGTGCTGCTGTCCATCGTATCGCTGAGCGTTATCATCGCCGCTGGCGCAAGGAGCAGGGACTGCCGCTCCTACGGCGTCTGCGCCGCGATCGCCCTCGGCATGATGCTCGTCGGCGCGCTCGGCATGAAGCTCGTCCCCGCCGGATATTTCGGCGTTGTGGAGCGCTTCAGCGTGTTCGCCGCCACAGGCTTCAACGCCGCGCTGGGCATTCATCTCTTTTGTACGGATGCCGAGAAAGCAAGGACAGGAGCGTCGGAAAATGAGAAATAACACCTATCCCCGTCCGCACGACGAGCAGATCGTCTATCTGAAGGACGTCGTCACAGGGCCGAACATCGAGATCGGCGAATACACGATCTACAATGATTTCGTCCATGATCCCCGCGATTTTGAGAAATACAACGTGCTTTACCACTATCCGGTCAACGGCGACCGGCTGATCATCGGAAAATTCTGCTCGATCGCCTGCGGCGCAAAATTTCTGTTCACCAGCGGCAACCATTCGATGCGCTCGCTCTCGACCTACACCTTTCCCATTTTCTTCGACGAGTGGGGGTTGGATGCGAAGGACATCCGCCAGGCATGGGACAACAAGGGCGATATCGTCGTTGGCAATGACGTCTGGATCGGCTACGAGGCCGTCGTCCTCTCGGGCGTGACGATCGGCGACGGCGCCATCATCGGCAGCCGCGCGGTGGTGACGAAGGATGTGCCGCCCTACACCATTGTCGGCGGCGTTCCGGCAAGGCCCCTCCGCAAGCGGTTCGACGACGCGGCGATCGAACGGCTCGAGGCGCTGCGCTGGTGGGACTGGGATGCCGAGACGATCAGGCGCAGCCTCCCCGCCATCCAGTCGGGCGACATCGCGGCATTGGAGCGTGCGGAATGAAGCCGGCCGTTATAGACCCCAAGCGCTCCCCCCGCGCCGAGGCATATGCGCTTTGGATGAGCGCGCCGGATCCAATGGTGACGTTTTTCAAAACGCTGGATGTAACGCCGCTCTTAAAGCTCCGCCGCAGACGCGGCTATCGGTTCAATATGCTTTTGTGCTGGTGCATCGGCAAGGCGGCAAGCGGGGTCAAAGAATTCTATACGCTCCCCGTGGGGCGCGAGCTGCTGCAATACGACAGCATTGCCGTCAATACCATCGTAAAAAACAAAACCGGCGCGGTCAGTTCCTGCGATGTGCCGTTCTCGGACGATCTTGCGCAATTCAATTCCGACTATCTGCGCCTGACGCGCGAGGCCATCGCGCGCTGCGAGAACCACGACCTGACGGAGCATATGGTCATCGGCACTTCCGCCATCGTGGATACCGAGATCGACGGAGCCGTCGGCATGAACAGCGGTATTTTCAATAATCCGTTCCTGATCTGGAGCAGATATCACACGGGGCTTTTTAAGACGACACTCAAGCTGTCGTTCCAGTTCCATCATACCCAGATGGACGGCGCGCACGCAGGACTATTCCTGCAGCGGCTGCAGGAGGTCATATGGCGCATTGTATGAACACGATCCTGATCATTGACGACGACGCCGCGATCGGTGATCTTGAGCAGGAGGTGCTGGAGCGGGCCGGCTACGCGGTGCTGCGCGCTTATTCCGGCACGGAGGCGCTACTGCTTTTGAAAACCGGCAGTCCCGACCTCATCCTGCTCGATCTGATGCTGCCCGGGCTCAGCGGCGAGGAGATCCTGCCGCGGCTGCGGGGCATCCCCGTCATCGTGGTCAGCGCCAGGGCCGCCGTGCAGGATAAGGTCGGGCTGCTGCTCGGCGGCGCGGCGGATTACCTCACCAAGCCCTTTGACACCAAGGAGCTGCTGGCCCGCGTCGCCGTGCGGCTGCGGGAGTCGGCCCGCTCTCCGCTGTCGGCGGTCCTGACCTGCGGCGGCCTGACGCTGGACACCGCCTCGCACGAGGTTCGCGCCGGCGGCGAGACCGTCCAGCTGACCCGCACGGAATACGCCATTTTGAAGCTGCTGATGCAGAATCCCGGGCAGGTGCTGGCAAAATCCGTGCTGCTCGACCGCATCAGCATGGATACGCCCGACTGCACGGAAAATTCGCTCAAGACCCACATCAGCAATCTGCGCGGCAAGCTGCGAACTGCGGCGGGCAGAGACTATGTGGAGGCGGTGTGGGGCATCGGCTTCCGGCTGAACACAGGATCTTGACGATTTCTGGACGGTTTTCTTGACCGTTTTCTTGACCTTTGCCTGATACCATACGCACGATCAAGCAAAGGAGGTATTTACAATGGACTATGTGCTTGAAGCAAACGGGCTTTCAAAGCGCTACCGCGGCTTCGCGGCGCTCTGCGGGCTGAATATGCACATCCCCCAAGGGGCGATCTACGGCTTTGTGGGCAGGAACGGCGCGGGCAAGACCACGCTCATCCGCCTGATCTGCGGTCTGCAGGAGCCGACGGGCGGCAGCTTCACGCTTTACGGCGTGAAAAACACGGACGCGCGCATCGGGCGCTGCCGCCGCAGAATGGGCGCGGTGGTGGAAACGCCGTCCGTCTACATGGATATGACGGCGGAGGAAAACATCCGCCAGCAGTATCTCCTGCTGGGATGCCCCTCTGCAGACGGCATTGCGGAGCTGCTGCAGCTGGTGGGGCTGGACGGCACGGGGAAAAAGAAGGCGAAAAATTTCTCGCTCGGCATGCGTCAGCGGCTCGGCATCGCCGTGGCGCTGGCGGGTGACCCCGATCTTCTGGTGCTGGACGAGCCGGTCAACGGGCTTGACCCGCAAGGCATCATCGAGATGCGCGAGCTGATCCTGAAGCTCAACCGCGAGCATGGCATCACCGTGCTCATTTCCAGCCACATCCTTGACGAGCTTTCCCGTCTGGCGACGCACTACGGCTTTATCGACGGCGGGCAGATGGTAAAGGAGATGAGCGCGGAGGAGCTTGAAGCGCGCTGCCGCAAGTGCATCCGAGTGGAATCAAGCAGCAGCAGGGTGCTCGCGCGGGTGCTGGACGGTCTCGGCGCGGAATACCGCATCGTGGACGATCTCAAAACGGACGTCTTTGCCGACGTGCAGACGACGGCGCTCGTTGTGGAGGCGCTGAAGCAAAACTGCGTGATCGACAGCATGAAGGAGCGGGACGAGAGCCTTGAGAGTTTCTACATGGATCTGATCGGGGGTGTGCGTCATGCGTAAGCTGCTGCGGGCAAATTTCTACCGTCTCCGGCGCAGCCAGGCGCTGTGGCTGTGCACGGCAGGCGCCTTTGCCTTTTCCACCGTGTTTCTTCTGTGCGCGCATGTCAGCGAGGACGGGGCCGCGACGCTGGACGATATGTTCATGCAGGTCTTCCCCTTCCTTTCGATCCTGCAGGCAGCCTTTACGAGCCTGTTTCTCGGCGCGGAATATCAGGACGGCACCCTGCGCAACAAGCTCATCGCCGGCCACTCCCGCCAGACGGTCTACGGGGCGTATCTCATCACCGCCGCCGTCGGCTGCGTCATCATCGTTCTGGGATGGCTGGCGGGCTGCGCGGCGGGCGCGCTGCGCTTCGGCTGGTTCACGATGCCGGCGCACACCATGCTGCTCGTGCTGGCGGTGATCCTGCTGCTGACGGTGGCCCTGACGGCCATCTTCACGCTGGTGGGACTTCTGCTGCCCAACCGTGCCGCCGCGGTGGTGTCCATCCTGCTGGCGTTCGCGCTGATCCTCGCGGGCAGCTTCTTCTACAACGCGCTGACCGAGCCGGAGCTGACACAGTCCGCCGTTACAACGTCGAACGGCTTTGAATACGGCGATCCCATGCCGAATCCCTACTATGTCTCCGGCAGCCGGCGGACAGTCTATCAGTTCGTCGTGGACGCCCTTCCCACCGGACAGGCCATCCAGCTGGCGAACCGCGAGCTGACGCGCCCCGCGCTGTCTATGGCGGCGTCCGCGGGCATCGTGCTGCTGTGCGCCGCGGCGGGCATGGCATTCTTCCGGCGCAAGGATCTGAAATAAGGAGGTCTCTATGGAGCCTGGATGGATCGTGCTGACGGCGGCGCTGGCCCTGACGGCGCTGGCGCTGGGGCTGCACCTTCTCTCCCTGCGCCATGCTTTCCGCGAGATCGCGGAGGAGCTGGAGGAAAAGCTGCGGACGGATACGAACACGCTGCTCTCCATCTCCTCCGGCGACAGAGCCGTTCGAGCGCTGGCCGTGCAGATCGACCGGCAGCTCCGCTCGCTTCGCGCAGAGCGGTCACGGCTGCAAAGCGGCCACGACGCGCTGACGTCCGCCGTAACGGACATCTCCCACGATCTGCGCACCCCGCTGACGGCCATCTGCGGCTATCTCGATCTGCTCGAGCAGGAGCCGCAGCCGGAAAAGTCCCGGCGCTATCTTGCCATCATCCGCGAGCGGACGGACGCCATGCGCGCCTTGACGGAGGAAATGTTCCGCTATTCCGTCATCACCGCCACTGCGGATACGCTGACAACGGAGATCGTCTGCCTGAACGACGTTCTGGAGCAGAGTCTCGCCGGCTTCTACGGCGCGCTGTCCGCGCGCGGCATCACGCCGGAGATCCGTCTGCCGGAGGAGCGCGTCCTCTGCTGTCTGGACGCCGCCGCGCTGCGGCGGTGCTTCGATAATATCCTGAGCAACGCCGTCAAATACTCCGGCGGAGACCTTGCGGTCAGCCTGCTGCCAAGCGGCGCCGTCACGTTCTCAAATCGCGCGCCGACGCTCAGCCGCGTACAGGTCGAGCGGCTGTTCGACCGCTTTTTCACCGTGGAGAACGCCCGAAACGCCACGGGGCTCGGATTGTCCATCGCCAGGCTGCTGGCCGAAAGGATGGGCGGCGTCATCACCGCGGAATATGAAAACGGAAGGCTGTGCATCCGCACAGCCTTCCCGACGGCAGCCAAGCCGATCAAATCAAATTAAGGAGGATACCGACTATGGATCGTAAACCTTTTGCCGCCGCGCTTCTCGCGGCGATGCTGCTGCTCACCCTCGCCGCCTGCGGAAAGCCGCAGCCTTCGGATGCGGCCGCCCCGTCCGCTCCTGCTCCGGAGGAGCAGACGGAGCCCGCCGACGCGGATGTCTCCGCCGGCAGCGAGGCGTGGAAGACCGATTTTGAAAAGAGCCTGCTGGAGAATTACGGCGTCACGCCGGATCATTACGAGGAGCTGGACAACGGGATCTATCAGGTCTATGTCGAGATAGACGGCAGGATCGTTCCCTATGTCGCGGTGGATTCCGCGACCGGCGACTATCACGGATAAAGGAGAAGCGAAATGAAAAGAAAGCTGCTTATTGTAAGCGCCGCGCTGGTTCTGTCGCTGGCGCTGACGGCCTGCGGCGGCGAGACCGCCACGAAAACGACGGACTCACTCAAGCAGGAGAGCCCCGCCTCCGGCACGGAGGAGGCCGCGCCGGAGCGCACCGTGACCGGCACGATGCTGCTGAACGGAGTGGAAACGGCCGTATATCTCGATGTGAGCGATACGGAGATCAATTTCCGGGACAGCGCCTCCGGCGGAACGCTGCTCGCCGTTGCAAAGTACCCTGAAGCGCTCACCGGCGCCGCCGAAGCGCTGAAAAGCTGCGACTACACCGACCTTGACGGGGACGGCAACAGCGAGCTGACCGCGGAATTCACATTTGCAGACGGCAGCACCGCAAGCCTTGTCTGGTTCCACACCGACGGAGGGCTGATCTACAACGAGGAATTCTCCCGTCTCCCCGGCGAGCTTCCCGCCTCCGGCGGTGAGCGTTAGGCCCCTCCCCTGCAAATGCTTCAGGCGCGTCCATACCGGTACCGGCATGGACGCGCCCTTTTGGCATTCCGTATGAAGCGAGCCGCGCGGTCTACCATGCGGCGACCGTGCCGTCGCAGCGCGGCTCGGTACCGGCGGCGTAGACGCCGTTTTCGCATTTCCAGATGATCTCGCCGCGCCCCATCGAAATACGATCGTCGATGACCTCGACCTCGTGTCCCATCGCGCGCAGCTGTTCGGCGATCGCCTCGCCCGCCTCGCGCTCAAGTTGGAGCTTTTTCCCGCCGATCCACTGGATGCGCGGCGCGTCGAGCGCCTCCTGCGGGTTCATGTGATAATCGAGCGTATTGACCAGCACCTCCACATGGCCCTGCGGCTGCATGAACGCGCCCATCACGCCGAAGGGGCCGACGGCCTCGCCGTCCTTGAGGAGAAAGCCGGGGATGATCGTATGGTAGGACTTCTTCCCTCCGGCAAGGCAGTTGTCGCTCTCCGGATCGAGCGAGAAGTTCGCGCCGCGGTTTTGCAGCGAGATGCCCGTACCGGGAATGGCGACGCCCGCGCCGAAGGTCGTATAGTTGCTCTGGATCAGCGAGACCATGTTGCCCTCGCTGTCCGCAGTACAGAGGTAGATGGTGCCGCCGCAGTGCGGGTCGCCGGCCTCCGGCTCAAGCGCTTTGTCCGTGATCAGCGCGCGGCGGGCGGCAAGATACTCCGGCGAGAGCAGCTCGCTGACCTTTGTTTTCATATAGCGCGGGTCGGCAACGTAGGTCTTTGTGTCGGCAAAGGCCAGCTTGATGGCCTCAATGACCTTATGGTAGTGCGCCGCGCTCTCGCGCTGCGCGGGCAGCGCCATGCCGTCGAGCATCCCAAGCGCCATCAGCACCGTGATGCCGTGGCCGTTGGGCGGGATCTCACAGACGGTATAGCCACGGTAATCCTGCGTGATGGGCTCGACCCATTCTGGCTGGTAGGCGCGGAAGTCCTCCTCGCAGAAGTATCCGCCCGTGGCGCGGGAATGGGCTACGATCTTCTCCATCAGCTCGCCGCGGTAATAGCTCTCGCATTCCGTTTCGGCAAGGGCGCGCATCGTGTCGGCATAGGCGGGGAAGCGGAAGATCTCGCCCGCGCGGTAGGGCGTGCCGTCCGGCTTCATAAAGCACTGCCACCAGTATTCATGCGGCGCTGCATCCTTCTCCATGGCGCGCGCGATGCGCCTGCTGTCGCGCTCCCACTGGCGCGCGACATTCACCGGTACAGGATAGCCATCCTCGGCATAGCGGATGGCGGGGGCAAAAAGCTCGGAAAGCGGCTTTGTGCCGAAGCGCCGGTTCAGCGCCGCCCAGCCCGCGGGCGCGCCCGGGACCATCGTGGGGAGCCACCCCTCTTTCGGCAGCGCGGCATAGCCTTCGGCGCGGAGGGTCTCCGCGCTGAGCGCCATGGGCGCCGTCCCGCTGGCATTGAGGCCGTAGAGCCTCTTCTCCCGCTCGATCCATACGAGCGCGAAGCAGTCGGACCCAAGGCCGTTGCCCGTCGGCTCGAGCAGCGGCATCGCGCCCGCCATGGCGACGGCAGCGTCAACGGCATTGCCGCCGCTTTTCAGCACTGCCAGCCCGATCTGCGCGCCGAGCGGCACGCTCGTGCAGCACACTCCGTTCTTTGCGTAAACCACATTGCGCCGCGAGGCGTAGCGGTAGGTAAGCGGATCGTAATTCGGCATGATCTTCTCTCCTTCTCTTTTTCTTCAGTATAACAGGGGCGCCGTGCGGACGCAAGAAAAAAGAGCGCACGGGGCGCTCCTTTTTCAGCGTTTATCCGGCTCCGCCCTGCCGTCAGCCCTGCGCCGGCGGCGCCGACACGGGTGCGGGCGGCTCGGGGCCCTTATGCTTGCGCTGATAGATCAGCTTCTGATAGCCGATGACGATGGCAAGCAGAACGATGCCGACGATATCGGTGAGCGTCTTGCTGTCGATGAGCAGCAGCGCGCCCGCCATCGAAAGAATACGCATCAGCCAGTTGAGGTTGCCGAAGAGGTAGCCTTCAACGGCGGCGGCGATCATCACAACGCCGATGCACGAGCTGATGACGACCTGCGTACCGCTGAGCAGCGTGACATTCTCAAGCAGCAGCTGCGGGTTGTACATGAACATATATGGGATGATGAAGCCCGCCAGCGCAAGGCGCACGGACTGCCAGCCCGTCTTCATCGGGCTTCCGCCGGAAAGTCCCGCCGCAGCAAAGGAAGCCAGCGCGACCGGAGGCGTGAGGTTGGCGAACATCGCGTAGTAGAAGCAGAACAGGTGCGCGGCAAGCTCGGGCTGGCCCAGCTCGACGAGCGCGGGCGCAGCGATGGTCGCCGTGATGAGATAGGACGGGATAGAGGGCAGGCCCATGCCGAGGATCATGCAGGTGATCATCGTAAAAACAAGCGTGAGCAGGACGCTGGACTGGCCGATGCGGATGATGGCGTGCGCCACATTGAGGGCGAAGCCGGTCATGCCGCACACACCGACGATGATGCCGACGCAGGCGCAGGCGATGGCCACGGAAACGGTGGACTTCGCGCCGGCGACAAAGGCGTCGCAGATATCCTTAAGGCTCATGCGGCTGATGGGGCGCATTTCCGCGACGATGATCGTGACGATGATGGTCCAGAACGCGCTGAAGATGACCGTGCGGCCGCTCCAGATGAGCATGTAGAGCAGGAATGCGATGGGGATGAGCAGATGACCGCGCTCCTTCATGACCTTACCGGGCTTTGGCATCTGCTCCTTGGGCAGACCGTTGAGATGCTCCTTGGTCGCGCGCATCTGCACCTGAACGAGAATGCCGCCGTAATACAGCAGCGCGGGAATGACGGCCGCCTTGATGATCACGCCGTACTGCACGCCCAGCGTTTCCGCCATGACGAAGGCCGCCGCGCCCATGATCGGGGGCAGAAGCTGTCCGCCGACGGAGGCCGTCGCCTCGACCGAGCCGGCAAACTCCTTGGAGTAGCCGGTCTTCTTCATCAGGGGGATGGTAAAGGTACCCGTGGTGACGACGTTCGCAACGGCAGAGCCGTTGATGGAGCCGAGGAAGCCGGAGGCCAGCACCGCGACCTTCGCGGGGCCGCCCTTGGTGTGGCCGGCAAGGGCGTTTGCGATATCGTTGAAGAACTGGCCCATGCCGCACTTGTTCATCACCTCACCGAAGATGATAAACAGCACGATATAGGTCGCAGCCACCTTGACCGAGGTGCCGTAAATGCCGTAGATATCCGTCGTGAGATAGGTGACGATGCGGTGCCAGTTGTAGCCGCGGTGCATGAAAATGCCCGGCATATAGCGCCCAAAGAGCGCATAGATGAGGAAGATGATCGACAGAATGCTCAGCGCAGGGCCGCTCAGGCGGCGGGAGCACTCAAGCACCAGCAGGATGAGGATGGTGCCCATGATAATGTCGATCGTCTCGCCCTGAAAGCCGGTGGAGATGAACACCGGATAGCGGATGAACACATAGATCGGCATGATCGCGGAAAGCGCGAAAAGGATCCAGTCGTACCATGCCACCTTCTTGCGGCTGGACTTTTTGAAGGCCGGATAGAGCAGGAAGCCGATCACCAGCACAAGGCCGACGTGGATGGCGTGGTGCTTGATGTTGACCATCTGCAGAATGCGGATGCCGGAGGCATAGGCCAGATGGTAGAGCGTAAAGGCAAGGCAGAGGAAATAGACCAGCTTGTTGAGCCAGCTTGCCTCGAATTTGCGGGTGCGGGATTCTTTTTCATATTTCTCCATGATCTCCGCGCCCTTGGAGGCGTCGATCGGAGAGGCGTCGGCCACAGCAGCGGCAGCGGCGTTCTTTTCAAGGTCAGCCACGGAAAAGGTACCCCCTTGTCGTAATGATTTTTGCCTCGACGCGGCTCGCGTCGGGCAAAGAGCGGAAGTCGAATATCTCAACGCCGTTGAGCGTAAAGACCTTCATATATTTGTTCGAGGTGATCCAGTGCAGCGTGGGGAAGCGGCTGTTGATATCCTCCATCCACACCAGCCCGTCCTCGATGCGCGTCGGCACATCCATCTCGGCGGGAATGCCGGCGCCATAGCCCGCCACGGCGATCGCGTCCAGATTGAATTGCAGATCGTCCGTCACGGAGTAGAATTCATACCACGGAATATGCTCAAAGGAATGCTCGATCTCGAGCGAAAGCGTGTCGCCCGCAGCGACGGGCCACGCGGCGATACGGGTATCGTCCGCACGGTCGCGGAGCTCCAGCTCCGTGCCGCTGGGGATCAAAAAGGCAAAGTAAGCGGCCAGCAGCAGCGCGAGCATCGCGCCGAGCGCCGGCAGGCGGGGCCTGATGACTTGTTTCATAGCAGCGTATGCGGAAAAGCGGCGCGGGCGGGCTGAGCCGCCCGCGCCGCTTTTCACTTTTCTCTTCTCTGTGCCGATCGGCCGTCAGAGTCGGGACAATCAGTTGATGTAGCCGTTGTCCTTCCAGAACGCCTCGGCGCCTGGGTGCAGCGGGAGCTGGATGTCGTCCACGCCGAAGGTGATGTCGATGTTCTTATCGGCGGCGTTGTGGGACGCCTTGATGGTGGAAATGTTGGCGAAGATGCCCTCGAGCATGTCGTAGACCATCGCGTCGCTCAGATCCTTGCGCACGAGCATGATGTTGTAAACGAACAGGCCCTCAACATCCTCCGTGTTGTTGTAGGTGCCGGCGGGGATGACGGACTTGGCGTAGTACGGATACTCGGCAACGAGCTTGTCGCGGCCCTCGCCGTCGATGGGGACAACGACCATGTCATACTGCACGCCCAGATCCATAACGGTCGCGTTGGGCAGGCCCGAGGTGACGAACACCGCGTCGCACTGGCCGTTCTTCATGTTGTCGATGGCTTCGCCGTAAGCGAGGTAGTCGGGCGTGATGTCATCATAGGTGATGCCGTAGGCGTTGAGGATCATGCGGGCGTTGATCTCCACGCCGGAGTTCGCCGCGCCGACGCCCACGCGCTTGCCGCGCAGGTCCTCAACGGACTTGATGCCGGTATCGGCAACGGTGACGAGCTGAACGTAGTTCGGCCACAGGCGCATCAGCGCGCGCAGGTCGCTGGCCTCGCCCTTGCCCTCATACGCGCCGGTGCCGGTGTAGGCCTGCATGACGGCGTCCTGCATGGCGATGGCGATCTCAGCGTCGCCGTTGAGGATGTTCTGGATGTTCTGGCCGGTGGCGTTGGTCGCCTCGGCGGAGGTCTGATAGCCGTACTCCTTCAGCGCGGTGGCAAAGGCGCCGCCGATGGGGAAGTAAATGCCGGAGGTCGGGCCGGTGCCGACGGTGATGAACTGCTTGGAGCGCTCGGCCGCGGTCAGACCTTTGGTCTCCTCGGTCTGCTGATTGTCGCCGGCAGTATCGCCGGTGTTGGCGTCATCGGCGGCCTTATCGCCGCAGGCGACGAGGGACAGCACCATAATGAGTGCCAGCGCGAGAGACAGGAACTTTTTCATCTTGATTTCTCTCCTTCTTCGTTTGTATTTTTCCCCTGCCGCTTCCGGCAGGGTCGGGACAAAGCGTGTCCCGCTCTATGTGTGAATAATATGTGAATTTTTGAACAATGCAAGGGTTTTCTGGTGAACGGTAACTATCCGCGCGTCAACCGTTCATTTCGGCGCGTGAACGGTTCTATCCACTTTCCATACATTTTTGCGGCTTATTTTCCATTTTCCCCTATTGAAAAGCGGAAAAACACCTGTTATACTGCATTTATAAATCCTTAATAAAGGAGCTGTGCCATGCAGGACAACCTGTTTTTCTCGCTCGTGCTCAATATCAGTCTGCTCGTGCTGATGGCCACCGTGCTCACCGAGCTGCGCCCGCTGCGCATGATGCTCAAGCGGCAGGACCGCTCCGTCAAAAACCAGTTCGTGCTGGGCGTCATCTTCGGCATCCTCTCAGTGAGCTGCACCTATACCGGCCTGTCCTTTCAGGGCGCCGTCGTCAACACGCGCGTGGTGAGCACCGTGGCCGCCGGACTCGTCGGCGGGCCGGTGAGCGGCATATGCGCAGGACTCATCAGCGGCGTCCACCGCTATCTCTACGATCCCGCCGGCTTCACCTCGCTCGCCTGCGGCGTCGGCACCTTTTTCTTCGGCGTCATCGGCGCGGTGAGCTACCGCTGGTTCACGCGCCGCTCCCGCCGCACGAGCGACCTTGTGTTCATCACGCTCGTTGCCGAGCTGGTCCAGTGCGGACTCATCCTGCTGCTGGCCAAGCCCTTTTCCGCCGCCCTTGCGCTGGAGGAATCCATTCTGCTGCCGAAGATCCTCGTCAATTCGCTCGGTCTTGTGGCATTCATGCGCATCCTCGACCGGCTCAACCGCGACCTGATGATCGAGCTGGCCGAGCAGCAGGCCGTCGCGCTGCTCATCGCGCAGGAGTGCCTGCCCTATCTGCGCCGCGGCATCAACGACCGCGAGGGCTTGCAGCAGGCTGTGAACATCGTGCGGGAAAAGCTCCCCGGTTTTCAGGTCGCGCTGTCGGACCGCACGCAGATCCTCGCCGCGAGCGGCGGCTCGCTTCCGGCTTCGCCGCTCCCCGCTTTCGCGCGCGAGGCCATGGCGGGCGATCGCTCCGTCGTCGCCGGCGAGCTGCCCGAGATCCCCGGCTTCGCCGGTCTCGCCGCGCCGCTGCGCAAGGACGACAGCGTCATCGGCGCGCTGCTGCTCAAGGTGCCCACAGGGCCAAACCTCGTGCTCGACGCCGACGTGCGCACGCTGGAGAGTCTGGCCGAGTTTTTCTCCGTCATGCTCGAGCTGGGCGAGACGGAGCATCAGATCGCGCTGCGAAAGCAGGCGGAGTTCCGCGCGCTGCAATCGCAGATCAACCCGCACTTCCTTTTTAACGCGCTCAACACTATCTCCGGCCTGTGTCTGACAGATCCCGACCGCGCCTGCAAGACCGTGCTCGTCCTCGCCGACTACTTCCGCCAGACGCTCACGATCAACGAGCCCTTCGTCTCGCTCGAGCAGGAGATCGCCAATGTGGACAACTACCTCATGCTGACCGAGGCGCGCTTTGAGGGCGCGCTGCACATCCACTGCGAGCTGCCCGACGATCTGCACGCGCTGCGTTTGCCGCCGCTCATCCTGCAGCCCGTGGTGGAGAACGCCGTGCGCCACGGCTTCGTCGCCGTGGACGACCGCCGCGTCAGCCTCGTCATCCGGCAGGACAGCGAGCGCGCCTACATCCGCGTCAGCGATCAGGGCCGCGGCTTTCCGCCGGAGGTACTGCGCAAGCTCGACGATCCGAACGACCCGACCTATACCGGCCTTTTCAACGTGCGCAAGCGTCTGCGCAGCATCTACGGCGACCAATGCAGCTTCACCATCGACAGCAGCGAAAAGGGCTCCACCGTTTCCTTCTCCATCCCGCTCGTCCCGCCCCGTATGCCGGATATCGCCTGAAAGGAGAGCTTCTCATGCGCATTGCCGTGATCGACGACGAAAAGTACTCCCGCGTTGCCCTGATCCACCAGATCCGCCAGCTCCTGCCGAATGCCGAGCTTGCCGAGGCCAGCAGCGGCACGCAGGCCATAGAGCTGCTGGAAAAGCAGAGCTTCGACGTGCTCTTTCTCGACATCCACCTCGGCGACATGGAGGGCACGACCATCGCCGCCCTCGCCCGCCGGCTGATGCCGTCGGCAAAGATCATCTTTGCGACCGCCTACTCCGAGTATGCCGTGCGCGCCTTCGAGCTGCGTGCGGACGACTATATCCTCAAGCCCTTTGACCCCGACCGCATCCGCGAGGCGCTTGACCGCTGCACTGCCCCCGCCTCCGTCATGCCCGCGCCGCCCGCGCTGCACCGCATCGCCGTGAACAGCAACCGCAGCACCACGCTGCTCGACACGGACGAGATCACCTACATCGAGACCGACGGCGTAGGGCGCGGCTGCATTCTCCACACCATTTCCGGCCGGAGCTATCCCGACACGACCTCGCTCGGCGAGTATGAGGGCAAGCTCGGCAAGCAGGACTTCTACCGCATCCACAAGACCTGCATCGTCCAGCTGCGCTATATCGAGAGCATCTTCCCATGGACCGGCAACGGCTTCGCCCTGCGCGTGCGCGGCACCGATTCCGTGCTGCCCATCAGCCGCGAGCGCGTGCGCGAGCTGCGCCGCCGGCTGAACATCTGAGGAACTCCGCAAGCGGACGTCCCCGTTCTTTCCCTCCGCAATGCATCAGGCCCGTGAGACCGGCGGTCTCACGGGCTCTTTTCGTTTCGCGCCAGCGGCCGAGAAAAAGCTGCGCCGCCGAGGCCGCCCCATTCGGGAGCCGTCCGCGCCTTCTCCTCCCCGCGCGCATCCGGTAGGCGTTCATCCCTTGACATTCTCAAAAATAAGAATATAATACAAGCAGAGAATATTTCAAAGGGGCGATGACGCGGAATGGAAAGGGCGGACGTCATAATGAATCCGGTACGGCAGCGGATCTTTCAATATCTGCTCGTTCACGAGACCTGCACGGTCAAGGATCTTCGGAGAGCGCTGCCGGATATCCCGAGCGCGAGCCTGTACCGCCACATGAAGCTTTTAACGGACAGCGCCGTGCTCACGGTCGCGGGCGAAAACCGCGTCCGCGGAACGGTCGAGAGCATTTACCGGCTGAACAGGAGCGTGCTGGAGATCGACGACGCGGACGGCGCGGGCATCCAAGCGGCGCTGCTGGGCACCTGCGCGTCGTTTGCCAAATACTTTGCAAGCGGCCACGCCGACCCGCGCAGAGATCTGCTGCTGCTGACGACCTGCACGCTGACGCTGACGGACGAGGAATTCACCGCTTTCCTTTCCGAGCTCGATCAGGTCGCGGTCAGGTATATGGGCCTTGGCGTGAGTGAGCGCAGCAAAACGAGGCAGGTCACCCTCATTTCCGCCCCGTCCGACGGTCAGGTGACGCAGGCGCTGCCGCCGGTCTGAGCAGGAGCAGAACAGATGGGTTTTCTTTCCTACAGCCTCGGCTTTTACCGCGAGACGCTGCAAACGCTGGAGCGCGCCCCTGTAACGGCGGACAGTCTGGATCTCGCCCGCCATCTCCTGCGGATGCTGGACGATCTCGCGTACGAGGGCTATGACGAGCTGGAAGATCAGCTGGAGCGGTCGTTTCGCGGCGTTTCAAGGCTTCGGGCATATCTGCAAAGAAACCGCGCCGCGGCGTTTGCGCCGCCGGAAAGGCGCGCAGGCGGCAATGCCGTCCCCTATGCATCGCAGGACATAGACCTGCACACCGCGATCCTGCAGGCGATGCGTGCGGCGGACGCATTGCCCGAGGCGCCCGCCCCGCCGTTTGCGGACAGACTGCTCCGCTTCTGCCGCTGGATCGGCTATGACGAGCAAACGGCATACATCTTTCTTCTGCGCGATATGCTGCTGCCGTTCGTTTTCTTTCTGAGCCGCGGACGGACGCGCATCCACCCATGGCTGCTCAGCCGCAGCTCCTTCGCGGCGCTCACCGGCCGTCCAAACGCGGACGATGCGCTGCGCGCATCCGTTTACAGCGCGCTGGAAGCGGGCTGCACGGACTTTCGCTCCTTCACCGCTCACGCCCTGCCGGACATGCGGCGAACGATGGCGCAGCACCCGCAGGCGGAGCGCGCGCTGCGCGCCATGCTCTCTGAGATCGACGCGAAGCGCATCCTTGTCATCGAATCCGGCTGCGCGGGGACGTTTCCCCTGCTTCTGATGAGCCTCGACCCCCGCGTGGATCTGCGGATGTACACGACCTATCCCTATCTGACCGGCATTCTCGGCGAACGGCTCTTTACGCACCGGTACGAGGAGCTTCTTTCGCTGGAGACTATGGTGTCGCAGGAGCGGTACCTCCGCTTTTCCGCGCTGCGGAACGGGCGGTTCTATGTGCGCAGGTGCACCGACGCGGAGGTCGAGCGGCGGTCCTTGCAGGAGATCAAAACGATCATGAAATAAGAGAGGTATATGAAACGATGGAAACAGCATTCAGGTTACTCATAGCGGCGGGCATATTGCTGCTGCTTGCGGGCGCGATCTTCGCATTTTTAAGTCAATGGGGCTATGCCGCATTGCTCTGGGCCGGTGCGCTCGGCTGTCTGGCGGCAGCGCTGAATTTCAAGAACCGGAAGGACAACGGGTAGAAAATGGAAAAGGAATTATCGGAGCTGCTGCCGTTTCTGGACGGTAGCGGGCGGCTGACCGCCCTCCCCGCCAAGCACAAAAAGAAGCTGGCGGCCCTCTGGTATCTCAGCGGAAGGATCGACGCCGGACGGGAGTATTCCGAGCCGGAGATCAACAGCCTGCTGGACGAGTGGACGCTCTTTCACGATCCTGCGACGCTGCGGCGGGAGCTGTACAACAAGCGCCTGCTGGACCGGTCGGCGGACGGCCGCCGCTACCGGAGAGCGGAAGATCTGCCGGCGCTCGAGGACTTTATCGCGCGTCACATCTGAGCCGCGCCCGCGCGCCGCTCTCCGCATTTTCCTCTTGCTAACCGGCCGTCCGGCGGCTATAATAGAAGCGCGCGGAAGCGCAGATCATTTTCAAAACATAAGGAGAAGCTTTTGAATCACATCACAGCAGCACTGGAGCGTGTGGCCTGACCGGGAGGTCTGGCAAATCTGACCACACGCCATTCCTCCCGTAAGATCGGTCACACATCTTCAGGAGGATCAAATGAATCGGGAAAACAAACGCAAGACCTTTGAAAAGGGCTACTATAAGACGCACGCCTGCCGCGACGCCTTCACCTGCAAGGTCTGCTCGCGGCTCTGCACGCCGGAAAACGCCGGCAGCGACCATCGCAACCACTGCCCCAACTGCCTCTCGAGCCTTCATGTCGACATCGAGCCGGGCGATCGGGCGTCCGACTGCGGCGGCATCATGGAGCCGATCGGCGTCTGGGTGCGCCGGGGCGGCGAGTGGGCGATTATCCACCGCTGCAAGCGCTGCGGCGCGCTCAGCTCCAATCGCGTGGCGGCGGACGACAACCCCATGAAGCTCATGTCGATCGCCATGAAGCCTTTGTGCGAGCCGCCGTTCCCGCTCGAGCGCATCGAGGAGATGACGCGGCTGATGGGCGGCGACGGAAGTCTGAAGTGACCCGCCATTTCAAAAAGCAAAGACCGCCTGAAAACAGGCGGTCTTTGTTTTTTGTCCGTTACAGCGCGGGCGGCTGATGGCTGACCGCATCCACAAAGAGGAGCGTCAGTCCGATGTAGACGGCCATGGCGAGCGCGAGCAGCGCCAGCAGCACGATGCTCACGGTGCACAGCGTCCGCTGCCGCCGCAAGGCGAATGCGGAGAGCGCGATCCCCAAAACAGCCAGCACGAGCACTATGACCGCGACCCAGAGCCTCATACGCCCGTCTCCTTTTTGTAAAGCGCGCTTTCAAGGCGCAGCTCGTCGATGATATCGGTAAACCAGTGCAGCTCGCCGAGGAACTTCTGCCGCAGGCGCTCCACGTTCGCTTCGCTCTTGCCGAGCTCGAAGAAGTCGCGGCCGGTCTTGACGGCAACGTGCAGCTTTCCGCCGCGCAGAAATGCCATGTATACCTCGCCGCCGGCCTTACCCGCCGCGGTGAGGATGTACTCCATCATGTGCGGCGTGAGGATATAGTACGCCTCCTGCGCCTCCTGCGCGGTGACGAGGAAGCGGTCGTTGAAGCGCTCGTTCTCCATCTCCACGCTGTCGTTCTTGTGCTGCCTGCGCAGCGCTCTCTCGTTTGCGGACAGATGCACCTCGCCCGAAAGCTCCTTGCCGAAGTCGCACACGAGCCACTGGCCCATGAAGACCTTCTGCTCCTCATCCCTCCACTGCTGCGTCTCCTCGTCGTAGTGCGATACCACATGGTAGAGCTCCACGTCGCTCAGCTCCACGTCCAATCCCTTATAGGAGCCCTTGATATAGTCGCTGCCGCGGACGCTGTCATACTCGAAGGGGAACACCATGCCCGCGCCCTTCACCAGCTTGTCGGGAAGACGGCCGAAGGGATTGTACTCCACGTTTTCAAACACCTCGTTCAGCACGCCGCTGACGACGTTCTCGCTCAGCAGCTTTTTGAGCGTCTCGGTGCGCTTGCTCATCTGATAACCGAACACGAACGTGAGCACCAGCGCGGGAATGGCGACCGGAATAAGGCCGAAGGCAAAGAGCGCCATCGTCGCCGCGGCAAAGCCGTAGGTCAGGATCTTAAAGAGCGTGATCGAGCTGCGCTGGCTGCTGAGCGCCGCCTCCAGCTGTGCATTGGTCATATTCTGCTTTTCTTCCATAGAAGTCCCTTCCTTTCTCAGAACGTCATCTTTACGTCTTCGCGCTTGTGTTCCTCCGCGGCGAAGAATTCTTTCGGCTGCCGCCCGCCCGCCAGCAGCTTTGCCGGAAACATCGAAATAGCCGTGTTGTAGGCGGTCACGCTGGTGTTATAGAGCCGCCGCGCCGCCTGCAGGTGCTCCTCGGCGTCGCGGATACCGCGCTGAAGCTCGACGAACACCTCGCTCGAGCGAAGCTCCGGATAGCCCTCCGCCACGGCAAAGAGCCTGCCGCTCAGCGAGTCCATCTGCTGCTGGGCGTCGTTCAGCTCCGCGACGCTCATGCCGCGGCGCAGCGCGATGACCTTTTCAAAAAGTCCGGTCTCATGCGCCATGTAGCCCTTGGCGGTATCGAGCATCTTGGTGAGCATATCATAGCGCTTCGTGAGCGCCACCTCCACGCCGGAGAGCCCCTCCTGCACGCGGATCTCTTTTTTCTTAAAGCCGTTGGTGGTGCTGATGCACCAGAGGGTGATCAGCACAAGAACGATCAGAATAACGATCATAGTCCTTTTCCTTTCTCAGTCCCGCGCTGCGAAGAGCGCGGTGTTTTTCAGCAGAAGATCAAGCGTCTCCTCCATCGCGTGCAGCGACGCGCAATAGCTGCGGCGCAGGGCGTCGAGATCGCTCAAGTCTACGCTGCTTGCAACTGCGGCAAAGCCGTAGTCTGTTTCCACCGCCAGCGAGAATACCCTGCCTTCCCAGCGGAAGCCCAAAAGCTGTCCTTCGACGCGCTGTCTGAACTCGTTCAGCAGCTCCATAAACTGCGGGGTAAGAAGGGAGAGGGCATCCCGCTCCGGCTCTGCTGTGACGCAGAAGCATCGGTCAAACGGCTCATCGCCCGTCGCCGCGCCGCGCGGACTGTCCTCCGTCCTTGCGTTGACGAGGATGGGGGAGGGGGCGGGAGTCCGCGTTTCACAGCGCAGCACGAGGCCCTTGAAGATCATCTCATGGCAGGTCTCATAGCCTTCGTGACCGCACCCCCGCTCATACACATGATCCAGCCGCACGTTGGCGGCGGAAAAATGAACGCCGCGATAATCGCCCTCATGGAAATTCTCTACCGTACATTCCTCCCACTGACCGTCCAGCAGGTGGAGCGCCTTTATGAGCGGCTCGTCAATGCGCATTTCCGGCGTGCGCAGATCCGGGCCAAAGGCCTTTTCCCATTCTGCGCGGAAAAAGTCTCCAAACTGCTCCTGCATCAGCGCCTTGAGCTTTTTTTGCGCGCTGCCGCCCAAAAAGACCGCGCAGCAGACGCCGCCGAAGAACAGCACCCCCGTCAGGATGGCCTTGAGCGCGGCGTCCTGCACGGCAAAGTACGCGACCGTGCCGCTCAACGCGCCCAAAAGGCCCACCAGGATCCAGACGCGCGACATTTTCTGATAGTGTCCGAGCTTTTTCGAAAGCTCGGCGTCCGTCATCCGTTCAACGGCCACCGCGCCAAAGTCATTGCGTTTTTTTCGCATAGCCCTCCCTCCTTAGTAGCAAAGGCTGAAATACAGGCTGCTGTAAGGGTCTACCGTGTCGATGTCCATGAGGGCGGCTTCGGGCGAGATGCTGTCGAGCTGCATCCGCTTGGCGCTGTCCTCATAGTGATCCGGCTGCGCCTCGGCGGCAAACACCAGACCGTCATAGTCCTCGGGGAGATAGACGACATAGCTCTTGGTCAGCACCTGCGCCCAATCGCCGACATTGTACTGCCAGTCGGTGGAGTAGGCAAATTCGATAAGGTAGCTGTTCCCCTGCCAGCTCACGGTATGGAGATAGTAGTTGTCCCCGCGTTGACTGTTGCCGTAGGCCGTTGAGGTGGTGAGCCACATGCCGGTGTAGAAGTCGTACAGCTCGCTGTCGGTATTGGTGATGTACTTCTCGGCAAAATACGGGATGGAGCTGTCGGGGATGTAGCAGATGGCGTCGAACTGGAGCTCGCGGATGCCGTCGTGGGTCTGGTCGTAATGCTTCGTGATCTCCCAGTAGCAATCATCGGTGTTGTAGCCGTCGCCGAGGCCGGAATAGCTGCAAACGCCGTTTTCGAGCAGAAACGTCCCCATCTCCGCGGCGGCGTTGATCTCCAGCCCGCTTCTCGTAAAGTACGGCGCCTGAGACTGAATGCCCTCCACGGGGAACAGGCTGCCGCCGTTCACGGTGTCGATCAGGTCGCCGCTCACGGTGCGGTCGAGCTGCAGCGTATCGCCGCTGCCGTCGAAATGGAGCGTCACGCCGGTTTCGTCCGCCCACAGCGTACCGTATTCGATCACGTCGTCCTGATCGTTCACGAACTCCCACGTTGCGTCGTCATGGATACGCAGCCAGAGGTTTTCGCCCTGATATTCCCACAGGCCGGCATAGTCGGAAAGGTCGCCGCTGATCGTGACGCTCGAAAGGTCCTCGCGGAAAACATAGCGCTCCACAGGATCCCAGATCCAGATCAGCTCCGTCGCATCGCCGTTTTCGTGGATGAAGCTCACGAGCACGTCGCTCTCGCCGTCGCCGTCAAGGTCTTCAAAGGAAATGGCGTTGAAGGCCTGCTCCGCGTAGGGAACGCTCATGGGGAAGAGCACGCTGTCGAACAGCACCTGCTCCGGCAGATCCCGATAGAAGGCCGCGCTGCTCTCGCTCACCGTGACCAGCACATCCACGCTCTCGCCGTCGTGGGTGATGGTGCCGCTGCCAACCACCACGCCGGTCGTGCGCCAATCATCTCCCGCGACATCGTCAGAATTGCCGCAGGCGGCGAGGCTCAGGCAGAGCAGCAGCGCCAGCAGCAGCGCAAGGGGCTTTTTGATGGTATTCATACTCTCTCCTTTTCTATCCGCTCCAGTCCTCTCATTCCATGCGCTCGTAATAGTCGTCCTCGCCGCCCCACATCATCACGTCGGTCTCGAAAACGTACATGCGGTAGGAAACGCCGTCGTAGACCGCGGACTCGGCATAGAAGGTGTTCGCCTCGCCCGCATCCTCGATCCAGCCGGAATCGACCTCGGCGTTCTCCGCGCTGGGCGCGCGCTGATAGAGCGACCAGCCGCCGTTGTCGTCGATGACGATGAAGCTGTCGGACGCGAGGTCGCCGTCGTAGTACCAGATGCCCGCGAGCGAGGAGATATCATAGCTGCCCTGATCGCTGTAGTCTCCGTCCGTGCCGCTCGGATCATCCGCGGTATTGCCGCCGTCCTCATACCAGATATCCGTCATGCCCTCGGCATAGTTGAAGTAGCCGTAGGTGGAGATGTAGAGCCGGCCGCCGTCCTCCAGCGCAAAGCGGCCGCCGGAGCCGTCCTGATAGTTGTAGGCGTAGATGCTCTCCCACTCCGGCTCGTACTGGAGATAGCCGTCGGCAGCAACGTCGCTGCCGATATAGAGCGACCAGCTGCCGTCGGCCGCGATCTCCATATAATCATACTCGTTGTTCGCCTCGGCGAGCCAGATGCCCTCGTAAACGCTGAAGTCGCCGTTCGCCGCGTCCTCGCTGCCGCCGTTGTTCAGCTCCGTTCCGCCGCCGTAGCCGTCATCGTCCGGAACATCGCTGCCGCCGTCGTCCGTACTGCCGCCGCAGGCGGTCAGCAGGCACAGCGTCAGTCCCAGCGCCGTCAGAAGCCGTAAGGTTCTTTTTTTCATGTCAATTTCCTCCTTATTCTTCATCGTCCAGCCGCAGCCTTGCAAAAATGCTGTGATAGATCTCCTCCATGTCCTCCGCGGCGTCAGGCGCCTCGCAAAAGCCATAGAGATAGGTATGGTCACCGGTGTCCGCGGCGAATACCGTCCACTTTCGCGCCTCCTCGCCCTCACCGGCGATATACGTCACGATGTAAACGGGACAGCCCAGATTTTCTCCGTATTCCTCGTTCTCCTTGACCGACAGCAGCTCATGCGTCATCGCGCCGCCGAGCGACAGCGCGCAGCCCGCCAGATAGTCCGCAAGCTCCTGCACCTCCGGCACAAAGCCGCACTGCTCCGCCGCATCCACCACGACGATCTTCCCGTCCTCGGTGGCGTCTGCATAATAGTAGGTGCCGTCCATGTACCTGTCAGCGCGCAGCGTCTGCATTTTGGTAAACGGCAGCGCGCCGCCCAGCAGCACGGGAATGGTATCCGGCGCAAACGCATCGCCCCAGTCGGCGGACGGATCGTAGCGCTCCTCGGGGATCCATCCGGCAGGATAGACCCTGTCGTCCGATGCGCAATAGGCAAGGCCGTCGTCGCCGAGGTAGTAGCCGTCGCCCAGGAAGTAATCATTCACGCCGTCGCTGTACCACAGCCATGTGTCATCACGATCATAATAGAATCCCGCGTTTTCAAGGTCCGTGCAGGCCTCGATATTGCCGCCGCGGTAGAACACACCGTCAAAATGGCCGTCGCCGCTATACCGTCCCGGGTACTCGCCGGACACGGTGAAGCTGTTGCCGTCAGCGCTCATGCAGAGGTAGGCACGTGCGCCGTTGTCATAGAGATACGGCCCCATGCCCTCTCCGTCGTCCCTGACGGTGCCGTTTATGCAATATGCCGGCGAACAGGCGTCGTATTCCCCGCGCGCGGCGCTGATGATGATGGTCTCACCCGCCGCATTCTGCCACACGCCGTCAAGCTCCCCGATCGTCCAGTACGGGATCGGCGCCTCCTCGCTGCGCCGGAAGGTGTTGCGGTGGATGGCGAGCCCGTCGCCGTCGCCGTTCTGGTCCGGCAGCAGCGCGCCGTCGCCGCGCAGAAGAAGGCCGTAGCGAAAGCCGTTGAATTCGATCGCCGGTCTGTCGTCCGTTTCAGACAGGAAAAACGCCCCTCGCCCGCCAAGCCCCCAATAGGAGCGGTAGCTGTAATATCCGTCCTCGCTGTTGAAATACAGCTTTGTGCCGCCGTCGATGTCCCACATGCCGTCGAGAAGCGCCATATCCGTGACGGGCTCAAGGACGCTTTTCGGCGGCTGCGCGCCGTCGCTGCCGCAGGCGGCAAGGCTCAGGCACAGGAGCAGCGCTGGGATCAGAGTCAGGATCTTTTTTATCGTTCTCTTCTCCTCCATTTTCGCTCTCAGGCGCTGTGTCCCTGCTCCGCCATGGACAAAACCTCGTCATGGCTGAGCTCTACATTGCCGAAGCGGATAAAAATGCCGTTTGTCACCGCGCTGTTCCACACCCGCGGGTCTGAAAGCGAGCGGAACCGGATCTTGTCCAGATAGGGCTTCATGTCCAGCAGCAGCCTGCTTCCCGACATGAAGTCGACCTGCAGCACATGATCCTGCAGCGGCGCAACGGCCGAGATGTATCTTCGATCCAATTTGCATCTCCTCCTTTCCAAGCGCAAAAGGGTAAAAAAGATCCACCGTACAGCCATTGTACGGTGGATCGAATCGAAAAAACATTAACCTTTGGTTAGCAGTTTTGCGAGAACAGCTCCGCCAGCCGCTTCCGCTTTGTTTGCGCGCCGCCCTCGATGTGGAGCTTGGAATAGATCCGGCTCACGTACTGCTTGACGCTGCCTTCGGAGAGGAACAGCTCTTCTGCAAGCTCGCGGTTGCTCAGCCGCCGCGCCATCAGCTGCACGATCTCAAATTCCCGCTGCGTCAGCGCGGCGAAGGCCGCCGGACGGACGGCGCTGCGCGCCCGACGCTCCCCCTCCTCGCCCAGCGCGAGGATCTGTGCGGCAAGGCCGCGTCGGGGCTCTCCGGCCAGAAGCGGCGCTATGCAGCGGTAGTTCTCCACGAACGGCATTGCAAGGCCGTCCGGCGCGGCGTCAGACAGCGCCCGCGTGAGAAGCGCCCGCGCCTCGTCGTGCTTGCCCAGCATTTCATAGGCCGCCGCCGTCTGGATGCGGATGTGCAGCGCCACGAGCGCATAGCGCATCCCCTCGCACAGCGCAAGCAGGCCCTCGCTGCGCCCGATGACCTTGGCATAGTCCCCTTGTGCAAGATAGACCTGATTCTCGATCATTTCGATCATGGGCTTCCCCGGCGCAAGAATATTGACGGCGGAGAGGCGGTGCTGAGCAAAGCTCTCCGGAATTTTTTCCGTCTCGCCGCGCAGAGCGTGGTAATATGCGCGCGTGGCATTGAGAATGTTGATCCACGCAAGGTTATGATGCCGCAGCAGCGCCGCATAGCGCTCCTCGAAGCTGAAGCGCGGCGCCGCGTCCGCACACAGCGAGAGCCGCCAGACAAGAAAGTCACAGCAAAGCGCCATATTCTCCTGTCCGTTGCCCTCGATCTGCGCGTATGCGCCCTCCAGAGCGATC
The DNA here is from genome assembly GCA_934572465.1 of uncultured Oscillospiraceae bacterium. Lineage (GTDB taxonomy): Bacteria > Bacillota > Clostridia > Oscillospirales > Oscillospiraceae > Hominicoprocola. The sequence goes on from CAKTLG010000007.1 coordinate 50,092, forward strand.
CGCGCATCCGTAAAGCGTCCCTGCATGAACGCCGCCTCCGCGCGCATGATCCTCTCCGCGCCCTGTCCGTGGCCGTCTGTGATCTTGTAGTAGTGCGGCATGCATTCGTCCATCTCGGCAAGCTCGCTTTCAAGCTCGCCCGGCGCGCGATAGAACATCATCAGCACCGATGGCGAGCCGAACGTCCAGCCGCCGCTCTTGTGGATGCTGATGGCCGGACGCGACATCTGCGCGCTCGCGCTGCGGTGCAGGCGGCTCATGGCGCTGATGTCGTTGTAGCAGAGGAAGCTCATGATGAGGTCGCTCTCGCCCCGCAGATTGCCGCGCTCCTCCGGCGAAAGCTCCGGATGCTCCTCGATGGCAGCCATGAGCAGCGTCTTCAGCTCCAGCATCTTGGGGATCTGCCGCCAATTGAACATGCTGCGCATCAGCACCAGGATGGCAAGCGGGTGCGCCTTGAGCGCGGAAACGGGACACTGCGCCAGCGCCTCCAGCACGTCCGCAGGCTTGAGCGACGCGAGCAGGATGCCCGCGTCCTTCTGCACGACGCGCAGCAGCGCGTCATGATCCCCGCTCCGCCGGTAGGCGGACATCGCATGGAGATACATCCGGCGCTCCTCGTACCACAGGCCGAAGCGCTGCCGGCAGGCGGCCTGCTTCGATGCGTCCAGCGTCAAAAACGTGCGCTCGGCGCACTCTTTCATCATGTGGTGGAAGCGATAGGTCACGCCGTCCGGCAGACACTTGACAAAGGCGTTCTGCCCCGTCAGCACGGCGAGCAGCCGCTCCGCGTCCTCGTCGCCCGTGACAAAGCGCGCCATCTCCACGGTGAATTCGTCGGCAAGCCCCATGACCGCGAGAAACTCCCGCTGCTGCGCGGGGAGCGGATCGATCATGGCAGCGGTGAACATGGCGTAAATGTCGGAGTCTCGGTCGGGCAGCGCCCCGCGCTCGGAAAGCGTCCGCAGATTCAGGTAGACCGCGGAGAACCAGCCCTCGCTGGAATAGAGCAGCGCCTCGACCTGCCTGTCGGAAAGCTCTGTGCCGCAGCGGTAGGCGTAGACGGCCAGCTCCGTATGGTTGAGCCGGAGCTGCTCCGTTCCGACCTGATAGACCCGCCCGCCCAGCCGGACAAGCTCCGCCGCCGGCAGAAAGCGGTCGCGGCTGGCAACGATCAGATGCACGTTGGCGCTCAGCCGTCCCGCAAGCGCGCAGAGAAAGCCGGCGGCACGGCCGTCCGTCAGCAGGTGGAAATCGTCGATGAAAATATAGCAGGACGTTTCGCCCGCCAGCTCGTGGCAAAGCTCGTCGATCAGCAGCGCGCTGCCCGCCGCGTCAGACGGACATTCCCACTCGCGCAGGAACGGAAGTCCCGCGCGGGCAAAGGCCTCCTGCGCGCCCCGCCAGAAGATCAGGAGGTTATCGGAATACACGCTGATGCGGATGACGCGCGGCGTCTCCGCTCTGGCGCGTTCGGCAAGATACCAGTCCACCGCCGTCGTTTTTCCATAGCCCATCGGAGCGACCACCGTGGTCAGCGCGCAGCGGGAGATGGGACGCAGACACTCCTGCAGCCGCTCCGATATGTAGATCGTATTCAAATTCCACCTTGACTTCGGCATGACGCTTCCCTCCGCGCGCAGCGTTCGTTATTGATCATTGTATCAACAGTTTCGGGTATGCGCAAGAATGAGTTTTTCCCTCGCTCCGGTGCGGCGGGAGGGACAGCATCCAAAATTTTTCATTTTTGTGAACATCCACAGTTTATGGTTGCATTTTTTGTCAGACTATGCTATATTGCGTGTGTGATCCGATGAGGAAACGCGAAGAAATACATTGAAATGCTAACAGGAGGTTTTCTACATGAAGCATTTAGGCTTGTTTGCAGCAGGCGTTCTGTTTGGAACGGCCGGATTGAAGATCCTTGGCAGCAAGGACGCCAGGAAGGTCTACGCCCACACCACCGCCGCGGCGCTGCGCGCCAAGGAGAGCGTGATGAAGACCGTCACCACCGTGCGCGAGAGCGCCGAGGACGTCTATGCCGACGCGAAGGACATCAACGAGCAGCGCGCGGCGAAAGAGGCCGCGGCAGTCATTGAGGACGCATCCGGCGAGGAAGCGGACAAATAACGCAGAGGAGCCGCGGCGCCGCGGCTCCTTTTTACTCTCTTTGGAGGCATCAGAGAACCATGAAATGTCAGATCCTGCATCAGTCCGCCGGACGGCTGCGCGTGCATCTCGATCGCACGCGCATGACGCTGCACGAGGCGGACATTCTGGAATACTATCTCAAAAGCATCGACGGCGTGACGGACGCCGCCGTCTATGACCGCACCTGCGACGCTGTGATCGTCTACCGCGCGGAGCGCGCGGCGGTCGTCCGCGCGCTGGCGGCCTTCTCGTTTGAAAAAGCCGAAAGCCTCGGCCTCGTGCCCGAGCACACGACGCGCGCGCTGAACCGCGAGTTTGAGGACAAGCTCGTCTCGACCGTCATGCGCCGCATGGCGTCCAAGCTCTTTCTGCCCATGCCGGTGCGGGCGGCCATCTCGCTCGCGCGCTCGGTGAAGTACATCCGCGAGGGACTTTCCGCACTGCTGCACGGTCATCTCACCGTCGCCGTGCTCGACGCTACGGCAGTTTCCGTCTCGATGCTGCGCGGCGACTTTGCGACCGCCGGCTCGGTGATGTTCATGCTGCGCCTCGGCGAGATCCTGGAGGAGTGGACGCACAAGAAGTCTGTCGCCGACCTTGCCGGCGCGATGTCGCTCAACGTCGACCACGTCTGGCTCAGGACAGGGGAAACGGAAACGCTCGTCCCCATCAGTGAAGTGCAGGCGGGCGACGAGCTCGTCGTGCGCACGGGCAGCCTCATCCCGCTCGACGGCAGGGTCATCTCCGGCGAAGCGATGATCAATCAGGCGTCGATGACGGGCGAGTCCCTGCCCGTGCCCAAGCACGCGGGCAGTTATGTCTACGCCGGCACCGTCGCCGAGGAGGGCGAGTTCGTGATATGCGTGGAAAAGGCGCTCGGCGGCGGACGGTACGACCGCATCGTGAAGATGATCGAGGAGTCCGAAAAGCTCAAGTCCACCGCCGAGGACAAGGCCTCCCGCCTTGCCGACCGGCTCGTGCCCTACACGCTCGGCGGCACGCTGCTGACCTATCTTCTCACGCGCAACATCACCAAGACGCTCGCCGTGCTGATGGTCGACTTTTCCTGCGCGCTCAAGCTCTCCATGCCCATCGCCGTGCTATCGGCCATGCGCGAGAGCAGCGCGCACCACATTTCCGTCAAGGGCGGCCGCTTCCTCGAGGCGGTCGCGCAGGCGGACACCGTCGTTTTCGACAAGACCGGCACGCTGACCTATGCGACCCCCACGGTCGCGCAGGTCATCCCCTTCGGCGGCCACGACGAATCCGAGATGCTGCGGCTTGCCGCGTGTCTTGAGGAGCACTACCCCCACTCCATGGCCAACGCCGTGGTGGCTGAGGCAAAGCGCCGCGGCCTGACGCACGAGGAGTACCACTCTCAGGTGCAGTATGTCGTCGCGCACGGCATCTCGAGCATGGTCGAGGGCAAGAAGGTGCTCATCGGCAGCGCACATTTTGTCTTCGAGGACGAGGGCTGCCGCGTGCCTGAGGGCGAGCAGGCAAAGTTCGACGCGCTGCCTGCCGAGTATTCGCACCTCTATCTCTGCATCGCCGGCGAGCTCGCGGCGGTCGTCTGCATCTGCGACCCGCTGCGCAAAGAGGCCGCAGCCGCCGTGCGCGCGCTGCATGAGCTTGGCATCGGCAAGGTCGTGATGATGACCGGTGACAACCGCCGCACCGCCGAGGCCGTTGCCGCCGAGGTCGGCGTGGACGCGGTGTTTGCCGAGGTATTGCCCGAGGACAAGGCGGCCTTCATCCGCCGCGAAAAAGAGGCGGGACGCACCGTCATCATGATCGGCGACGGCGTGAACGACTCCCCCGCGCTCTCCGAGGCCGACGCGGGCATCGCCATCTCGACCGGAGCGGCCATCGCGCGCGAGATCGCCGACATCACCATCGCCTCGGAGGATCTGTTCGCACTCGTCACGCTGCGCCGTCTCAGCGAGGCGCTGATGGCGCGCATCCACCGCAACTACCGCTTCATCGTCGGCTTCAACTTCTCGCTCATCGTGCTCGGTGTGCTCGGTATCCTGCCGCCGACGACCTCGGCGCTGCTGCATAACATGTCTACGCTTGGCATCAGCCTCAAGAGCATGACCGACCTTCTGCCGGAGACGCGCGAGGACTGATCTCAAAATACCAAAAACGGAGCAGGGCCGCGGTCTTTTAAGACCGCGGCCCTGTTTTTGCTTTTTTCCGCACGCTCACTCCGCCTGAAGGATGACCGGCGCGCCCGCACAGTGCAGCAGACCATCCCGCACGGAGATCTTCGTCCCGTCAACAAGGTTTTCATATGTGCCGTCCGGCATGTCGACCCTGACGTCCGCCGCCTTTGCCTTGAGGGAAAAGACGCCGGTAAAGCGTCTCCCGTCGCCGCCGCGCGAGAGCAGCGCGACATCGTTCTCATCGTCCGCCTCGGCATGGAACCAGTCCTCGCAGCCAAAGCGCTGCCTGACCCCGTACAGCCGGCGCAGCAGCGCGCTGAGATCGCGCCCCGTCTCCCGATCGATTGTGTCCACATCGAAAAGGCTCGGCAGATGGTCGTTTTCAAACTCCTGACCGGCGTAGAGCAGCGTCGTTCCCTTGAGGAAGTAGAGCATCGCCGTGTAGTTCACGAGCGCGCGCTCATCGCGCACGAACGACGCGATGCGCGGCTGGTCGTGGTTTTCGAGGAAGCGCAGCTTGTTGTAGTTCGCGGGATAGCAGCCCTCCTGGAAGTTGAGCATATCGAGATAATGGCTCAGCGCGATCTCACCGCGCAGGTATCTGTCGAAGACCTCGCGCACATCATACTCGTACTCCATGTCGAACGCGGAGAAGGCGTCGTAGTCCAGCATCGAATAGACGCCCCGCCGCCGCGCGATACAGCCATAGCTGAGATGTACGGTCTCCGCGAGCCACATACAGTTGGGATTCGCCTCGGCGACAGCCGCGCGCGCCTGCTGCCAGAACGCAAGCGGTACGAACGACGCCACATCGCAGCGGAAGCCGTCCACGCCGCGCTTCGCCCACATCACGAGCGTATCGGTCAGATACTGCCAGAGCTCCCTGTTTGAATAGTCAAGGTCGATCACGTCTGCCCAGTCACCCATTTTGTTGCCCGTGCGTCCGTCGGCGCCGTGGTAGAAAAACTCCGGATGCTCCCGATAGAGCACCGAATCGGGCGAGGTATGGTTGTAGACCACATCGATCATGCACTTCATGCCGCGCGCGTGGATCGCGTCGACAAGCGCCTGAAAATCCTCCATCGTGCCATAGGCGGGGTTGACGGCGCGATAGTCCCGATTGGCATAAGGGCAGCCGAGCGTTCCCTTTTTGCCCTGCACGCCGATGGGGTGAATGGGCATGAGCCAGATGATATCCGTACCCAGATCGCGGATGCGGTCGAGATCCGGGATCACGGCGCGGAATGTGCCCTCGCTCGTATGGTTGCGGACATAGATGGAATAGATCACCTGCTTTTGCAGGCGGGGGTCTGTATGAAGCGCCATGGGTGCGTTCCTCCTTGACAGGTTTTGTGACGCGATTTTAGCACATTTTCCGGATTTTTCAAGTAATTTGCGGAAACTTTTCCCGCCCCATTGATTTTGCGCCCGCGCGGTGCTATGATAGCGGCATTAAGTTAAATTGCTCTAACAGAAAGGAATGGATTGGCATGAAAGACAGTGAGCTGCAATTTGACCGTACCTGCCATGTGCTCTACTCCAGACCCTGCAAAAAGCAGATCCGCGAAAAGATCGCGCTGCACTACCCGCCCGAGCACCGCGAGGAGGTCTGGGAGCAGGTGCAGCGGCAATATGTCGATTTTCTCCGGGACTGGCGCACGGATCTCGGCGGGAGGAAGAACTTTCACAACAGCACAGGCGGAAATTACGACTGCATCGCGCTGATGGCGTACTATGCCGTGTGCAAAAGCGTGACGAGCCTTGCCGAGATCGAGGAGATGGAGGGCGAGCTGTTCCTGCCCGCATTCCGTCGGCTGAGGTTTGTGGACGCCAACAGGCCCTTCGTCAAAAGGCTGATGTACCTTGCGTTTCTGAACGCCAAAAAGCAGTGCGACAAATGGGGTGATTTCAAGATGTACGTCGCCCCCTATGATAAGGACAAGCCTCTCTATATACGAATTCACCGCCTGTCCCACGGCGGAATTTGCCAAACAGCACGGGCTGCTCGAGGTCATGCCGGCGCTCTGCAATCCGGACTTTGCAGGCATGGAGCTGATCCACGCGCGCCTCGTGCGCACCACCACCTGCGCCAACGGCTGCAAATGCGACTACGCCATCTGCGGCGACCGTGACGCCTATCTGAAAGAGCATCCCGAATACTGCGACGCGCGGGGCTATCGGCGCAACCGCTGAGCCGCCCCGCCGCAGACACCGGCAGCTCCCCCGCCGCATACGATGAAGCAGCGATCTGCATCGATTTGCAGGGGGATATGTCTATGAATTACTACAACGGAAATTGCCGGGGCAGCGGCTTTTATCAGCAGGATGCCTGCGGCACGTACGTCACCATTCAAGGCCCCACCGGTCCTATGGGTCCGGAGGGGCCGCGCGGCGCAGTTGGTCCAATGGGGCCTCGCGGCCCGCAGGGCATGCGCGGCGACACCGGCCCCAAGGGCGACGCCGGAGAGATCGGGCTGCAAGGCGTGCGGGGCGATCCCGGGCCGATCGGCCCCAAGGGCGATCGCGGCCCCGCCGGCCCCAAGGGCGACACCGGCCCCATGGGCCCGATGGGCCCCAGAGGCGAGCGCGGCGAGCAGGGTGAACGCGGCCCCGTCGGCGAACAGGGTCCCATCGGCGAGCAGGGGCTTCAGGGCGAGGTCGGCCCGCAGGGCGTTCAGGGCGATCGCGGCTGCCCCGGCCCGCAGGGCGAACAAGGCATTCAGGGCCTGCAAGGGGAAAAAGGCGAGAAGGGCGACACTGGCGAGCAGGGCCCGCAGGGCGAAAAAGGCGACACCGGCGAGCAGGGCCCGCAGGGTGAAAAGGGCGATACCGGCGAGCGCGGTGAACAGGGGCCTCAGGGCGAGAAGGGCGACACCGGCGAGCAGGGCCCGCAGGGTGAAAAGGGCGATACCGGCGAAACGCCCGTTATCACCGTTGCGGAGGACACCCCGCTCAGCTATAAGCTGCACTTCAAGACCAGCGAGCAGGAGCTGACGACGCCCAATCTCTTTGCGCCGCTCACCGAATACCACGTCGATCTCTCCGCGGCCAACAGCACGCTGGATATCCCGCTCAAGGATCTGGTGCTGACCTATCAGCGCTCCTCCACCAGCGCGCTGCGCATCAGCATCGCGCCGAAGGATACCGCCGCGCCAGTCCTTGTGGACATCCGGCGCACGACCATTTACGACGGCAGCACGATTGAGACGCAGACGATGAACAGCACCACGCTCTCAAGCAGCATTGCGATCGACGGCACCGTCTACACAAACTCGCAGGAGACGCACAATATGCGCATCCGCCAGCAGGACCCCGCCACCCAGCTCTGGTCGCTGTGCGAGGTCAGTTCGTTCCTTTCCGCCGGCGGCGCGCGCTGCTCGATCCGCATCCAGTGGTATGAGTACGATGTGACCTATCAGGCCCCGACGGCATAAACGCTCCCGCGGCGCAGGCATCCCCTGAAAAGGTCATGGCGCGCACACGGCGAATCGCCGTGCGCGCGCCATTTTCGATGTGGGTGCGCCGCGCCGGAGCGAAGCCTGCCGCTTCTCCATCGGAATATCGTAGAGCTTGAGCGAGCTGTCCAGAAAGAGGATCCCTTTGCCTCGACCGTAAGACACAGATCACACACGGCACGGCCATGAAGCCGCGCACGATACCGGCGGACGCGATCTCCATTTCGCAGAAGTCCTTCGCCTGCGCGTCCGGCAGATATGCCCCGAATAGCCCCGCAAACACTCCGACGTGCTGTGGCAGCGCTGCGCCGACGCGGCGGGCCGTGCTTAGACCCCTCTGCTGCGTCACCATGCCGTTCAGCGGTTTTCCCTTCTGCAAATCACCGCGCCCCTATGATTTTACTTACGATCGCGCTTTTATGGCAGCATATGCCCCGCCTTCGCACAAGCAAAATTTCCCGCATCGCGGCGTTGTGTCGGAAGCGCCGCGCTCATACCGTAAGCCCGAAACATAAAAAGTGCAAAGAGATCGGGAGGATCGCCATGCTCGGCAGTCCTCCCCTGCTTTTTCATTACCAGTCTTCACTTTTTTCGATGAAGACAACAAATCCGAACCCATGGCCGATCGGCACAAGGTTCGGATCATATTGCTTTGTCAGACGGCTTCCATCCGGATCGCTCGCCTTGTTCGGTTGAGAGGCCCGCCGCAAGACGGGCGCCGCGCCAAAGAACGCGCTTTATCTCTGTTCGTCGCGGCACACTGGGGCAAGCAGCGCTTTGCGCAGCAGGGCCGCCAGCGCGGCAAGCTGCTCCTCCCCGCAGCACAGGCGGGACGAATCGTGCTCGCAGTCTCCCTCGCCGCGCACAGCGCGCAGCGCCGTCTCTGCATCGCCGACGGTCTTCTCCACCGCGCTTCTGGCGGCGTCAAAGCCCCGCAGTACGCCAAAGCCGTTATAGAGCGCGAGAAAACGCTCCTCCTCCGACGCGCTCCTGCGCGCTTCTTCATAAAACTGCGCCGCCTTCGCCCATGCCGGCGGAAGCTCCTCCAGCTCCTCCGCGCGGACATCCTCCGCCAGCGCGCGGATCGCGGGGAGCAGCCGCCATGCCTGCCGCTCTGTCATACCTTTTCCTCCGTTTCGATCCGAAAGATCATCTTCGGCCTGCCGACCTTGCCGTATACGTTTTCCGCCAGCACGCGCCGATCCCCCGCCAGATGCTGCAAATAGCGGTACGCCGTCTGCGTGGCAAGCCCCGTGCTGCGCGCGATATCCTGCACGGTCATGCCCTCCGGCGCGCCGCTCAGCGCCTGCAGAATGAGGTTGACCGTCGCGTCGCTCACGCCCTTTCGTCCGGACTCGCCGTAAAGGTTCACCCGCTCGCTTTCCATCAGGCGGATATGCAGCTTGATGCGCGAGATCAGGTCAAGCGCCTTAATGGGCTTGAGGGCAAAATCATTCGCTCCCGCCTGCAAAAAAGCATCCGCCACGGCCTGATCGTCGTCGATGGTAAAGACGATGATCGGCATACGGGCCGAACGCCGCCGCAGCTGCCGCACGCCTTCCACCCCGTTTACACCGGGCAGATGGTAGTCGATCAGCACGATATCGGCGTGCTCCGCGTCAAACAGCGCAACGCCCTCCTCGGCGCTCTGCGCGAGCAGCGGCCGCCACCCCTGTGACTGGCACATCTGACTGAGCGCATAACGGATCTGACTGTCATCATCAATACACAAAACCGTCAAGGGGGCTGCCATAGCACCGTTCTCCTTTCAGTTCTCTTTCGGAAAATAAATGTAAAACGTCGTACCCTCACCGGGCTTGCTACACAGGCGGATGGCGCCGTGGTGGCACTCCACCACCTGCTGCACGAAGCTCAGCCCGAGACCGCTTGAGCCACGGCCGGAAAAGCCGCTGTCAAATGCGCTGTGCTGCGTTTTCTCATCCATGCCGATGCCGTTGTCCGAGAGGGCAAAGCAAACCATCTCCGTACCTTCGTACATGCGCGGCCCCGCCGTCAGGCGGATCGCGCCATGCTCATGGTCGATGGCATAGTAGGCATTTTCGATCAGGTTGACCAGCATACGGGAGACACGGATCTTGTTCACCTCAAGCGCAACAGATCCATCCGGCACACAGTAGGACACGATAGGCGCGTACTCCATGGTGGATATCTGCGATTTGAGATCCTTTATGATCTCCCCCACAGTCGTGTGCGAGAAATGCGCTTCGTCCAGGAATTCCGAGATCAGCTCGTTCATCCGCTCCACGCAGCCCTCCGCCTGCGTCAGCTGCTCAATGTGGCGCTCGTTCTGCTCGTCCAGCTTTACGATACCCACCAGCGTCTGGATCGCCGTCAGCGGCGACTTCAGATCATGCACCAGCTGGTTCAGCTCCAAATGCGCGCGGGCCTCCGTCGCCTGCAGCCGCGCCTTCATCAGCTCGTGCTCCTGCTGCTCCCGCAGCAGGCTGACGGACTTGATGCGGTTCTCGTCGCTCACCAGCGCCGTGTAGAGCGCCACGTTGATGCCCATGACCAGCATGATGAACGTCATCGCCGCATTGAGTACGTATTCCGCGCCCAGAAACGCCGCGATCTCCTTGATGCTCTCCGACGCCTCGCCGCGGCCAAAGCCGTAGCCGTTGAGCGCCGGCATGACGTCCAGACACTGCACCGTACACAGCAGGAAAAAGACCATGATCGCCTTTTTTGTTGGCGAGACCATGGCAAAGTCGATCAACGCAAGCAGAAACAGGCACAGCACCATCAGCACGGACGGCACGCCGAGGTCGTAGCGAATACCGTAGAGCGCTTCGATCAGCCAGTAGACCGCCACCACGATCATTGCGATCAGCGACAGATATACCAGCCGGTAGACCTTGCCGACGGTCTTCTGCCGCACGGCGTCCGCCACGCAGAAGGCGCCAAGGTAATGCGGATAGGCGCGCAGAATATTCAGCGCCAGCAGCCGCACGGCCGCCGAGACCACATACACCGATTCCTCATTGTGCAGCGCAAGACCCAGCTGATCGTACACGTGAAAGTTGTCCACGCGGAGGAAAAGCGGCATCGTCAGGCTCAGCAGGATCAGGCTCAGGCCAAAGATCAGCAGCCGCCAGCTGCGGATCTCAAAGGTCGCTCTTTTCATGCCGCTCCTCCTTTCCCAAAAACGCCGATCGTCCTGCGGGCGCAGCGCGCCGCGGCAGGACGTTCAGGCTGTCGCTCTCAGCGGAGCTCCAGATATTGCAGCACATACTGCACCACGTCGAGCTGATCGCCCACGCGCCGCTCCACGGGGAAGCCGCGGAAGGTCTCCACCGTGATCGACGGGATCCCCAGCTCGTTGGTGACGCTTGCGTTGATGCTGCCCTCCGGCCCTGGGCCGGTGTAGCCAAACTCATTGGAACAGATCGTACCGTCCTGCGTGGCAAAAAGCAGGTCGAAGAACATCTCCTCCATGCCGTCAAGCTTCGTGAAGATCAGCGTGCTGCCGAGAAAATCGCGCCCTTCGGTATAAACGATCGCCTCGTGCAGATCCAGCAGCAGATCCGGCTGCTTATCGCTGATATCCGCAAAAAGCGCCGCGGCAAAGCGTTCCGCCTCGTTCCCGTTCGCGTCTCCCGGGAAGCTGCGGTTGAGATCCTGCTTGTCCGTCACGTAGCGCGATACGTTCCTTGCGCCATTGGCGTTGGCGGGGGCCAGCACATACAGCTCGCCGCTGCGGATCGTGGCGCTGCGCAGGAGCTTGCCCGCGTACCATGCCGCGATCTCGTCGCCGTGAACGCCGGCGACGATATAGACCGTCTTTCCCGGCTGCTCCGCGGTGATATGATACACCGTCGCCTCCGTGATCTCCCCCGCAGCCAGCGTATAGGTCTCGACCTGCACGGGGTACTGCTCGGTGAACAGGTCGTCGCCGAAGTCAGAGAAGTGCATCGTATCAATGTCAATATTGCTCTCCGGCTCCTGCACACGGTAGCCGTCCCACAGCATCTCCACGCCGCCGATGGTGACGGTCTGCCACTGTTCGTCGGGCGCGGGGCTGGCGTCGCTGTCGGTATCCGCCGCATTCGGCTGCTCGGCTGTCTCGTCTGGCTCCGTCTGCTGCGCGCCGCAGGCGGCGCACAGCAGAGCGAGAACCAGCAACAATAAAAATAGAAACCGCTTTTTCAATGTAAGTTACTCCTGCGGGTCGGCAAGATATGCGCCGATCCCGTTGTCAATGATCTCCTTATAGGACGGGAAGTCGCCGAGATCGATCACACCGGCGTCGCCGCTGTATTCCGCGGCAAACATGTTCAGGCAGGTGAGGTGGCGGGCGCAGCGTTCGCTGAGACTGATGCCGGTGGACGGGAAGTCCACGGTCAGCGCGCCGTAGCCGTCGGCACGGGTGTAGAACTTGTCCTCGCCGTCCACCACCAGCTCGCTGCTCATTTTACCGTGCAGGCGGCCCTGAGAAGCGTTGGCCGTCTCCATCAGCAGCGCCAGCGTGTCGGTATAGTCTCCCAGCTCGCGGTGCGTCAGACCATGCAGGTTGGTCGGGGAGGCCTCGACCGAGATCTGCATCTCATCCTCCACATCCCATAGGCACAGGTTTGCCAGCTCCAGCGCGCGCTCATGCGCGACGATAGCGTTGACCGTCGTGTACTCCGGAGAGGCTTCGTGCAGATCGACCGTAATGGTCACGTCGTTTTCCTTGATGAATTCGGTGATGGCATAGGCCACGCGCTCGGTAAAGGTGCCGTCGGCACGGCCGGGATAGGCGCGGTTGATGTTGCGCGTCTCGCTGCCGGAAAGGTGCTGCCCGGACGCCGCGTGAACGTAGACCTCGCTGTCCGGCCACTGATCAATGGGGTTGGTCGCACGCGAGCCAAAGCGGAACCAGCGCGTGCCGTTTTCCGTCTCGATGGTGAAGCGCATCGGCGCTCCCTCCTGCGGATCGGTGCAGGTAAAGGCGCTGTTGTTCGTGCGCGGGATGACATACAGCACGCCGCTTGCCGGCTTGCAGGATTCGATCAGCGCCACTGCGGAAATGAAGCCGGACGGTTCATTGGGATGCGTGCCGCCAAGCACCAGCATGCTCGCGCCCGGCACGCCGGAATCCAGCACGTAGATCTCCGTATCACCTGCCGTCCCTTCCAGAGAGGGCAGGTATTCGCTCAGCATTTTTATCTCCGTCACGCCCTCGCCGGCGTAGATCGGCTCCTGTTCCTTCGCCGAGCGGAAGATCGTGCCGAGATACGCGGTCATACCGATGACAAACGCGCACAGCAGGATCGCTGTGATCACATTGCAGGAAAGCTTTTTCTTCATCTTCGTCCCCTCCCTACTTGATCAGCAGCAGACGCAGCAGCAGCGTGATCATCACGAGCGCGGCATCGACCTGATACCAGAAGTTCTTTTCCTTGCGGAACATGTTGACTGCAACAAGGACGAACAGAAACGCCACAATGGCAAGATAGATATATTTTAGCATAGTTGTCCCCTCCTATCAAGCCGTCAGAAAGCTCAGCGCCGAGGAGTTGAGCATGCACAGCAGTCCCACCAGCACGCACACCACGAAAGGCACGACGCAGTTTTTCAGCACGGGGCGGTACTTCAGCCCGACGATCTGCGCGGCATAGTTGCCCGCCAGCGCCGTCGGCGGCATCAGATCGCCAAGGCAGCACAGGAACGAGAGCATGCAGCACAGCACGATGTCGTTGTGTCCGCCCATCTGCAGCATGACCAGCAGGAACGGCACGCCCATGACGGACGCCGCACCGTAGGAGCTGATCGCGCCGAAGGCGGGCATGATCGTGCAGGAGAACACATAGAGCATCACCATGCCGAGGCTCAGGCAGCTGACAACGATCCAGCCGCGCGCGCCCACAAGCGTCAGCACCTGAATGAACATGCCGACGCCCATCAGCTTGCCGAGGACTGGGATCGTGGTATCCATCGCCTGCAGAGACTTCTCCCAGAAATTGATCTTGCGGCCGGTGAACAGGCCGATCACGGCGGAAATGAGGAAGATGAGGCAGGTTCCCAGCTGCGGCAGCGACGGAAACAGCTTCGTCACGACCAGCAGCACCGCCAGCACGATGATTGGAATGTATAGCTTAAAGCCGTACTTTTTGCCCGTCTCGGTGTCGAGGTTCTTGCACAGCTCGTCGATATCGAGGTCTTTGCAGTAACGAAGGCCCAGAAACAGCACGGTAAAGATCGCGCAGGGGATCGTCACAAGGAACAGGGGGCCTTCAAAGCCGATATAAGGCATATCCACGCCGCCGGCGATCAGCATTGCGGGAATGTTGACCGGAGGCGCCGCCATGCCCATGATCGCGCCGATGGCAATGATCGCGCCGGCGCGTTCCTTCGGAATGCCGATCAGCAGCAGCACGGGCGCCACCAGCGCACCGGCGCTGAGCACCGCCGCGGTGGACGAGCCGGTGATCATGCCCGGGAACATGACCACAAACATCAGCAGGATCAGCATGAGCGCGGGACGCTTGTAAAAGTGGGTCACGATGGCCGTATTGAGCGCGGCCAGCGCGCCGGACTCCTGGATCACCGTCATGAACAGCATGGCGGTGGAGATGATGAGCATGGTATCGACATAGGTGAACGTTCCCTCAAACAGATGCCGCAGAGGGATGCCCTCCCCGCCGACCAGCGCGCCGACGACCGCGCCGACGACCATGGAGATGCTCACGGGCAGCTTCAGCAGCAGGTTTGCCAGCAGGAAAGCGCCCAGCATCGATAAGAGGCAGATCAGTTCAATATCCAAAACAGTGTTCTCCTTCCGTTGTTATCAAAAGCGGCTCCCGCAGAGAGGATTCTGCGGGAGCCGCAGGGCGATGCGTTTTACTTGGCGAACAGGTCGGTGAACACGTTCAGGGTATCCTTGGTGGAGTAGATCAGGGTGATGGGCTTGTTGTTCTCTTCTGCATAGTTGGTGAACTTATAGTCGAAGTTGGCGTCCTCCTTCAGAACGATATAGCTGGCCTCGGCCATGACCATATCGGCAAAGGTATCGGACAGGGAGCCGCGGCGGGAGGAACCGCCGATATGGCAGCAGATAACCTCAACATCGTTGTCCTGGATCGCCTTGATGATCGCTTCGGCACGGGCGGTCTCGTCCGCTTCGGAGATGCCGGCGGCGCCGAGGCCCTTGGAACTGGCGCCAACGGCGATAACAACGGTCTTATAGTTCGGGATCACGCTGGCGTCAGCGGTCGCCTCATAGGTATAGGTCACGCCCGCTTTCTTCATGACGGTGTCGAGCATGGCCGCATCGGTGCTCTGACCGAAGGAGGTCACGAGGATCGGCTCTTCGTACAGGCTCTTGTCGATCTCGCCGATGGTGACGATGCTGTTGTCCGCGCTGGTCTGCATGGTAAATTCGACTTCCTTATTGGGGTCGTACTCCGCGTCGTTGCTGCCGGTGGACGGGGTGGTGTCCTGCTTTTCGCCGCAGGCGGCAAGCGCCAGCACCATGGTCATGGCAAGCAGGAATGCAAGGAACTTTTTCATTTTGGTTTTCCTCCGTTTTTCTCAGTTGTTTTTTCAATCGATCGGCTTGAGCAGATTCTCAAGCCCGGTATTGACAAGCTCTTCATAGCCGCCGAAGCCCTCGATGACGATGCCCTGCTCGGGGCGCGCCTCAGTGTAGGACTCGGCGAGGTACTTGATGCACAGCATCTGGCGGGCGACACGATCGATGAGCGGATAGCCGTCCTCCGGCACGTCAAAATAGATGTAACCGGCCTTGTGCGCCTCCAGATAGTTCGGCTCGTTGCCGTTGAGGATGAGATCATCGTCCATCTTGCCGTGCATCGAACCCATCGAGGGGTTATAGGTCTCCATCAGCGTCATCATGGACGAGGTGTTGTCGCCCAGGCTGCGGTGGGACAGGCCAAAGGAATTCTTGCCGGAATACTCCGCGCGCATATCGAGCCCTTCCAGCTGCATCAGCAGCGCCATATTGCTGGCAATGGACATCGCGCCGGCGTTATCCGCCTTTTCGTTGACCATCGTGCAGTCCAGATACAGGAATTCCGGCGAGCCCTCGTGCATGTCCATCGTCAGGCTGACGTTCTCCTCGTTGATGAGGTTGAAAATGCCCGCGCAGACCTTCTCGGTCAGCACGCCGTTCTCGTTGCCGTAATACAGGCGGTTGACGTTGCGGATCTCCGCGCTCTCCGTGCCGACGAGCTTGCGGCCGGACGTGCCCTCATAGTAGCTGCGGTCAGGCCACTGATCCACGGGATTCGTCAGGCGGTTGCCCACGCGGAATGTGCGCACGCTGCCGTCGGAAAGCGTGATATCAAAGAAATCCTGCATTCCGTCAAGCGGAGAGGTATGCGTAAAGCCGCTCTTGTTCGTCCACGGGATCACGAACACGCGCCCCTGTGTGACATTCATGTTTTCGATCAGGCAGACCGCGGAGACCAGCCCCGCCGATTCATTGGGGTGCGTTCCGCCGAGGACGAGCATCGTGCCGCCCGGCACGCCGCTGTCAAAAACGTAGATCTCCGTGTCGCTGTCGGTGCCCTTCAGCCCCGCGCAGTAATCAGAGAGCATCTTCACCTCTGTGAGCGCTTCCGTCTCCACGATCTCCTCCTGCTGATGCATGGCAAGAAAATCGCGCGAGGCGGGGATGGCAAACAGCAGCGCAAGCAGGATCACCAGAGCGTTTTTCCAGTATTGCTTCATCTTTTGCTCCCCTCCCCTACTTGATGTGCAGCGCGCGCAGCGCAAAGGTCACAAACACCACTGCAAGGCAGATCAGCTCGCCCATCGGCCGCTTTTTCAGCAGATTGTACCCAAGCAGCAGCGCGAGCACCGCAATGATAATGAAATAAATGACTTCTATCATATCCGTGCCCTCCTTACAGGATCAGTGCCGTCATGCTGTCGCCGAAGACGACCATCACGACGCCCATCGCAAGCAGAAGCGCCGCCGGCAGCAGCAGATGCTTCACCGTGCCCTTCCAGCTCACGTCCGTCAGCTCCAGCGCGTTCACCGTATCGCCGACCAGCCCGCCGCGCATCGCCAGAAGATATGCGATGCCGAGCGACGAGGCAACGCCCGTCACGATCACTGTGTTTGCGAGCCAGCCGATCGGAAACACGGCATAGGCCGCAAGGAAGCCCGGAAGGGGCGCGCCGAGGAACAGTCCGATCACGATGCTGAGCGCCATCAGCACGAGCATCACCACCGGCGTCTCGATCCCGAGGATCTTCAGGCTGAAGTAGCCGCGGATGCCGGTCATCGACGAGACCTCGATAAAGCTGCCCAGCGCAAACATCATCGCCACCGGCACCGCCGCATCCATCAGTCCGGCAGATACCGTATCCAGTGCGGTGCGGACGCCGCGGCGGTCGATGACAAGCAGCAGGATAACGGCGATCGTATAGACCAGCACATTGCCGCCGATGTAGACCACCGAGGACAGCAGCCCCTCGACCAGCAGCGCAGCCGCCGTCAGCGCTGCCACGAGCAGCGGCGCGCGGCAGGGCTTGACCTCGCGCGTCTCCGCCGCGAAGCTCAGCGTATCGCGGCAGACGAACACATATGCCGCAAACGCCGGCAGCGAAAGCACCAGCAGCGGCAGGAAAAATCCGACATAGGGCGTCGGCAGCACGCTGCCCGCGCCGTTCGCGGCGATCATCGCCGGCATACAGTTCGGCGGCAGCATCATGCCGAGGAACGCGCCGATGACGACCGTGCGCGCGATCTTGTCCTGCGCGACGCCGGCATCCTTCATGCGCTTGCCGATGAGCGCGCCCGTAGTGACCACGCTCGCCGTTGCAAAGCCGGTGAGCATACCCGGCAGGGCGATCAGCAGCGCCATGCACAGCGCCTTCAGCGTGCGGTTTTTCATGCCGAGGATCTTTTCCAGCAGTGCATCGAACGCGCCGGTCTTTTCCAGCACGCGCACGAACACCGCCGCGCACACCACGCTCAGCGCGGCGTCCAGAAAGCCGAAGGGGCCTTCGACGATCTCGCGGAAGCGCACGCCCATGCCCGCCGTCAGGCTGCCGGCCACCGCGGCGACAAACAGCACGGCGACCGCGTATTTCTTATCGTTTTTTGTTGCAATGAAGCCGGCGGCAGAGATCCCGAGCATCACGATCAGGATCACCAGTTCTTCTCTCATAGTTGACGCTCCTTTCTCTCTCCACAGGGGGCTCTCGCCCCCTGTGGTTCAGGCGTTTTTAATAGGCGGCCGCGCCGTAAAGGCGGCGGTAATCGCCCAGAGCATAGAAGCGTCCGTCATCGCCGACCTCAACGCCGGCAAGGCAGCCGACGTGCGCGCCGTACTCGCTGCTCTCCTCATCGATCTCAAAGCCCATCGCGGCAAGCTGGTCGAGCACCGACTGGCCGTAGCGGCCCTCGATGGTCAGCGTCTTGCTGATGCCGTCGCGGAACGAGCGCGGGGCAAGGATCGCCTCGGCGACGTTCATGTCAAAGTCCACATAGTTCACAATGGCGTTGAGCGCGGCGGGAACGAGCGCCCAGTTGCCCGGGGAGCCGATGGCCAAAACGGGCTTGCCGTCCTCACCGGCAAGGATGGTC
Organism: uncultured Oscillospiraceae bacterium; assembly: GCA_934572465.1. Taxonomy (GTDB): domain Bacteria; phylum Bacillota; class Clostridia; order Oscillospirales; family Oscillospiraceae; genus Hominicoprocola. Next base: position 68,424 of record CAKTLG010000007.1, read on the forward strand.
GGGCACATGGTAGAGCGGACGCGGATGTAGGGCATGAGCTGGTTGACGCGGGCGCTCATGGTATCGTTCAGGTTGCCGAGGTGCGCGCTGAAGACAAAGCCCGTGCCGGGCACCGCCACGGCGGAGCCGAAGTTGATGCCGTTGGTGTTGGTCGTGGAAACGGCATTGCCCATGCTGTCCATCACGGCCATGTGGGTCGTGCCGCCCTGATCGGGCGTACAGTCTGCAAGCACCTTCTCGCCCGTGGCGGAAAGGCTGACGTCCAGCTTGCCGGCCTTGGCGACCTTGATGCGCTCGCCGACCGTGACGCTCTTGGCGCGTTCCTCGCCGTATTCCTTGGAGATCATCTCATCCACGGGCAGGTTGTAATAATCGGGGTCGCCCATGTAGGCCACGCCGTCCTGATAGGCCAGCGCGTAGGCGTCATTGAGGATCTGCACGGTCTCGGCGCTGTCGTGGCCGTAACCGGCAAGGTCAAACTGCTCGGCGATGTTGAGCATCTCCAGCAGCGCCACGCCGCCGTTGGAGGGGCCGCCGGCGGTGTAGACGGTGTAACCGCGATAGGTCGTGGAGACCGGCTCGCGGATCACGCTGTGATACTGCGCAAAGTCCTCGTGCGTCAGCACGCCGCCGACGCTCTGGATCCAATCGACCATTTTGTCGGTAAAGTCGCTGTCGTAGAAGCCCTGGATGCCTTCGTCGGCGATCAGCTCAAGCGTATCGGCAAGGTCGTTGTTGGTGATGAGGTCGCCCTCGTTCCACAAAAAGCCCTCGTCGGTATAGAGGTTCATCGTATATTCGTAGGCAGACAAATTCTCATAGCGGCCCTCGATGTTGCTGTTCCAGCGGGAGGTCACGGGGAAGCCGCTGCGCGCAAGATCGATCACAGGCTGCAGCACCTCGCGCGGGGTCATCGTGCCGTACTTCTCCAGCGCGGTAAGCGTGCCGTGCACGACGCCGGGGATGGCGATGGCCTGCGGGGAGGGCGGGTTTTCAGACGTGGAGGTATCGAGCGTTCCCGGGATGGCCGCGCCGGGCGCCTGCGTCATGTACTCGATGACGACATACTCGTCGCTCTCGGCAAGGTAAACGACCATCTGGCCGGCGCCGCCGATACCGGAGGCGGCCGGTTCCAGCATGCCGACGGCATAGATCATGGCAACGGCCGCGTCCACCGCATTGCCGCCTTTTTTCAGGATATCCATGGCGATCTCAGCGGCCAGCGGACTTGCGCAGGCGGCAGCACCGTTTTCACCGACGGCGCCGGTGCCGAAGATGTCCCCTTCATAGGCGGGCGTAACAACGACCTCCGGCTCGTTCGTATCGTCCGGCTGATCCACCGGCGGCGTGACAGGAGCGGGATCAGGCTCCGTTCCCTGCGCGCCGCAGCCAGCCAGAAGGCTCAGGCACATCACGAGGGTCAGGAGAACAGCGGTCAGTCTTTTCACAAAAAGATCCTCCTTTTATTTGCTTAATATCCGTGCCCCATCCCCGCTCAGCAGGGACGGGGCACGAGAGTTCACATCACTTTTCTTTGCAGCGCCTTATCAGCCGGCAACCGCGACGATCTGTGCGAGATCCGTGGTCAGATCCATCGCCTTGACCTCATCAGCCGTCTTGGTCTCGGTCGTACCGTCGACATAGGTCAGCTCATAGTTGGCCGTCTCGACCATGCCGGTGGCGGCAAACGCATCGGCGACCGTCCGGCCGTCGTCGGGAACGTAGACGAACGCATCCTCAGCGAAGATGTAGTAGCCCGCGTTGGTCACGCCGGCGTCCTTGGCCTGCGTTCTGCCGAGGGTGAAGTAATCCTTGTTGTCGCCCTTTTCATTGGGGCCCTGATAGGCAATGTACTTGGCGGCGAAATCGGCATAGCTCTCATCCTGAGAATAGCCGTCCTTGTAGGAAACGACCTTCACGGTATCGCAGGCGGCGATATCATACTTGGCCAGCAGATCCGCAACAGCCCAGGCGCTGTAGTACACGCCCGCGCGGTTCTCGCTGTAGGGAGCCTCGGTCTTGTAGACGCCCTCGGCGTTGAGCGCAACGTTGATCTTGCTCACGCCCTCGGCGGCAGGCTCGGAGTCCTTGGTCATGCCGGAGGGAACGATGTAGCGGATGTCGGCAAGGCCGGAATCGGGATACTCGATGGAGGTGGCGTTCACGCCGCCGTCCTCGGTGTAGTAGATGCTGCACTTGTCGAGGTCAGCCTTGCTGATGGTCTCGCTGTAGCCGTCGGCGCAGATAAAGTCATACGCGGAGGCGTCAGCCATGCTGACATACTCGAACAGCTCGGGGATCGCCCAGCCTTCCTCCTGCATCAGCAGAATGACTTCGGGGCCGACGATGCAGTAGCCCTTATACTTCACGTCCTGGGATTCCTTCTGCGCGCGGCCGACGAACAGGTCGTAGTCGTACTCAGGGTTATCCTGCTGGAAGCTGATGAACTTGTTGCGGAAGGTCGCCAGATCGCACTCATCGGCATAGAAGTCGGTGTAGGCGACGGTGTAGACCGTGGTGTCATCCGCCGGAGTGAACCAGAAGTTGTTGTCGATCAGCTCGCCGAGGCTGTACGCCTTGTGGTACTCCTTGGCGTTGTAGCACTGGTCGCTCGTTGCAAGACCGTCGAACGCATTGTTCATAACGATCAGGCGCTGCATGCCCTCGAGTGCAGGCGCGGGCTCATCCTTCTGTCCGCAGGCCGCAAGGCCGAGCGTGAGGATCAGGGCAAGGGATAATGCAAGTAGCTTTTTCATGAGAATCCTCCTGTCTTTTTTGTTTCGCAGCGATACGGCAGCAGGGAAACATGACGTTTCTTTTGTCACTTCTGTCGTATTCGGCGGTTTTATTTTACGAGAAAATATGTGGTTTGTCTACCCTTGCAGGCCGGAGAAATATGTATAAAAAATCCCTTTCGCCCTCTTTGCACGCTTTTTATGCCGTGCAAGACTTGTCCGAAGAACTTTCATGTGCTATCATGGGGCCATCTTTCAGACAAGGGGGTGCCTTCCACGGAACGCTGTCTGCTCCTTCTCTGCGCCGTCTGGCTCACGCTGCTCGTTTTCGAGCGCGCCCGCGCACGGCGCGACCGCGCAAGGCTTGAACATGTGGTCCACGTCAACGGCACGCGTGGGAAATCCACCGTCACGCGCCTGATCGCCGCAGGACTGCGGGCGGGCGGGTGGCACACCGCGTGCAAGACCACCGGCACCGATCCAATTTACAGCGGCGTTGACGGCAGCGAGCGGCCGATCCGCCGCATCGCGCCGTCGAACATCCGCGAGCAGCTCCGCATCCTGCACCGCGCCGCCGGTGAGGGCGCGCAGATCCTCGTCGTCGAATGCATGGCCGTTCAGCCGGAGCTGCAGCGTGTCTCCCAGCAGGAAATGCTGCGCGGGGATATCGGCGTCATCACCAATGTTCGCCTCGATCACACGGATGTAATGGGCGCCACGCTGCCCGAGATCGCAGTCTCTCTGTGCAGCACCGTTCCTGACCGCGGCGCGCTTTTTACCGCCGAGGACCGGCTCACGCAGCAGCTTGCCGAGGCCGCGCAGGCGCGGCAGTGCCGCTTCTTCCCCGTCCGTCCCGACGGCAGCGAGCCGGACTTTGACTTTGCCGAAAATATCGCTCTGGCGCTGGCCGTGTGCGCACACCTCGGCGTGCCGCGCGAGACGGCGCTGGAGGGGATGCGCCATTTCTCCCGCGATCCCTATGCGCTCTCGCTCTGGCGGATCGGGAGCGGCGTTTTTGTCAACGCGCTCTCCATCAACGACCCTGAATCCACGGCGCGCGTATATGCCGACGTGCGCGGCAGGCTGGAGCAGGACATCACGCACACTGTTTTCCTTTTCAATAACCGCATGGATCGCGGCGCGCGCACCCACGACATGGTAAGCGTCGCTCTCAGGCTGAAGCCAGACGAGGTATGGCTGCTCGGCAGCGGGCAGGACTATTTCCGGCGCAGCCTGCTGCGCGATGGTTTTTCAGGCACGATCGTTCCCCTCGGCAGGCATTTTGAGAGCCGGCTGCGCGCGCTTCCCGCGGGCACGCTGGTCTTCGCCGCCGGCAACATCGCCAACGATGGCCGCCGCCTGATGGAATTTGCCGCAAAGGAGGGTTCTCCCCTTGTATGACCAGATCATTCTGCTTGGCGTGATCGTCAGCGTACTCTTTTTTGAATGGACGGGGCTTTCTCCCGCCGGACTGATCGTCCCGGGCTACTTCGTTCTGAGTCTGCACTCGCCGATGCGCATCGTCTGCACGCTCGTCGTATCGCTGCTGGCGGCGTTTGCCGTGCGTCTTCTCAGCCGCGCGGCCATTCTTTACGGACGCCGCCGTTTTGCCGCGCTCATCCTGCTCGCCGCCGCCATACAGTCGCTCATATCGCTCTCCGGTATGCTGCCGTTCCGCGCCGACGTCATCGGTATCCTGATCCCGGGCATCATCGCCCGCGATTTTGACCGTCAGGGCATCGTCAAATCTCTGCTGAGCCTTGCCGTCGTCACAGCCGTGCTCGCGCTGCTGCTCACGCTTTTCGGCTACCCCGTACTGTGAGGTGGCGGCAATGAAGCAAAAGCTGACAGCGCTGCTGCTTGCGCTCGCGCTCAGTCTCGGCGGGCTTGCCGCCGCATACTGCGGCGCTCCCGTGCAGAAAAGCAGCGACTATGCCATCAAATACGCCGCCGCGGAGCAAATGGCGCGCTGCATAGCGCAGATCCGCACGTATAAGGAGTCGCTTTCCCTTCCGCTCGGCGAGGAGGATCGGCACGGCACCGGAATGCTCGGCGACTATCTGACCGATATCACCACCACGCTCGGCTCTCCCGAAGCCAAGCGCAGCACCGCAAATCCCGACATGGCCGCGCTCGTCGTCGCGCTGCTGCGCGAGGCCGGCGTGCGAAGCGGCGATACGATCGGCGCGGGATTTTCCGGCTCTTTTCCCGCGCTTGATCTCGCGCTGCTCTGCGCCTGCGATGCGATGGGCGTCAACTGCGTCTATATTGCATCCGTCGGCGCGTCCACCTACGGCGCCAATCAGCCGGAGCTGACGCTGCCGGATATGCTCTGCCGTCTTGTACAGGACGGATACCTCAGCACGCTCCCCGCCGCCATCACAGCCGGCGGCGCATATGACATCGGGCAGGATATGGACGCCGCCGTCCTTGCCCAGATCCTTGCGCGGCTGGAGGGCTACGGCGTCCCCATCGTCAGCGAGGGCGTTTATTCGCAGAATATTGCATGGCGCATGGCGCTGTATGCGGAAAACGGGCCGATCTCCTGCTTTGTCGGCGTCGGCGGCAACGTCACAACGCTCGGGCTGGACGGCACCACGCTGCGTCAGGGCGTCTCCCGCCCCGACAGCATCCGGATCGTTTCCGCGCGCAGCGGTCTGCTCGACCGCTACAATGCCTCAGGCCTGCCTGTGATCCAGCTGCTGAACGTCAAAAAGCTTTTGACCGATCACGGTCTGCCGTTTGATCCCGACGCTCTGCCGGAAACCGGCACAAGCGCGATCTACTACGAAACGAAGCCGCGTCTCCTGCCCGCCGCCCTCTCGCTTTTTGCGTCGCTCGCCGTGTTGATCGCCCGCGCGTCTCCGCGCGGAAAGCCGTCCGCGCCGCACGAAAAAAGCCGGTAAAGCAGGAGCCGACTGCCGCCGTATTGCATTCCGGTATCAGCTCTCGCCAAACGGCACGGCGGGGTCTCCCGCTATGCCAAAGCTTTTCCTCATCGGGGAGCCGTACATAAAATAAGCCCGCCTCGTCTGCACGGGCGGGGCGGAATTGTATTTTCGCTCCGCTTTCTTCTTAATGCAGCAGATCCGCTTTACACGTTTCTTCAAATACGCTATGATGAGGTATGCAAGCTGGAATTTACAAACGCGGAGGAGCATGGAAGTATGATCGACAACAGGTATTACGAAAAGCTTGGCGGCTTCTCTTATCTTCTGAGCGAACTGAGAAAGACGCTCGGCAAGGAACAGACGGACGCTCTGGTCAGTGATGCGGTAAATCTCTGCAACGAGTTATGCGGCAAATATCAGGGCCTTTCCAAAAAGGAAAAGCTGCATACCGAACGGATGATCTTCCCGCGCGCCGCGATCTACCTGCAGATGGTCAAATACATCTCACAGGAAGAAGCCCTCGGCCTGATCGAAGAATCCGTCAGGATCGGCGTAGAGCCCGACCGAAAGCGCCTGCATGCCGCAACGAAGCTCCCTTTTATCCGCCCTCTTTTCTTTAAGGTTTTCCACAAGATGATCGGCACCATGTTCAACGGGGATGCGGGCTTCAGATTTGTAGAAATTGAAGCCGACAGCAGGCATTACCGTGTCGACGTTCTGCAATGCCCCTATATGAAGTATTGCGAATTGCTGGGCTGCAAGGAACTGACAGGCACCTTCTGCCTGAGCGACGACCGTGTCTATGGAAATATGTGCGGCATCGCTTTTGAGCGTCATGGCACGATAGGACGCGGCAGCGATAAATGCGATTTCTATTTTTACAGGAATTAGCTGTGCGTGCGCACGCCGGAAGCAGAAGGGACCGTCCACGGTTTCAGCGTTCCGGAAGCAGTATGCTCAAAACGTCTGCGATGAGCTTGTAATATCCGCTACAAGCGGATTTCCCACCGCTGGAAAAACGGCAAGTGCGTCTTTTGCGGCGCAGCCCAGAGTCAGCACGACTGGGTCGAAGCGCTTGAAACACACGCCCATGAGCTGATCCATACCGCCAAACCGGAGGATTGCCGCTTTCGGTGTGCAGCGGATTGATGACGTAGGTCGGCAGACCTTTGTCAAGCGGAAATCCGAGGATATTGCAGCTATAGTAAGCGTCATGGATAAGGGCATATAAACCTCAAGGCTGGTGGGTCAATAGACCTGCCAGCCTTGGTTCGTTTAATTTCCGGACATCCCGCATATATTCGGCGCATATGTGAGGGTGAGCCGCACTGCCCACGCAGTGTCTGTTTCGCTCGACCGTTAGCTTTGACGCTTACGCTTTTTAAGAGCTCATGCTTCAGAACGATTTACATTTGCCGCATAGCCGCATAATCGTATATAGTTATTTTGGTTCATTATATGGAAGATAGCGAAAGGATCATGACGAGGGGCGCGCCCCTCGTCCCGTGGGTACCCACGGGACGAGACCTTTCTGCAAACTTGTGGACTTTGCCCGCTGTGGTCAGGCGGGCATGACAAAAAACTGGCCATCAGAAAAAGGAGGGTACGCACATGAGAAAACGCATCACAAGCCTGTTTCTTGCGCTGGCGCTGTGCCTGACGCTGCTGCCCACGGCGGCATTTGCGGCGGACGCAGATGGCGCGCGGGAGACGCAGCGCGAGACCGTCGGCGAGGTCAGCCGCGACGGCGACGAGCAGGACAACGCGCCCGAGCCCGACGCGGCGGTACAGGCTGCACAGGCGCTCATCGACGCGCTGCCGGACGGAGTGACGGCGGACAACGCGGAGGCGCTTTCGGCGCAGCTCATCGCCATTGACGAAGCGCTGGCAGCGCTGACCGAGGAGCAGCTGGCGGCGCTGGATATAACGCGCTACGGGGCCCTTTGTGAAGCCATGACCACGCTGACGGCGGTGCAGACGGACCATAGCGGCCATCCGCTCTGCCCCCATGACGACAGCTCCTGCGACATTTGCCCTGCAGAAAGCAAGAAAAATGCGTTTACGAATGCAAAGGCGGTGACCTGCAAAGATGTCAACGGCTGGGACAGAGTGTATGCGGGCGATGTCCAGATAGAAGACAAGATGGGCAACGTTACGTTCACTACAGGCACCTACTACCTGACACGGAGCATCGGTGTGAGCAAGGTGTACATCGAGGGAGACGTCGTCCTCTGCCTGAACGGCAACGACATCAGCGTGAACACGAACACATCCGGAATTCTTATCAAGAAAAATGCAACCCTTACGCTGTGCGACTGTGAAGGAACCGGCAAGATCACGCATGCGGTAAATGAATATACGCAGCAGAAAGCCAACGGCCTCGGCGTGATGGTCAATACCGGCGCCACCTTTAATATGTACGGTGGCGCGATCTCTGACAATACATATATCAATTCATACAACAAGGCGGAAGGCAGCGGCGTGTATGTAGATGGCAGTGCAGATGACACATTCGGCACGTTCCATATGTACGGGCACGATCTCTAACAACAAGGCCAACTTTACCGGCTCCAGCGGCAATTGCTGCGGCGGGGGCGTATTTGTGCAGGACTATGCGTATTTCTATCTGCATGACGGCATGATCACCGGCAACGAGGCCACCTCCAGCTCGGCGCTCAGTTACGGCGGGGGTGTAGCGGTCAATCATAATGCGCATTTTACCATGAAGAACGGCACGATCTCCGGTAATACGGCGACCGCCACGGAAAGATCCAACGGCGGCGTCTTTGCGGACAATAATAGTACGCTCGACCTGAGCGGCGGTAAAATCACCGGCAACATCGCCGATTCCGGCGCTGGTATGCGGACTTTCAATTGCACCGTCAACCTCAGCGGCGATATTACGATCATAGGCAACACCACAAAAGAGGGCGTTAAAAATAACGTCTTTGTGCGCGATAATATGTCCCTCACCATCACCGGCGAGCTGACGAATACCATCGGCGTGACCACTGAGAAAACGCCCATGAAAATTGCCGTCGCTGGCGATGCCTACACGCTCTCGAGTGCGGATGCCAGTCACTTCACCCCCGACGCGGGCGGCTTGTATCGGGTCTCGTATCATGATGATGATAGAGCGCTCTATCTGGAGGTCGAGTCTCACAAGCACCCCATCTGCGGCAAGGAGTGCACACATGGCGGGTCGGACACGAGTGTGTCGTGGACAGCTATCAGCTCGGGAGATGCTCTGCTTGCTGCCACAAGCACAAACTACTACTACCTGACCGCGGACGTGACGCTTGACAAGACATGGACGCCCGCGGACAGCACGGTGCTCTGCCTCAACGGCCACAGCATCACATCGACCGTCAGCAGCAATGACAGCAGGCTGATCGACATTCAGGACGGCCCCTTTGTGCTGACCGACTGCAACGGCAGCAACGGCAAATATAAATTTAAAGAGGGCACAAATGGCCGGTGGACGCGGGAGGATTCTGGCGGCATCACCGTCACCGGCGGCGTGATCATTGGCTCCAGCTGCGGCGGTATAGGCGTTAACAGCAGCATCGAAGGCTTCATCATGTACGGCGGCACAATCTGCGGCTTTGAGACAGCAAACGGGTCCGGCGCCGGTGTGCGTGTGGAGGAGGGCAGCTTTATCATGCGCGGCGGCCGGATCAGCGGCAACTGTTCGCCCAGCTACAACGGCGGCGGTGTGTATTTGCACAACACAGGCTGCACGTTCACCATGCTCGGCGGTGAGGTCAGCGACAACCATTCCTTCCAGGGCGGCGGCGTGTATGTGTCCGGAGATAACGGGCGCAACGATCACAAGTGCGGCGGCACGTTCACGATGTACGGCGG